>URHR01000093.1 GCA_900547725.1 uncultured Eubacteriales bacterium
GCGTTGCTTCTCTTCAAGAAGCCCCTTGTGGGTTTGGGCAAAGCCCAAGGTCTTCCTCAGGACAAGCTGTCGATCAGCGAACAGAGATTGTATACCTCGTGCTCGGCATCCCGCCACCAGTCCATGCTCCAGATGCGCTTGATGCGCCAACCGCGGGACTCCAGATATTTTCTGCGGTGGTAATCGCGCTCTCTGGCGGAACGGGAAATGCTGTAAAGCTTTCCGTCGCATTCAATGCCCAGAACGTACTTGCCCTCACGGCGCACCGCAATGTCAATGCGGTAGCCGCCGATACCAACCTGCGTGTCGATTTCGTAGCCCTTCGCGCGGAGCGCGTCGGCAACCTTCTGCGCAAACGCCGTTTCGATGGGGGCGGGCATGATTCCGTAGGTCTCGCCGAAAGAGTGCAGAATGCGCTCAATCTGCGCCGTATCCCCGTCACTTACCGCGAACGCATACTCCAGATACCGCTTCAGAATCACAGGCCCTTCGTTCTTCGCGTCGTCCAGAGACAGCTCGTTCGGGCGGAAGGACGTGACAATGTGAATCTTCTTGCGCGCACGGCTGACCGCAACGTTCAGACGGTTCTCGCCGCCCTTCTGGTTCAGCCAACCGAAGTTGTGCATCAGTCTGCCCGCAGAATTCTTCGCGTAGCCGATCGAGAACATGATCACATCACGCTCGTCGCCCTGCACGCTCTCAATGTTCTTGATGAACAAGCCCGTGTCCTCGCCGTTGTCCTTGCGGCTCATTTCCGAGCGGATTGCCGCGCCGAAAGCAGGATCGCGGAGCGACTCCTCGTCAATCACATCGTAGATCATATCGCGCTGGGACGCGTTGAACGAAATGATACCGATCGTCTCTCTGTTCTGCCGTGTTGCAAAGAATTCCTTGATGAGCGCGACCACCTGCTCCGCCTCCTTGCGGTTGGCGCGGGCAGCCCATGTCGCTCCCTGTACCAGATGAACCTCAATCGGCGGCTTTTCGGGCATATCGGTGTTGGGCGCAATGAACAGCCGACCCTTGTAGAACGCGTAGTTGGAGAAGTCGATCAACTCCTCGTAACGCGAACGGTAGTGCGTGTTCAGCAGAATGTCGGGGTAGCGGAAGCGGGCAAGATCCAGAAGGCTTTCCTCTTCCAGAGCCGCCGAAACTTCCGCGTCCTCGTCCAGAAGATCCTCGTTCAGCTCGATTCTGCCCTCGCCGAGACTGGACGGGCGCAGCTGTTTGTGGTCGCCCGCAATGACCACTTTTTTCGCACGGACAATCGACGGAATGCTCTTCTCCACGTACAGCTGAGAAGCCTCGTCAAAGATCAGCAGGTCAAACAGACCGTTCTGCTGCGGGAGCACCTCGGAAACCGTTTCGGGGGTCATCAGCCAGACCTTGATGCCCTTGAACAGCTCGAAGTCGAACTTCTGCACGAACTTCGCCACGCTCGGGCGGCGACGGCTCTCAATGGCGCGGTTGATCTCGCCCTTGCGCTTGGAGGTGGTGATATACTTCAGGTCGTTTGCAAGCACGCCGGAGATGCGCTGACGTGTCAGCTGCATCTTTTCATCGATGGCTTTTTCCATCGCCGCAACGACCTTTTCAAAGGACGCGACCTGCGACATCAGCGTGCGGTTTTCGGTTTCGAAGCGCTGAATCTGCTCAAACAGAATCGTGTTGTACAGCTCGTCGTTCCACTCGGTCACTGTTCCGCCGCAGATCTTGTGAATCTTTTTCAGCGCCGCAAGATAGGTGTTTTCGTGCTCGGTCAGCGACTGCACAATCGGCTTGAGGTTGGCGTAGCCCTCGGTGAACTCTTTCAGACTCTGCTTCACCGCTTCGGGTTGTTCCATCATCAGACGCAGAACGTAAGAACCGCCTTTGATAAAGTAGTCTTTTGTTGCCTGCGCAATGTCCTTGGAGAGACGGGAGCGGGATGCCTGCCGCTTGAGGAAGGGAAGATTCCGCCATTCGTCCACCTTGAGAATCATTTCGTCAATCGAATCCGAGAACAGAATCAGATCGTAATTGGAAAGGTCGTCCCGCATTTTGAGAAACCACGGGTAGCGCTCGATGGTCAGCTGATAGTGGTCGAGACTGCCCGTCAGCTGTCCGTTGGCAAACTTCTTGTGGATTTCGGCAACCTCGTCGTATTTCAGACTCAGAAGTTCATCGGTCATCAGATTGCGGATGGTGCGGTAGGTCTTGATCTGGTCGCGGTTGTTCAGGTTGATGCGGCGGCTCTCCAGATAGAGCCGGTACGGTTCTACGCCGAACGCGCCGGGGCGGTAAAGCTTGTCCGCAATATTCTCCAGAACCGCCACGTTGTCGTCCACCTCGCGGGAGATCGCGGTCAGGTCGGGCGCGGAGATCGGAACGCTCGGATCGGTGCTATAGAGCATACGCTCCAATTGTCCGTAGAACAGGTTCTTGTTGGTCGCGTCGTCCAGCATGACCGCATAGCGCGAGAGGTTGCCCAGACGCGAGTAAACCACATCCAGAGCGGTTTTTTTCTCGGAGACCATCAGCACCGTGCGCCCGTCATTGATAAACTGCGTAATCAGACTGGTGATGGTCTGGGATTTACCCGTGCCGGGAGGTCCTTCAATCACCAACTCGTCCTGATGCTCGGCGGAGTAAAGAACCGCTTCCTGCGCGCTGTTCAGCGGGTTGATATAGACCAGCGACGATTCGCTGACCGAAACCGGCTTTTCGGACGAGTTCAGCTCCTCCACGGTTGTTTCGTCGGAGTAGAAATCCGTTCCGCCGTAATCCGAGATCAGGTCGGTGACAAGACTGTTGACCAATCCCTTGTCGAGAATCTCGTCAAAGTCGCGCTGAATGGAATTGGAATAGGCGGGGAAGCGACCGATTACAATGTTCGGAACGATTTTCAGCGTTCCCTTGGTGTAGTGCGGGAAGCTCTCGCCGACATATTCCGTAAATTTTTTGAGTTTTTCCGGTGACCCTTTTTCGATACGGATGTCGTTTTCCGCATAGAAATTCAGAAGGGTATCGATGAAAGTTTCCGGTTCTGCGTCCTCGAGCGAACAGTCTGGGAGGGCGGTGTCAAGATCGTTGAATTTGTCATGCGCCAGAATCAGCGTGGAGTTGTAAAGAATGTCGCGCGTGGGGTCGGCGCTGACCGTGATATTGGCGGTGGAGCGATCCAGCGTGACGGGGAAGAGACAGAGGGGCGCGCGGATGCCGAAGTCGCCGCCGACCAGACATCCCTGAACGAACGGATACCCGACGTACAGGTCATTCTGACCCTTGTCGCGCTGATCGCGGACGGTTTCACGGATCAATCCGACGAGGTTGCGATAGCGCTCGCGCGCGGGATCGGTGCGCGGCAGATCCTGATCGGTAACGTCCGCAATCGTCAGCGGAGCGGAGGCGTTGAACAGGATGTTGAGCGGGTCATAGCGCCCGGACGGGTCGTAAATATCCACGGCATATTTCGACGACAGGCGCGGCAAAAACAGCATCCGGTTGTTGCGCGTGATGCTGATGAGCTTTTTTGACAGTTCGCGGAGCGTTGCCATGGTTGCGTTGTCAACCTCCTGCGCCTTTTCTCCCGCCGCGAGAACTTCAAGAAACCGCCCGGCGTACTTTTCGACAAACGCGTCGCCAAGCCCCACGATGCTGTAAAAATCGGTGGGCTTTTTCGGCTTCAGGCGAAGCATTTCGTCGATGATTTCGTCGCTGCAGATCGCAGGCGTGTGACCCGTCTGCGCCTTTTCCCGTTCCTTTAGTTCCTGCCGGAGCGCGAGCAACGAGGCGCGCAATGCGTCTGTCTGAGCGGGGGTTTTGTTTTCTTCCATTTGCGTCCTTCTTTCTGTGGCTATTTCGGTGGTATTTACTTTTAGTATAGCATACTTCGGCGCTTCCGTCAAGCGCTTTTTTACAAATTCAGGGAGATTCTTTTCGCGACTTCCGAAGCGGGCGGCGCGGCGGTACGACATCCGATACGACAAGTGGCACGACATTTTGTCGCAGGAGTCGCCCGATTGAAAAAAAGAGGGAAAAAACTGAAAAAAATCCAAAGAAATTTCCGAAAACCCCTTGCATAATCCGAAAAAATATAATATAATATAAGCACGGTGGTGTGAAATGGTGCGGAGTGGTGTGAAATGGGAGGAAAATCCCGACCGATCCGCAACCGACCAGGGAAAGGAGGACCCGATATGCTCGGCGGTGAATACAGACATACGCTTGACCCCAAAAACCGAATCTTTACGCCTGCAAAGCTGCGCGACGAGTTGGGTTCGACCTTCTGCGTGGCAAAGTCTCTCCGCGACAAATGCCTGAAGGTATTCTCGCTCGCGGGTTGGGAGGCATACCTCGCGCCTCTGCGGGAGCAGAACCGTAAACTGCAGGATCAGGTGTTCCGTATCCTCAACTCCACAAGCGCGCAGGTGACGCCCGACGCGCAGGGAAGAATTCTTCTGACGCAGGAGTTGGTCGACTATGCGGAAATCGAAAAGAACGCGGTGGTTGTCGGCTGCGGCGACTACGCGGAAATCTGGTCCGAGGAAAACTACGAGAAGATGAAGAGCGAGACCGATATGGCGGATATCCTGCGCCAGTTGGAGGAACTCGGACTCTGACGGCGGAAAGGAGCCGAATTAAATATGGAAGAACAGATTCGGTTTTCCCACAAGCCCGTACTTTTTGAGGAATGCATGGAAGCGCTGAACATCCGCCCGGACGGCATTTATGTTGACGGAACGGCGGGCGGCGGAAATCACAGCTTCGGAATCGCTTCCCGCCTCGGCGAGGGGGGACGGCTGATTGCCATCGATCAGGACGAGGACGCCATCCGCGCGGCAGGCGAAAAGCTTGCGCCGTTCGGCGATCGCGTTTCGGTGGTGAGAAGCAATTTCAGGCAGGTGGCGGATGTCTGTCGGATGCTCGGAATCGAAGAGATCGACGGTCTGCTTCTCGACCTCGGCGTTTCTTCCTATCAGCTTGACACTGCGGAGCGCGGATTCTCCTACCAAGCGGACGCGCCGCTTGATATGCGGATGGATTCCCGCAACCCGCTGACCGCTTACGACGTGGTCAACACCTACAGCGAACAACAGCTTCGTCGGATTCTTTACGACTACGGAGAAGAACGCTTCTCCGGAAGAATCGCCTCCGCAATCCTGCGCCATCGGGAAGAAAGACCGATTCGAACCACAGGGGAACTGGTTGGAATCGTGAAAGAAGCCATTCCTGCCGGTGCGCGGGATGGGGGGCACCATCCGGCAAAGAGAACCTTTCAGGCGATCCGCATTGAAGTCAACGCGGAGCTTGATGTGATAGAGCCTGCGATCCGCTCGGCGGTCGCAATGCTGAAAACGGGCGGCAGAGTTGCCGTTATTACCTTCCATTCTTTGGAGGATCGGATCGTAAAACAGACCTTCGCGGATCTCGCGACGGGCTGTACCTGTCCCAAAACCCTGCCGGTGTGCGTTTGCGGGAAGAAGCCGACGGTTCGGCTCGTCAACCGCAAGCCGATTCTGCCGGGGGAGCGGGAACTGGAAGAAAATCCGCGTTCCAGAAGCGCCAAACTGCGGATTGCGGAAAAACTGTAACTTGCTTATATAATAATGATAGGACGGAGGTGCGGAAATGGCGGAAACGAAATTGACGGAACGGAGCGACGGACAGGCTTTCTGCCCGAATTCCGTGACTTCGGCCTTTGCGGGGCGCGGACTTGCCAGAACAGTCCGTCGGGACGCAGAGGAACAACAGGCGCGGGAGACCGAAACCCGCGTGGAAGCACCGCTTGCATACCGCCTGTCCGATATGAACGAGAACGGGGTCAACGCTTACCGAACCAACGGGGAAGAGATGACCGAGGACGGCCTGCTCCGCTATGCGGGGGAGAGCCGCGCGATGCGGGTGGAGGGAAAGGACTTCTCCGCCGACACTGCAGGGGTCTATGAAAGTGCCGAGGCACACGCACTCGAGCCTGCCGTGAGAAAACAGACCGCGCTTGACACGGTGCGGAAAACCGGCGAAAATCTGAGGAAACTGCCGTCGCAAACCGTCGAAACCGTGAAAAAGCGGCATTCTTTATGGTTTGATCCGCGAAAAGGGTCGACCGAAAAGAAAAAACGGCGGTTTCCGCTGTCGGCTTTTGCCGCAGTCGCCGCGGTTGCCGTCTCCATGATGCTGATTGTGGCGGGGTCGCTGATGGTCATCGGGGCGGAGACGCAGATCAGCCGCCTGAATGCGGAAATTACCAAACTGCACGAGGACATTACCGACCTCAAGTCCGATCTGGAAACATCGGTCGATCTGTTGGAGATCCGACGGATTGCAACCGAGGAATACGGAATGGTCGGCGAGGAATACCTCAAAATGGATTACATCGCGCTTGACCGCGACGAGATTGCCGAGGTCAAGGGAGAAAAGAAAAATTCCGGAATCGGGCTGGCGGGACTTCTCAGTGCCATCGGCTGGAAATGATTCCGAAACAGTCATAACCCGTCTGCTTTGTCCATACACTATACCGATGGCGGAGAAAGCAACCGAGTTCCGCTGACCGAAAGACCGTTGGGAGGGGGAGTCGGATGAAATCAAAACAGAACAGACCCGACGGCCC
>URHR01000094.1 GCA_900547725.1 uncultured Eubacteriales bacterium
GTGAGAGAGGGAGGTTTGGAGGGAGAGAGCCCCCTCTTTCAAGAGGGGGCTCTCCTCCCTCCAAGGTCTTCCTCCCCTCACTCCCGAAACACCACCCGGAAGCCGATCTCGGAAGAGCCGGCGCGGTAGGCGGAGAGCGTCGCGCGGTGCGCGGAAGCCGTCGCCTGCGCAATGGACAGACCAATGCCGAACCCGCTCCCGGACGTCCGAGCCTTGTCCGAGCGGTAGAAGCGGTCGAACAGGCGATTCAAGTCCGCCTCGCCAACCGCCGCATAGCTGTTTACGACCTCCAATACCGCATGGCGCTTGCAGGAAAGCGTGACCCGGATCTCCCCCGCAGGATCGCAGTACTTCACCGCGTTGTCCAACAGAATCGCCAGCAAACGGCGGATCGCCCCTTCGTCGCCAAAACATCTGACCGCAGGCAGAATCTCCGATTCCATCCGCTTCCCCTGCGCACGCGCCAACGGCTCAAATTCCGATACCGTGTCCGCCACCGTTTCCGAGAGGTCAAACTCTGCCTTGGAAAGCGGCGGCTTTTCTTCGTCCATGCGGCAAAGTGCGACCATCTGCCCCACAAGCTCCGCCATCTGCCGCCCTTCGGCACGAATGTCGTCCAACCATTCGTTCTGCCCAAGCTCCGTCTCCGCAATGTCCAGATTTGTCAGAATCAACGTCAAAGGCGTTTTCAGCTCGTGGTTCGCGTCGGTGATGAACTGCTTCTGCTTCGCGTAACTCTCCGCCGCAGGCTTGACCGCCACGCGCGAGAACAGAACAATCAGAAGCAACACCACCGCAACGCTGCCCGACAGAACCGCCGCCGTGTTCAGCAGCTGCGTCCGCAACTGCGAACGGTTCATGCTTCCGTCCACAAAAACAATCGCAGTTTCGCCGTCGTCCTCATATACTTTGTAGCGGTAGATGCCGTACCACCCCCGCGCGTCCCCGTCGCGAACCGCCGCGGCATAGGCAACCGCCTCGTCCGCGTCCACCGCGTGAATGTGCTCGGTGTCCACGTCGACCTCACCGTCATCCTCATACGTCACCGTAAAATACCGCGTGCTGAAGCGCACCTCGCTCCCCATGCTGTCCGGCTTTCCCATGCTGTCCTTCGGCGGCGGAACATCATCGTCCGGCTCGGGAAATTTCCAACGCCCCGAGGATACCGCGTCGGTCAGCTCGTCCATCGTGCGGTCCAGCGAAGAATAGCCCGATACCACGATCAGAACAAAGATCAGAGCAAACACGCCGAGCATCGAAAGCGTGCTGATGAGAATGAATTTCCTGCGCAACCGCCAGATCATGCCGTTCCCTCCAGTACATATCCTGCGCCGCGGATGAAGCGCACCTGCCAGGAAGACCCGATTGCCTCCAACTTACGCCGCAGGTTGGAGATGTGAACCCATACCACACCGGTATCCACGTCGGTGTCCCACCCCCAGACGTGCGTGATGATCTGCTCGGTGGTGAATACCGCCCCCGGATGCTCCGTAAGCATACCGAGAATCTGAAACTCCTTCCCGCTGAGCAACCGGCGCACGTCGCCGCAAGAGATCTCACAGGTCGAGCGGTTCAGGGTCGTGTCCCCGAGCGTGACCACATCGGGCGAGAAGCGATCCCGCCGCCGTAGCATCGCGCGTACCCGCGCCAACAGTTCCTGCACCGAAAAGGGCTTGGGCAGATAATCGTCCGCTCCCGCGTCCAGCCCCTCAACCCGCTGATCCACCTCGGTTCGCGCAGTCAGAAACAGGGTGGGCGTGGTGATCCCCTCCCGCCGCAGGGTCGAGAGCACCGTCAGACCGTCCGCCCCCGGCATCATGATGTCAAACACGAATCCGTCGTACTCCCCCGTGCGGGCGTAGTCCAACGCGTCGGTTCCGTTCGAAACACCGTCCGCCGCGTATTGGTTGGACGTGAAAATATGCAGCAGGGATTTGAGCAACCGCGGGTCGTCCTCCGCTATCAAAAGCCGCATAACCATTCCTCCTTTGCCTGTCGTCAGTTTACCACACAAGCCTTAAATATGCCTAAAGGCGCTGTTTCTGATCTATTATACCACAAAACCCGGAATTTGTCCATACCGTTTGCGAAAGGAGGAAGGCAACGCATGAATATTCTGCTTTGCGGCGCCGGCGGCAGGATGGGCGGTGAAGTCGCCCGCCTCGCCCTTGCGCGGGGCGATACCGTGACTCCCGTTGACCCGCGCCGAGGACTTCCCGACGCGTCCTTTGCCGATATCCTCATCGACTTCTCCCATCCCGACGCAACCGCCGCGCTCCTTGCCTACGCAACGGGAAACCGCCTGCCGCTCTGCCTTGGCACAACAGGACAGGACAAAGGGCAGACGCACGCCATCCGAAGTGCCGCCGAGCGCATTCCCCTCTTTCGCGCCGCAAACTTTTCGCTCGGGGTCGCCCTTCTGGAGCGCCTGCTGACCCTTTCGCTGTCGGTCTTTCCGAACGCGGAGATCGAAATCACGGAGACCCATCACAGCCGGAAGCGCGACGCGCCGAGCGGAACGGCACTGGCGCTTGCAGATGCCGTCCGTGCCAAAATTCCCGACCGCTTCTCCCGCCCCGGACGCACAGGCTACGGCACGCGCGACCCGCGGGAGATCGGCATTCATTCCCTGCGCGTCGGCAACACCGTCGGCATCCATGAAATCCTGCTCGATACGGGCGGCGAAGCCATCACCCTCCGCCACGTGGCGCACGACCGCTCGGCTTATGCGGCGGGCGCGCTTGCCGCCGCCGATCTTCTGGTCACCAAGCCTGCCGGGCTGTTCGGCATGGCGGATCTGTTTGCAAATCTTACCAAGGAGGCTTTTTCCTGATGAATATCCGAATCGCAATCTGCGGCTACGGCAACCTCGGAAAAGGCGCGGAACGCGCCGCGCTTGCCGCGCCTGACATCGACCTTGTCGCCATCTTCACCCGCCGCCCGAACGAGCCGCTCCGAACGCTTGGCAACGTCCCCGCTCTGCCGCTCTCCGCCCTGCGGCATTGGAAGAATCGGGTCGACGTCCTGCTGCTCTGCGGCGGGAGCGCAACCGACCTGCCGCGCCAGACCCCGACTTTTGCCGCCGACTTCAACACGGTCGACAGCTTCGACACGCACGAGAAAATCCCCGCGCACTTCGCCGCAGTCGACCGCGCCGCGCGTTCTTCGGGACATCTCGCACTCATCAGCGCAGGCTGGGATCCGGGGCTGTTTTCGGCGGCGCGTTCCCTGTTCGCCTCCGTCCTGCCAAACGGTGAGAGTGTGACCTTCTGGGGCAGAGGGGTCAGCCAAGGGCATTCCGATGCCATCCGCCGCCTGCCGGGCGTGCGGGATGCAAGAGAATATACCGTCCCCATTCCCGAAGCCGCAGAGCAGGCAGAGCACGGACAGCTTGCGGGACTGACCCCTACAAAAACCCATCGGCGGGAGTGCTACGTCGTTGCAGAGGACGGCGCGAACCGCGCGAAAATCGAGCGGGATATCCGCACCATGCCGAACTACTTCCAAGGTTACGAAACAACGGTCACCTTTGTCACGCAGGAGGAACTGACCCGGGATCACAGCGAACTGCCGCACGGCGGACGGGTCATTCGGAGCGGAAAAACCGCCGCCGACCATACCCACACCCTCACCATGGGACTGCAATCGGATTCCAACCCCGCGTTGACAGGCAGCGTTCTCGTCGCCTGTTCCCGCGCCGTCGCCCGCCTGCGCGCCAACGGAACAACCGGCTGTATCACCCCGCTCGACCTCTCCCCCGCCCTTCTCTCTCCCCTCCCGCCGGACCTCCAACGGAAGCAATTCCTGTAAGCCAATCGGGCGCAACCAACCGCTTGGCGAACCGTTCAAGACAGAATAAAAAACAACACCTGCCGATAACGGCAGGTGTTGTAATCCACCCAAGCGGATGTTGATTTTATCTCTTGCTGAACTGCGGTGCACGACGTGCAGCTTTGAGACCGTACTTCTTTCTTTCCTTCATACGAGGGTCGCGAGTCAAGAGCCCTGCCGCCTTCAGAGCGGGCTTCAGCTCCGCGTCCGAAGCAACCAGCGCACGCGCCAGTCCGTGACGGATTGCGCCTGCCTGTCCCGAGATTCCGCCGCCCTTTACGGTAGCGATGATGTCAAACTTGCCTGCGGTTCCGGTTACGCCGAACGGCTGATTGACAATCAGCTTCAGCGTCTCCAGACCGAAATAATCGTCAATATCTCTGCCGTTGACCGTGATCGCGCCCGAACCGGGAACGATGCGAACGCGGGCAACCGACTTCTTTCTTCTGCCTGTGCCGTAGAAATAAGGCTTTGCGCTTGTATACATCAGTTTATGTCCTTCCTTTCCTCAATTAAAACTCATAAGCCTCGGGCTTCTGCGCCTCGTGCTTGTGAGCTTCGCCGGCATAGACCTTCAGGCGGGCATAAGCCTGTGCGCCGAGCGTGTTCTTCGGGAGCATTCCCTTGATCGCCTGCTCCATCGCAAGCTCCGGCTTGGTTGCCATCAGGGTCTTGTACTGAACCTTCTTCAGACCGCCGATATAGCCGGAATGATGAATCAGGTACTTCTGCTCAAGCTTCTTACCGGTCAGGATCGCCTTGTCTGCATTGATGACGATCACGAAATTTCCGCAGTCGACATGAGGGGTGAATTCGGGAGCGTTCTTGCCGCGCAGCAGATCGGCTGCCGCAACAGCGGTCTTGCCCAAGGGCTTGTTCGCCGCGTCCAGAATGTACCACTTACGAACCACAGATTCTTTTTTCTGCATAAACGTGGACATTATTGTGTTTCCTCCAGATTTATAGTACTACATTTATCACGCTCGGATATTATACCACATCCGCGCGGGCTTGTCAAGGGTTTTTTCAAAAAAAATTCCGTTATTTTAATTTAGATACCCTTAAACTCTCATTTTCTCTCGTTTTCTCCCGTTTTTGCGCCGTTTCCTCGCTCGTCGGGATCGTTTTTTTCGCCCGTAAAAAAGAACGGCTTCCGCCGTTCTTTTTTTGAATCAGTCTGCGTAAACGCTGACCTTCTTCTGCGTCTTGCTCTTGTGCTCGAACTTGACCTTGCCGTCGATGAGCGCGTACAGGGTGTAATCCTTGCCGACGCCGACGTTCTCACCTGCATGAACCGCAGTGCCGCGCTGTCTGACAATGATATTGCCCGCAACGACTGCCTGTCCGTCCGCCTTTTTCACGCCGAGACGCTTGGACTCACTGTCTCTGCCGTTTTTGGTAGAACCAACGCCCTTTTTGTGAGCAAAGAACTGTAAACTGAGCTTCAACATCATTCTGTTCCTCCTGTTCGTTTTTTGGATGGTAGAGATCATTCTCCGTAGGGTCTGTCCTCAACGGTCACGTCAAGGAAATCGCCGTATTCCTCCAGCATATCGCCAAGCTGCATATAGTACCCCATCATGATGCCCGAGACCGCATAACGCTTGTAGTCGTCGGCTTCGAATTCCGGCAGAGCGGCTTTGGCTCTGACCCGGACGCGGGTGTCGTCCTCCGAAATCTCGTAATCGACCGGAGAATCGTATGCAACCTCAACGGTGTTGATGAGAAACATGGTCATCGAGGAGATGGCGGCGCAGAGAATATCGTCCCCCGCCTCACCGTAGCCGGTGTGCCCCTGCTCCTCAAAGCCGTAGAACACTCCACCGCTTCTGAAAAACACGATTTTCGTCATGTTCTTAGGTTGAAGATCAACCCTCGATCTTCACGATCTGCACCTTGGTGTAAGGCTGTCTGTGACCGATCTTCTTCTTCTCGTTCTTCTTGGACTTGTACTTCAGAACGTAGATTTTCTTGCCCTTGCCGTTTTTCAGGACCTTAGCGGTCACCTTGGCGCCGGCAACGACGGGAGTACCTGCCTTGAAGCCGTTGTTATCCGACAGAGCCTTGACCTGATCGAAAACGATCTCGTCCCCCTCGGCAACCTCGAGCTTCTCGACAAAAATGATGTCCTGCTCGACTACTTTGTACTGCTTTCCGCCGGTTTCGATAACTGCAAACACGAAAAGCACCTCTCTTTCTCATAGACTCGCTGAAACGGGGCGGCGTCAGAGACGCACTTTAAAAAGCCTTTTTCAAGCGGCGTATTATTATACCATGAAAAAAGTCCTTTGTCAAGGGTTTTGCGAAAAAAAGCGGGAAAGGACTTGATTTTTTGCAAAAAATATGCTATAATACCCTTTGTCCGATGTTTCCGTAGCTCAGTTGGATAGAGCGACCGCCTCCTAAGCGGTAGGTCGGGTGTTCAAGTCACCTCGGGAACGCCAAAGAAGCGCCTGCTCCGGCAGGCGCTTCTTTACTATATAAAAAAAGGTAGATCAGGTAAGAAGAAAGCGAAAGTCCCGCATTTCTGCGGGACTTTCTGGCGCACCATGGCGGACTCGAACCGTCGACACCTAGCGTCGGAGGCTAGTGCTCTATCCATCTGAGCTAATGGTGCGTCTCTTGCCGAACGCTTTTATTATAGCACATTTCCGTCCGGATTGCAAGCG
>URHR01000095.1 GCA_900547725.1 uncultured Eubacteriales bacterium
CGGTTGCCGTGCAGGGAAGTTCGGGGAGATGAGGGAGGTTTGGAGGGGGAAGGACCCCATCCGAAAGGGGGTCCTTCCCCCTCCAAGGTCTTGCTCTTCCCCTCCAAGGTCTTCCTAATCCTACGCCAAGCCTCTCTCGCGAATAACCGCAATCACGCGATCGACTTTTTCTTCGCAAATGCGTTCGGTCGGAGCTTCCGCCATCACGCGGATGACAGGCTCTGTGCCACTCTCGCGGAGCAGAATGCGACCCGTATCACCAAGGTCCTCCGCCGCCTGCTTCAACGCCTCCTGTACGGCGGGATCGTTCCGTACCGCCGCCTTGTCGGCAACGCGCAGATTCTTCAGAACCTGCGGGAACATCATGACAGGCTCTGCCAGCTTTGAAAGCGGCAGCTTCGTGCTGATCACCGTCTCCATCAGCTTGATCGCAGTCAGAATGCCGTCGCCCGTCGTGGCGTACTTGGAAAGGATAATGTGCCCCGACTGCTCGCCGCCGATGCAGTTTCCGGTTGCCACCATGTTCTCGTAAACATAACGGTCGCCAACAGAGGTCTGCACATAGTCGATCCCCGCCTCGCGGAGCGCCTTGTAAAGCCCCATGTTGGACATGATCGTCGTAACCACCGTGTTGTTGGTCAGCTCGCCCGCCTTCTTCATCTGGCTGCCCAGAATGTACAGAATGTGGTCGCCGTTGACCACGTTTCCGTTCTCGTCCACCGCAAGGCAACGGTCCGCGTCGCCGTCAAAGGCAAAGCCGATGTCCAGACGGTTCTCGCGCACATGGCGAACCAAGCCTTCAATGTGCGTCGACCCCGCGCCGCGATTGATGTTCAGCCCGTCGGGAGACGCGTTGATGACCGATACCTGCGCGCCGAGCGCTTCGAATACGCTCCGTGCAATCATCCAGGACGCACCGTTTGCACAGTCCAGACCCACGCGGAACGGCTTGAAGGAGTAGCGCGACAGCGAGATCAGATACCCGATGTAGCGGTTTCTGCCCGCCGCATAGTCCACAATCTGCCCGAGGTTCTCCCCCGTGGCATACGGGACTTCCGGCGTCTTGCCGTCCAGATAGTCCTCAATTGCCGCAATGGTCCCGTCGTCGATCTTCTCCCCGCGGCGGTTGACCAACTTGATGCCATTGTCCGTAAAAGGATTGTGACTGGCGGAAATCATCACGCCGCAATCGAAATCATCCCCCGCCACGGCATAGGAAACGCTTGGGGTCGTGGTCACATGGAGCATATACGCGTCCGCCCCCGAGGCGGTCAGCCCCGCGACGATCGCGTACTCGAACATATAACTGGAGCGGCGGGTGTCCTTGCCGATTACCGCGCGAACCTTTTTCTTGCCGCCGTCCGAATAGTACCATCCGAGAAAACGACCGATGCGATATGCGTGATCGGAAGTCAGCGTAACCCCCGCTTCTCCGCGAAACCCATCGGTGCCGAAATATTTACCCATGAAAGACTCCTTTCAAAAATTGGGACAGACAAAAAGTTCTGCCCTGATTCGCAGTCTTTTAACATTATATCATTTTTTTTGCCATCTGTCAACCCAAAACCTTTGTTTTTAGCTCTTTTTATTTGAAATCGGGGATTTTTCACCATTTTCTTGAAAAACAGACCGCCAGATTCCCGTGCAAACGTGCACGATCCGTTCGCAGTCCGCGCGCGGCGTGTGAGCCGCTCCCCCGCTTTTTGCGAGCGAACCGGAAAGAAACCGGAACGGGTCAGCGGGAATCGGCGCATTGCGATCCGCCGCCCCGAGCACTTCGCCGAACACGCGGTGCATCTCCCGCTCGTAGCGGTTATGCGCCGGGATTCCGCCGGGAAAGGACGGCATATGTGGGTAGGTAAACGCGTCGGCAAGATAATGCGTCAGCGCTCCGAGGCGGTAAGCCTGTCGCATCCCCCGTACCCCGTTCCGCCGCACTCCGGCAAGCAGGCGCAGAACCGTTGCATAGGACCACTGCGTGTTGTGCCCCGCAGGCTTATGCGCACGGGTCACCCCGCGCAGATAGGTTGCGGGATTACTGTCCGGCAGAACCGCTCCCGCATAAAATGCCGTCCGCATCCCGCGATCCCGCCACCGCTCGGGACAAAGCCCGACAAGATACGCCGCCAGAGCCAGATGATCGTCTCTTTTCATTCCCTTTTTCCTTGACAAAATCCTTTTTATCTGTTATAATGGAAACAATACGCAAAAGGAAGACCTCGGGGCTCTGCCCCGAACCCTGCTTAGGGAACTTCTTTAGGAGAAGTTCCCTAAGAACCTTCAAGACCCTTACCCTATTGGATTTTTTAATCTGTCTTTACCTTGTTCGAATTTTGGTGTAGCCGTTTGCCGTGTTGCAAATTCCGGATGCTCCCGCGCAAAATCCCGACCAGCGGGATTTTGTCGGCTTACGCCTCGCTCCCGCTACCGGATAGAAATGGTTCAGGTTAGTTGCTGTTCGGAAGAAGTAAGGATTATGTCTTAACTCTTAAAAGGAGGTGTCCCGAACGGAACACGAGCAAATTATACAGATGGGACACCTTGCGCCCCCCGACGGAGAGAGCGGTATCCTGTTCCAAATGTGCGGTATTACCTACCCCAACCGCAACTACATCATTAACCGCCCCGCTTCAACCGTCTCCTGCCTTGAAACGGTTCGGAGCGGGAGGGGAACCGTCATCCTCGACGGGCACGAGTACCGCCTGTCCGCAGGCGATACCTACCTGCTCCCGGAGGGACATAACCATCGGTACTTTTCCGACCGCACCGATCCGTGGGAGAAAGTCTGGGTCAACTTTTCGGGCGTGTTCTCGCGCTCGCTTCTTCACCTCTGGGGACTGGAAACCGCCTGCGTGTTTCGGGGGCTGGATCTCTCCCCCCTGCTTCTGCAACTGCAGACCTGCGCCGCCGAAAGCGACCCGCTCCTTGCCGCCGCAAAGTGCACCGGTCTCATGACCGAAGCCTTTACCCGCATGGCGCTCTCGCTGACCGCACAGCCCGACCTGCCGCTGTCCCCCGCGCAGGAACTGCGGCGCTATATCGACCGCCACATCACCGAACCGCTCCGAACCGAACAGCTTGCCGCGCTGATCGGGCGCTCGGTCTCACAGGCGCAACGTCTGTTCGCCGCAGAGTACGGAACGTCGCTCTATCGCTACGTCCTCGACCGCAAGCTCGCGCTTGCCTGCCGGCTTCTGCGGGAAACGGGCATGACCGTCCGCGAGGTTGCCGCCTACCTCTCCTTTGAGGACGAGTTCTATTTCTCGGGGCTGTTCCGTCGCAAAATCGGCACATCGCCGAGCCGCTACCGCGAAAGCGCGGAATAAGGGCGGAATAAAAACAGTATATGCAAAACCACTCCAAATCATACAGAAACGAAAGAGGAATCATGATGGAACAGTACACAACCTACGCGGTGGAAAAAGCCGTGGAATTGCTTGCAATCGACAGCCCGACAGGGTTTACCAAAGTCGCGGCGGATTGGGTCAAAAAAGAATTCGAAGCGCTCGGCTTCTCCGCAACCCTCACCAACAAGGGCGGCGTTCTCGTCGACCTCGGCGGCGCGGATGCGGAAAACGCCCTGCTTCTCGAGGCGCACACCGACACGCTCGGCGGCATGGTCGCGGAGGTCAAGGGCAACGGCAGACTGCGCCTGACCAACCTCGGCGGAATGCGCGCCGAAAACAGCGAAACCGAAAATGTGCGGGTCTACACCCGCGCGGGGCGCGTCATCGAGGGCACGCTCCAACTCTGCAACGCGTCGGTTCACGTCAACGGCGCGTTTGCCGACACCAAGCGCTCCTTCGACACCACCGAGGTTCTGCTTGACGAGAACGTGAAAAGCGCCGATGACGCCCGCGCGCTCGGAATCGAGGTCGGCGACATCGTTTGCTTCGATCCCCGCACACGCGTTACGGCGTCGGGCTACATCAAAAGCCGTTTTCTCGACGATAAGCTGTCGGTCGGCATCCTGCTCGGATTTGCAAAGTACCTTGCCGACAACCGCATCACCCTCTCGCGCCGCGTGTATGTTCACGTTACGGTCTACGAGGAAGTCGGGCACGGCGGTGCCGCTTCCGTTCCCGCGGGCGTGACCGAAGCGATCAGCGTGGATATGGGTTGCGTGGGCGACGGTCTGACCTGTACCGAGCGACAGGTATCGATCTGCGCCAAGGATTCGGGCGGACCGTACAGCTACGAAGTGGTCGGAAAGCTGATTGACGCGGCGAAGGCGACGGGCGCGGACTACGCGGTCGACGTGTACCCGCACTACGGCTCGGACGTGGAAGCCACGCTCGGCGGCGGCGCCGATGTGCGCCACGGTCTGATCGGCTCGGGCGTTTACGCCAGCCACGGCTACGAGCGCAGTCACCGCGACGGAGTGAAGAACACGCTGTTGGTTCTGCGCGGCTATCTGAACGTATAAACGTATAAAATAAGGAGGTTCGCAATGCGTGCCCGTGATATTTTCCGCCCGACAGAAATTCTTCTGCCCGATTTTTCCCGCGTTGACGGAACGCGTTGGGCAACGGTTGCCTGCGACCAATATACAAGTCAGCCCGATTACTGGGAACGGGTGGCCCGTTTTGTCGGAGACGCGCCGTCCTCGCTCCGGCTGATGCTCCCCGAACTTTACCTTTCCGAGAGCGACAGCCGCATTCCGCAGATTCACCGCGCAATGGAAAAGGCTCTGAATGACCTGCTGATCCCCTACCCGGATTCGATGATTCTGGTCGAGCGGACACAGGCGGACGGTCGGGTACGGCGCGGCATTGTGGGCGCGGTGGATCTGGAAGCCTACGACTTCCGCGCGGGGGCGGTCTCCCCCATCCGTGCGACCGAAGGAACGGTGCTTGAGCGGATTCCGCCGCGCGTTCGGATTCGCCGCAACGCGCCGTTGGAGATGCCGCATGTCATTCTGCTGTTTGACGATCCGCGCGATACGGTTTTCGGTTCGCTTCTTTCCGCACGCGCGTCGCTCCCCCTGCTTTACGACTTTGACCTGATGGAAAACGGCGGGCATCTCCGCGGCTACCGTTTGGACGCCGACCGTCAGGCGGCTTTGACCGACGCGCTGGATACGCTGACCGAGGGGCAGGGTTCAAATCCGCTTCTGTTTGCGGTTGGGGACGGAAACCACTCGCTTGCCACAGCGAAGACGGCATACGAGGAGGTCAAGGCGGCGCTCGGAGCGGATGCGGCACGTTCGCACCCCGCGCGCTATGCGTTGGTTGAGATAGAGAACATTCACGATCCCGCTCTGGATTTCGAGCCGATCTACCGCGTGGTATTTGATGTGGATTCCACCGCTTTTCTCGCGGATTTCACGGCGTATGCAAAGGCGCAGGCAGGCTCTGCGGCGGCGCAGGAAATCTGCGCGGTGACGGCTTCGGGTGATCGGGTCATTCCGATTCCGTCCCCTGTTTATCAGCTTCCCGTTGCGACCCTGCAGGCGTTTTTGGACAGTCGCGCGCCCCTGACGGTTGACTACATACACGGCGAGGATGCGCTCCGCTCGCTTGCGACCCGTCCGAACGCAGTGGGCTTTCTGTTTCGCGGGATGGAAAAATCCGCACTGTTCCCCGCGATTCTTGCTGACGGTGCGCTCCCCCGCAAGACCTTCTCAATGGGGCACGCGCACGACAAGCGCTTCTACGTCGAGTGCCGTCGGATTCGGTGAGGGGGGAAGCTTTTGTCGTTTGGAGAGGTGCGGATAGAAAAAAGAGTGCGGCTATCGCACTCTTTGGGGTGGATTTTTTCGGGAAAGGGTTGACAAAATCAGAGGATTGTGGTATGATAGATACGAGGGAACACCGTATGACGGTTACTTCCTCGGATTGATTATGAAATAACCGCTCCGGTGTGGAAGCTTTGGGCGGTTATTTCTTTTTGTTATAGATGTCACGCAGTAGCTTGACAAGACTCAGTATAAAGCCGCCTAACAGGAGCATCTGATCCCAAGTTACGTACATTGATACCACCTCCCTCCGAAAAGACTTCCGGAGGAAGAAAAGAAATATTTGATTCCTCCGGTGTCCGGAGGAAGTAACCGCCATAGGCTTATCTGTTCCAAAGAAACGGACAAGTCTTGCGTCTTTTTACAGGAGAACCGAAAAAATCTCTTGCACGGTGTTCCCAAGTCCGCGGGTTTCCCTGCGGCTTTTTTATTATACTCCTATTGTCATAATTTGTCAAGAACATATGGTAATTTGAGAACAAACAATGTGTAAGACATCCCCCCACAAAAAGTAGCGGAACAAACCGCGTGTCGTTCCGCATATTCCCGTAAAAACCAATCGCTCACCAATCGGGTGCGAAGCCGCACTCTGTAACAACTCCCTACCTCCCAAGGCAACAAAAAGCTTCCCCCATGTCCCTGCCACACACAAAAAGCGAAACAAATTTTCACCTTGTAAGTGGCGGGGACATGGGGGAAGTTCTCGGTGAGAGAGGGAGGTTTGGAGGGAGAG
>URHR01000096.1 GCA_900547725.1 uncultured Eubacteriales bacterium
AGAGCCCCTCTTTCAAGAGGGGCTCTCTCCCTCCAAGGTCTTCCTCCCTCCAAGGTCTTCCTCACTTTCTCTCCTCTCTCACAGCCAGAGCGCACCAACCGTTTTCCTGCTCGGAGGCAAAGACTTCGTAGCCGTGGGAGCGGAAACAGTCCTCAACGTCCCCGCGGCGCTCCACAATGATGCCGGAGGCGAGAAGAACGGTTGACGGGTCGGTGTAAGGCGGGAGGGAGGGGATCATCCGAATGATGATGTCCGCAACCAGATTTGCGCAGATGATGCGGCGGGGATGCTCGGGAACGCCGCGCAACAGATCCGCTTCACGGCAGAGAATCCGACCCTCCAGACCGTTTTTGCGGATGTTCTCGTTTGCAACGCGTACCGCCATCGGGTCGATGTCGTAAGCCTCGCAGCGCGCCGCAGGATTCAGCTTCGCCGCGCAGATTGACAGAATTCCGCTGCCCGTTCCGACATCCAATACCCCGTTGCGGATTCCTTCCGCGTCGCGGGGCATCAGTTTTTCCAACAGACGCATGACAAGACGCGTGGTCTCGTGCGTTCCTGTTCCGAATGCCATGCCGGGATCCATCGTGATGACCTTCTCGCCCGCGCTTGGCTCGTAATGCTCCCACTCGGGAACGACCACGATTTCGTTTCCGATGTGGATCGGCTTGTAGTACTGCTTCCACGAGTTCGCCCAGTCCTCTTCCTTGACTCCGACGGTTTCGATTTTTTTCGGCTTCAGCCCGCAGGCGTCGAACCGCGCGCGCAGGAACGCCACGGTTTCGGCAACGTTCCGCTCGGCGGGCAGGTAGACCGACACCGAGGCGATCGTTTTGTCGGCGTTCAGAATGCTTTCGTCGATCAGGTCGCCGTAGCAGGTTTTGAGGTCAATGTCGCTATAGTCCTCAATCTGGAGGTTGTTCGACACCATGCTCATGATTGCCGTCAGCTCATCGAGGTCGGAGAGCGCCACCGTAACGCGCAGTTGCGTCCAGTCTGTTACGTCTCCCCAGTCCCCGCAAATATAATCTTGATCCATTTTCGTTTCCTCTCTGCTTTGATGCTTACAGTATAGCATATTTTTCCGGAAAAGTCAAGACCTCGGGGCGTTGCCCCGAGGTCTTGACTCTCTTTCAATACAGATACAGATTTGCCCCGATGCGGCGGATGTCGGTGGCGGAGGCGAGAATTGTTTCGTCCACCACAATGTCACCGAACAGCGCGCGGCATTCCTCAAGGAAAAGGGATTCGATCAGGGAAGAGTTGAAGAGTTGGAAGGACACCTCGTTTTCCGCCAGATCGTATGCGCCCGAGGTGGGGGCGTACTTCCGCACGATGTGGAGCGCGTCGCCTGACTCCACATAAACAACCGTTCCGACCTCGGCGTCTTTCAGCTTGCCCACCAGTTCGGAGAGATAGGCAACCGAGTCGCCCGCGCTTGCGTAGTCCACGTCAACGCTTAAATAGTAGCCGTCCGTGTATTTGTCCTCACCCGTGGGGTATTCGTTGACCTTCGCCATCCGCTCTTCAAACGTTTCGTCGTCAACGTTTTCCATCTCGGCAAACAGGTTCTTTGCTTTTTCCTTAACCTGCTTGATTTCCTCGACCGTCATTTCCTCGGTCTCGGCGACCGAGCCTTTCATTTTGTAACTGCGGATGCCGTTCTCGGTGTCGTAGCAGATGCGATCCTTGCCCTCTGCGGGTGGTTCTTTTGTCCAAAAGTATATTTCGTCGCCGTTGGAATCGGTCACGGGCGTTCCGTCCGCGTTCGTTCTTGTGTAACCCGTTTTTTTGTCGTAGGCAATTTTGGAAAGCGTGGATTCCTTTTTGTACCAGATTGCGTCGCCGTTTTTGTCGGTCACATAAACGTAGCGGTAGAGCGGCAGGACGATCTGGCGGAAGCGGACGTAGTGCTCCGCAAGGTAAGCGTCTTTGATGCTGCTGCCTACCAGAGAGGCGTCTTTGCCGTACAGATGCTCCTGCAGTGCAGAGACTTTTTCCTCCAGCAGATAGGCTTCGCGGAGCATGGCGTAGTTGACCCCGTAGTCCGAGAGCACCGCGTTGAGCTTGGTTTTGGAACCGTAGCTGTCCAACAGATCCTTCAGCTTGCTGTCCGCGTTTGCAATCGCTTCGTCGGAGAGGGTCAGGCCCTTCTGTTCAAACAGCCATTCGGCGGCAACGTAGGTCTTGCAGTTCTCCAGAATCAGCCCGCTGTAGTAGGCGGCGCAGGTCTGCTTTTCGTCGCTGTCGCCGTAGGTGTCAAGGACGTTCCAGAACGCGTCGTCGGTGGGGGAGTAGCCGCCGTTGGTTGCGCCGTTTCCGATCAGCGCGCCCTTGAGGCGGGAGAGCATCAACTCGTAGAGGTTGACCGACAGGGTGGCGGTTCTTCCGTCCTTTTCCAGTGTCAGGAGAGTCTTTCCTTTTGCGGACGAACAGCCCGCGAGCGACAGGCAAAGAAGCAGGGCGGCAAGCGCCGCAGTGAGAATTCGTTTCATATCGGTTCCTTTCTTTCGGGGGCTTTGGATGGCGCGGGGGGGGAAAAATCCGACCTTGCGCCGCGACGGGCGGCGTTCGGGCTTGTCCCGCGGAAGCGGCGGATGAGCGACGCAAAAAACTTTGCGTCCTTATATCCGACCATTGCCGCAACCTCTTCCACGGTGCGATCCGAGGAGGCGAGCAGGCGGCAGCCTTCCGCCACGCGGTAATTCTGGAGGTAGGTCATAAAGGACATTCCCATGCCGTTTTTGAAGATTCTGCTGACGTAGGAAACGCTGTAATTGAGCCGTCCCGCCAGCTCGCGGAGGCTGATCTGCTCCATATAGTGGTCGCGGACGTAGGCGGTGAGAAAGCCGCAGATATCGTTGCCTGCGGCGGCGCTGGACGCGTCGTCGAGATGGCGCATGGTAAGCAGGAGAATTTCGAGGAGGTAGCACCGCAGCAGTTCGGTATAGCCGGGTTCTTGCCCTTCGGACTCTCTCTGCATTTGGCGGAGCAGGGCGCGGATTCTGCCGTCGTTGTCATGAAAGGTCATATGCGCGGGGTTCTGGGTCAGGGCGCGGATGTTATAGTGGAGGAGGTAATGATCCAGCACGATGCGGAGGCTGACCGTTCCTTTGAGTGCGGGGTCGAGCAGTTCCGGCAAAAACAGGCAGTCGATATTGCTGTACCCCTCGTTACCGCTTGCGCGGTAGCTATGTCGGCTTCCGTAGTCGACGATGAAGTAATCGCCCGCTCCGAGCGTTTGCTCCTGACCGTCCAGTGTATGGATGACCTGTCCTGCGGTGATATAGGTGAGTTCCAGAAATTCATGTCCGTGCGTTGGGACTTCGTGCATTCCCGAAAGTTCCGAGATCAGAATTTTCTTTTTCCGCAGTTCCGGCAGGCAGTCCCGCCACAAAAACCGCACGTCGCTTTGCATGGTGTTTTACCTGCCTTTCGTAAGACCTCGGGACTCTGTCCCGAACCCTGCTTGAAAACTTCTTGAAATGAAGTTAAAATTGGATTGCTTGCAATCCAATTTCAAGACTTTCAAGAACTTTAACTAAGGGGGATTTTACCCCCTATGTTTAGGTGGTACTGATTTTCTGTAGCCGTATTCCGTGCTACGAATTCCGGCTGCTCCTGCTACCGGATAGAAATGGTAGGAAGTTAGTTGATGAATGGGAAGCGGTGGAATGCGGGGCGCTCCCTTCGGATTGCGCCCCTGCAGGGTGCGTACCCCATTAGAAATGAGAGTTGTAGGGAACGACCCATGTGTCGTTCCGTCTTGTTTGCAAGATACTGTGCAACGAATGGTTACATCCTACCTCTATATTATACTCCAAATCATCCCGTATGTCAAGAGGGAGAAATCGCAGGGGAGAGAAGAACGCGGGGCTTCGTTCCGCGCTCCATTCGGGACTCCTTGAAAAGCCCCGAAATTCAAAACTTCCCCCATAAAGACCTTCCATGCAACGCAGGGAGGTCTTTATGGGGGAAGTTCTTGGGGTCTCGGGGGCTTCTTCGAAAGAAGCCCCCGAGTGGGGTGCGGGGCAAAGCCCCGCGACCTTTTAGTCCTTCAACGCAGCCTGAGCCGCCGCGAGACGGGCGATCGGCACACGGTAAGGAGAGCAGGAGACATAGTCCAGACCGATGGTATGGCAGAACTCAACGGATGTCGGGTCGCCGCCGTGCTCACCGCAGATACCGCAGGAGAGGTTCGGGCGGGTCTTGCGACCGAGTTCAACCGCCATCTTCATCAGCTTGCCAACGCCGACCTGATCCAACTTCGCGAACGGGTCGTTCTCGTAAATCTTCTTGTCGTAGTAAGCGCCGAGGAACTTGCCCGCGTCGTCACGGCTGAAGCCGAAGGTCATCTGCGTCAGGTCGTTCGTACCGAAGCAGAAGAACTCAGCCTCCTTCGCGATATCGTCCGCAGTCAGAGCCGCTCTCGGAATTTCGATCATCGTACCGACTTCGTACTTCAGGTCGCTCTTTGCCGCCGCGATCTCCTCATCGGCAACCTTGACGACAACGTCCTTGACGTACTTCAGCTCCTTGACCTCGCCAACCAGCGGGATCATGATTTCGGGAACGACGTTCCAGTCCGGATGCGCCTTCTTCACGTTGATTGCCGCACGGATGACCGCTCTGGTCTGCATAGCGGCGATTTCGGGGTAGGTGACCGCCAGACGGCATCCGCGGTGACCCATCATCGGGTTGAACTCATGGAGCGACGCGATGATGTTCTTGATGCGCTCAACGGTCTTGCCCTGCGTCTTGGCGAGATGTGCGATTTCCTCTTCGGTGTTCGGAACGAACTCATGAAGCGGGGGATCGAGGAAACGAATGACAACCGGATAGCCCTCCAGTGCGTCATACAGCTGCTCGAAGTCCTTCTGCTGCATCGGCAGAATCTTCGCCAGCGCGGTTTCTCTCTCTTCAACGGTGTCGGAGCAGATCATCTCGCGGAATGCGGCGATTCTGTCCGGCTCGAAGAACATATGCTCGGTACGGCACAGACCGATACCCTCAGCGCCCAGCTCGCGCGCCTTCTTTGCGTCGCGCGGCGTGTCGGCGTTGGTGCGAACCTTGAGCTTCCGGAACTTGTCCGCCCAACCCATGATTCTGCCGAAATAGCCGGAAATGGTTGCGTCAACGGTCGGAATTGCTTCGCCGTAGATGTTACCCGTCGTACCGTCGATCGAGATCACGTCACCCTCGTGGAAGGTCTTGCCTGCGAGCGTGAACTTCTTGTTCTCTTCGTCCATTGCGATGTCACCGCAGCCCGAGACGCAGCAGGTGCCCATGCCGCGCGCGACAACCGCCGCGTGGGAGGTCATACCGCCGCGAACCGTCAGGATACCCTGAGCAGCCTTCATACCGGTGATATCCTCGGGAGAGGTCTCCAGACGAACCAGAACGACCTTCTTGCCCGCTGCCTTCCACTTTTCCGCATCCTCTGCGGTAAAGACGACCTGTCCGCAAGCGGCTCCGGGGGAGGCGCCCAGACCTCTGCCGAGCGGCTTCGCAGCCTTCAGCGCCTTCGCGTCGAACTGCGGGTGCAGCAGGGTGTCAAGGTTACGGGGATCGATCATCAGAACGGCTTCCTGCTCGGTGCGCTTGCCCTCGTCCACGAGGTCGCACGCAATGCGGAGCGCCGCCTGCGCGGTGCGCTTGCCGTTACGGGTCTGGAGCATATAGAGCTTGCCGTTCTCGATGGTGAACTCCATATCCTGCATATCGCCGTAGTGCTTCTCGAGGCGGCTGGAAATGTCAACGAACTGGTTGTAAACCTCCGGCATGGTGTTGGCCAGTGCGGAGATCGGCTGCGGGGTGCGGATGCCGGCTACAACGTCCTCGCCCTGTGCATTCATCAGGAACTCGCCGTACAGCTTCTTTTCGCCGGTGGCCGGGTTGCGGGTGAAGGCTACGCCGGTGCCCGAGGTCTCGCCCATATTGCCGAATACCATGGACTGTACGTTTACAGCAGTGCCCCAGCTGTGCGGGATGTCGTTCATGCGGCGGTAGGTGTTCGCACGCGGATTATCCCACGAGCGGAATACCGCGCGGACAGCCTCCATCAGCTGCTTCTTCGGGTCCTGCGGGAAATCTTCGCCGAGGGACTTCTTGTAGTGATCCTTGAACAGAACGATCAGCTCGGACATATCGTCCGCGTCCAGTTCATTATCCATCTTAACGCCCTTTTTGTCCTTTTCCTGGTCGATAAACTGCTCGAAGGTGGACTTAGGCAGCTCCATAACAACGTCAGAGAACATCT
>URHR01000097.1 GCA_900547725.1 uncultured Eubacteriales bacterium
GGGAGAGAGAACCCTCTCCGAAAGAGGGTTCTCTCTCCCTCCAAGGTCTTTCCTCACCCCGCAGTCAGAAAAAAACACGGCGGAATTCGGGGACGTCGGGCGCGGAGGTCGCAACGGTCAGAATGTAATTCTCGTAATCGAAGGAGCGGAGCGTGCACCCCGCATGATGGCGGGTGTCGGCGCGGCGCATTCCCGCAAGCCCCGCGCCCGTCCGCTTGACCAACGCTTCCTTCGCCGTCCAGACGCGCAGAAAGACCGCTTCGGCTTCCTGCGGGCGGTTCTGAATCGCGGTCTGAACGCGGCGGTTCTCGGCGGGCGTGAACCAACGGTCGGCGGCGCGGGCGAGGCGGGAAACGTCTCTGCCGCGCGGCGCTTCCGCATCCAGACCGATCGGACCACAGTCCCCGATGGCAAGCGCGACAAGACCCGCCGTGTGCGTGGGGCTGAAATCGAATCGCGCGCCCTCTGCGTAGGGTTTTCCTCCTTCAGTTGCCCGGAGATTGGTTAGCATGGCTTCCGGGTCGTCGGTGACGGCAAGATCATAAAGCGCCTGCTTCAGAAGCAAGCGCCAGACAAGGCTTTCGGGGCGGCGCACATCCTTTGCCGCGCAGCCGAGGCGCGCGCGGAGATAGTCGGACGGCGGAAGTTCGCCTTCATAATAATAGAGACAGAGCATGAAGCCTCCTTTGGAATGGGACGGGAGCGGGCGGGGGAAGAGGAAACTTTTGCTGCGTTCGCGCGGTTCTCATGCCTCGGGACACACAACCGTGCCGTCGGTGCATTGCACAGTGCCTTCCCAGAATTCATACCAGAAGCCGCTGCCAAGTTCGGGGTTGTAGCCGCCTTTTTTGATCCGGTTCCACTGCGCCACCGTTCCTTCGTAGGTCACGGTTTTCAGTTTCCTGCATTCCCGGAGCGCGTAATCCCGTATGTTTGTCACGCTTACCGGAATGACCAGCGTCTGCAGGCTGTCGCAATATTGGATCGCGGCACTCATGATCAACGTAACCCCTTGCGGAATGCGCAATTCCTTCAGCGCGCGGCAACCCGAAAAAGCGCCTTCTCCGATGGACGTGACCGTGTTCGGGACGGTAATGCTTTTCAGCGCGCTGCAATCCCGAAACAGCCCGGGGGTGATTTCGGTCAGCCCGCCCGGCAGGGTGACCGAGGTCAGCTTTCTGCAGGCGGTGAACGTGAACCAACCGGGATTGGTCACGCTGTCGGGAATTGTGACCTCGGTCAGTTCGGTGCAGAATTCAAGCGCATTTGACCCGATGGCCGTGATACTGTCGGGAATGACGATGTTTTTCAGACTGCATCTTACAAACCCGTTGTATGCGATTTCCGTCACGGGTTTCCCATTATGCTCGGCGGGAATGACGATGCGAGATTTGCCCGTGGCGCTTCCCGCACTTACCGCATAGCCCGTTCCGTCTTCGGTCAGCTTGAATTCCAACCCGACCGTGGGGGCGTTTGCATCCTCGGGCGTTTTGGTTTCCTGCGGTTTTTTGGTGGTCTGCTGCGGTTTTTCTGTGGTCTGCTGCGCATCGGCGGGCGCTTTCGTGACTTTCGTAACTCCGGATGTGAAAGGCTCTGTGGCGGAAGTCATGGGCTTTTCGGTCTTTGCGTGGCAGGACGCGAGCGCGCCCGAGACGAGAAGCGCGGCGAAGAGAAGTGCCGTGAGGATGCGGAATCGGTTCATGGTGTGTACCTCCGTTTCGGTTGCTTTCATTATATCAGATTTCGGGGTGAAAGTCAACAGCTTTTCGGGAAAAGAGAGCAACCAAAAAAACTCTGTCGCTTTTTCGTCTTTCCTCTTGCAAAAACACGGCAAGTATGATACAATAGGAAATACAGGTTAATACAGCGAACACGGACGGTTATACGGAATGGTTTTTTCGGCTCTTTTCTTTCTTTTCTTTTTCTTTATTCTTTGCATGGCGTTGGTCTATACCCGCAAAACGCTGCGGGGGCAGAACGCCGTGCTTCTCGTCTTTTCCCTGATTTTTTACGCATGGAGCGGTCCTGCGCTCCTGCTTCTCCTGCTTGCCATGACCTTTATCTGTTGGCTGGCGGGGAGGACGTTGGGAAGCGTGCGCGTGCCGTTCTATCGCCGCGCAATCCTCTTTATGACGGTTGCAACCTGCCTTTTCGTCTTCGGCTTTTTCAAGTATTCCGATTTCTTTGCCTCGACTTTGCAGTCGATTTTCCGCTTTGACGCGGTTCTGCCCGATATCCTGCTTCCCGTTGGCATTTCGTTCTATACCTTCCAGTTGCTTTCCTATGTCGCGGATGTTTACCGCCGCGAGGTGGAGCCGCAGAAAAACTATCTCACGCTCCTGCTTTACGCCGCGCTGTTCCATCAATGCGTGGCAGGACCCATTGTCCGCTACAGCGACGTGGAAGCGGAACTTCTGGATCGCAGCGTGCGGCTCTCCGACATTTCGGCAGGTATCACGCGCTTTTCTCTGGGGCTTGGAAAAAAGGCGATTCTTGCCAACTATTGCGGATCACTTGCGGACGCAGCGCTTTCCGCAGAGGCACTTGCAAGCGCTTCGAGCGGCACGGTATTCCTCGGCACGGTGTTCTATATGCTCCAGATCTATCTGGATTTCTCCGCCTATTCCGATATGGCTATCGGCATGGGACTGATGTGCGGATTGCATTATTGCGAGAACTTCAATTACCCCTATTGCGCCGATTCGGCAACCGACTTCTGGCGGCGCTGGCATATCTCACTTTCCACGTTTTTCCGCGACTACGTTTACATTCCGCTCGGCGGAAACCGCCACGGGCGGAAGCGGCAGCTTCTGAATATGCTGGCAGTCTGGCTTCTCACGGGACTGTGGCACGGTGCGTCGTGGAACTACGTGCTCTGGGGGCTTTACTGGTTCGTCTGGTTGGCGGGTGAAAAGCTGTTCCTGCACACCCCCTATGCGGAATTGCCGCTTTGGAAGCGGATTCTGCGGCACTGCGGGCTTCTTGCGGGGGTCTGGTTCGGGTGGATGCTCTTCTATTTTGAGGATCTGTCGCTCTTCGGCTCGGCAATTGCGGATCTGTTCTTCCGCAACGGCTTCTGGGATCTCACCGCCCGCCTGACGCTTCTCAATAACCTGTTCTTCCTTGCGGTGGCGGTTGCCGCCTGCACGCCGCTGTTGCCCGCCGTGGTCAGGCGGGTGCGCGAGGCGGCGAAAACGACCCCCGCGTGGAGAGGTTTCTCGGGCGCGGTGGCGGTTGCAGCACCTGTGGTGCTGTTGGTGCTCTCCTTCCTTTCTCTGGTCGGGAACACCTATAATCCCTTCCTGTATTTCCAATTCTGATCGGAGGCTGTCATGAATACGGAACAAAAACAATATGACGCTCCGACAAAGCAGACTCCGTCGGAGCAACAACCGGAGGCGAAGAAACCGCCCGTTACGGAGTCGCCCGCAAAGGGACACCGTATGCTCCTCTCCAGGCGGGAAAAGACCGACGTTGCCAAAATTCTGGGCTTTGCGGGGGCGCTGTTGGTCATCGGGTTTGTGGGACTGCTCTTTTTCCTCCGACCGAGCGAATCGCAGGCGGAAAAGCGGAAGCTGACCGAGTTTCCCACATTTACATGGGCGGATTTCTGGAACGGAACTTACACTTCCGCAATCACCACATGGTATGCCGACACCTTTCCCGGGCGGGACGGGCTGATTTCCGTTCAGCAGGCGCTGGAAAATCTTTACGGCATCCGCACGGTGCGGGTGGTAAAACCGAACACGCCGTCGGGCGGAAATACGGGCGGTGGCGCAACCCCGGGGCATGACGACGGCACGCCCGTGGAAAAACTCGGGACGATGTACATCAAAGGAAATCAGGCGTTTGAATCCTACCGCTACAACGAGAGCGCGGCGGCACGGTATGCGGCAATTCTGAACCGTGCGGCGGAAGCCATGCCGAACGCGAAGGTTTATGACCTGATTGTGCCGCTTTCCTATTCAGTCAACCTGACCGAGCGCGAACAGGCGCAGTTCGATATGTCGGACGCGGGCGAATCGGTCAGCAAAATGTACGCGATGATGAACGCCTCGGTCGGAAAAGTCTCGGTTCTGCCCGAACTTCTGGCGCACAAGGACGAGTATCTCTATTTCCGCACCGACCACCACTGGACGGCGCGCGGCGCGTACTATGCCTACCGTGCCTTCTGCGCGGAAGCGGGACTGACCCCGCGGGAGTTGGATTCGTGGAAGCGCATGGAATTTGCAGGTTTCCTCGGAACGCTCTACAGCGAGGCGGGCAGACCCTCCGCGCTCGGCGATACGCCCGACACGGTGGAAGCGTGGATCCCGAGCGGAACGAACAAGATGACGGTCTATCCCGTAAAGGGGGACGCGACAGGGCAGTATCCCGTCATTCAGACCGCAACCGACCGCTACTATGCGGCGGCAGGCTCGAAGTACAACTGCTTCATTGCGGGCGACAACCCGCTTTCGGTAATCGAGAATCCCGACGCGGAGCGGGACGAGGCGATTGTGGTGGTCAAGGAATTCTTCGGAAACGCGTTTGTCCCGTTTTTGGTTGATACCTACCGCACGGTTTATGTGGTGGATTATCGGACTTTCCGCGCCAGAATGGGCGTGTCTCTGCCTGCCTTCGTTGCGGAAAAAGGCGCGTCGACGGTGCTCTTCCTCAACAATATGACGGCAACCTCTGCTGCCGAGCGGCTTTCCGAAATGGAAGGAATTCTGAAATAAAAACAAGAATTATTCTAAAATAATAAGCAAAACAGGTGTTTTGAGACATGGAAAACGCCTGTTTTGCTGCTTTTTGCGGGAAATCGCGGCTTTCCACTTGATTTTTGCGTCGGAATCCTGTATAATAGTATGGAATACCGTATGAAGCGGAAGAGAAACGACCGTATGTGTCTCGCAGCTTCACGGATGTGCGAATACCAAATCCGAAACGGGCTTTGAAAATGAGATTCGGGCGGCACGCCGCCGCATGAAGCGGCGCTGCCTGCGGAAAGGAAGAAACCATGGACGAAAATACGCTGAACGAACTGATTCGGGACGCGGTGAACGACACGGATCTGTTGCCGGAAGAAATTCCCGCGATCGATCTGTATCTTGACCAGATTACCAGCCTTGCCTCGGACAAACTGCGCGAGGGATCTCCGCGTTTTTATGACCGTGCGCTGACAAAGACAATGGTGAACAACTACTCCAAGGACGGCTTGATTTCGCCGATCAAGGGGAAGAAGTACACCAAGGAGCACTTTTTGCAGATGCTTCTGGTCTACGCCATGAAGAACACGCTTTCCATCGGGGAGATCAAGCGGATTCTGCAAAATCTCTACCGCGTGGAGGGGTTTGACGGCGAGATGCTGACCGACATCTACCGCCGCTATCTGGGGATCAAGCAATACGAGCGCAAGAATGCCTGTCGCTTTATCAAAATTTTTCTGCGGAGCGCGGGACTGGACATTGAAAAAGAGGAGGATTTTGCGGTCATCCTTCTGGCGCTGACCTCCATTTCCTCCTATCTCAAAAATATTGTACAGGCGCTTCTGGAGGATCACTATCCCGACACCGCCGAGGAAAAGGAGCGCGAGGAAAAAGAGAAACGCGAGGAAGCCAAGCGGGCGAAGGAAGAGAAGAAGAGCAAGTCGAAAAAATCGGAGGAGACAACCGATGGAGTCAACGGAGCAAACCAATCCGGCGGAACAGACGGAAATGGCGGAACAGCGGGATCTGCCGCTGAATGAGCTGAGCATTCCCGCGCTGGCGTATCTCGGGGACAGCGTTCTGGAGCTGACCGTGCGGCGGGAGTTGGTTCTGCGGCGCGGACTTTCAACGGCGGGCGATCTGAACCGTGCTTCTCTTGCTTACGTCAGCGCGGGCGCGCAGTCTGCGGCGATGGAGCGGATTCTGCCGCACCTGACCGAAGAGGAAGAACGTTGGTTCAAGCGCGGTCGCAATTCGGGACATCTGAACATTCCGAAGCGTGCGACCCCTGCCGAATATCGCCGCGCGACGGGCATGGAGGTATTATTCGCCTATCTCTACCTCTCCAACCGCGCCGACCGTCTCGCCGCGCTCTTCCGTCTCGCCTACCCGTAGGGGGGGACGCGAGGGCGCGGGGGATGCGCCAAAGGGGCTTCTTGAAAGAAGCCCCTCTGGACTCCCCAAGA
>URHR01000098.1 GCA_900547725.1 uncultured Eubacteriales bacterium
GCCTTCTGGAATTGGCCCAGCGGGCCAAATTCAGCGCCCACCGCATGACTGCCATGGACCTGATGCCCTTTCAGGACTATATCCGGAGCTGCTGCCAGGAGCTGAAAACAGCCCCCTGGTGGAGGAGGCTGCTGGATCAGCTCTGGTTCATCAGATACTGATTAAAGGAGAAAAAAGTATGGAAGAAAAATTCATCGCCGCCTGGGAGGATGCCCGGAAGAAGGCCTCGGCCCTTGGGGTCCGGCTGCGGCCCATGGACCCTGCCGACGCCATGCGGCCTGTAGAAAAAGAGGATATGCTGGCCTCCGCTCACCGCCAACTTACCGGGAACCGGTGCAGTGAGGGCTTCGGCCAGCTGGAAACCAAAGGCCGCCTGGATCTGAGCCTGGAAGCACTGGCCGTGGACAAGCGTTTTACCGGCCTCTTTTCCGACGAGGAGGCCAATCAGGCCTTGACCCGGCTGCTGGAGACCGGGTATTTCCGATAAAAGGCAACGCCGATCCCGTTTTTGGGATCGGCGTCTTATATGCGGCGCTTAGAACGCGCACTTCTTCGCGATATAATCCTTCAGCTCGCTGATGGGGATCCGGACCTGCTCCATGGTATCCCGGTCACGGACGGTGACGCAATTGTCGGCGGGGGTGTTCTCGTCGCCTACGGTCTGGAAGTCCACGGTGACGCACAGAGGGGTGCCGATCTCGTCCTCGCGGCGGTAGCGCTTGCCGATAGAACCGGTTTCGTCGTAGTCCACCATAAAGTACTTCGACAGCTCCTCATAAATCTCGGTCGCCTTGTCGCCCAGCTTCTTTGAGAGCGGCAGAACCGCCGCCTTGAAGGGCGCGAGCGCGGGATGCAGACGGAGAACCGTCCGCACGTCGTTCTTCTCCGCGTCGATCACCTCTTCGTCGTATGCGTCGCAAAGCACCGACAGAACCGTCCGCTCCACGCCGAGCGACGGCTCGATGACATACGGAATGTAGTGCTCGTTTGTCTCCTGATCGAAATACGTCAGATCCTTGCCCGACGTGTTCTGGTGTTGCGTCAGGTCGTAGTCCGTGCGATCCGCAACGCCCCACAGTTCTCCCCAGCCGAACGGGAAGAGAAACTCGAAGTCGGTCGTCGCCTTCGAGTAGAAGCAAAGCTCTTCGGGGTCGTGGTCGCGCAGGCGCAGATTCTCGTCCTTCAGACCGATGGAAAGCAGCCAGTTGTGGCAGAACGTCCGCCAGTAGTTGAACCATTCAAGGTCTGTTCCCGGCTTGCAGAAGAACTCCAGTTCCATCTGCTCAAACTCGCGCACGCGGAAAATGAAGTTGCCGGGCGTGATTTCGTTGCGGAACGACTTGCCGATCTGCCCGATACCGAACGGCAGCTTCTTGCGCGCCGCGCGCTGAACGTTCGGGAAGTTGACGAAAATGCCCTGCGCCGTCTCGGGGCGGAGGTAAACCGTGTTTTTTGCGTCCTCGGTGACCCCTTGGAAGGTTTTGAACATCAGGTTGAACTGACGGATATCGGTAAAGTTGTGCTTGCCGCAGGTCGGGCAGGGAATGTTGTTGTCCTCGATAAAGGACTTCATTTCCGCCTGCGTAAAGGCGTCGATCGGCTTTTCGAGCGCGTGCCCCGTTTCGGCGCACCAGTCCTCAATCAGCTTGTCGGCGCGGAAACGCTCGTGGCACTCGCGGCAGTCCATCAGCGGATCGGAGAAGCCCGCAAGGTGACCCGAAGCGACCCACGTCTGCGGGTTCATCAGAATCGCCGCGTCAAGCCCCACGTTGTACTTGTTCTCCTGCACGAACTTCTTCCACCATGCGCGCTTGACGTTGTTCTTCAGTTCCACGCCGAGCGGACCGTAGTCCCATGTGTTGGCAAGTCCGCCGTAAATCTCGCTGCCCGCGAAGATGAAGCCTCTTCCCTTGCAGAGCGCAACAATTTTGTCCATGGTCTTTTCTGTGTTCTTCATTTCTTTATCTCCTGTCTGTTGATGCGGATCTTGTCCACATTGTCATTCTTTTTCAGCGTAAAGACCGCTTTTCCGCCTGTGGTCAGGTTCTTGAAAAACGGGATCGGTTTACTGCTCTGTTCGCCGTAAAGCTTGGGGTTGAAGTCGTTCTCCTTGCGGTAAATTTCGTTCATGAACGCCGAGAAGTGCATCCAACCGTCCACATCCGCGCCCTCGCGCACGATCTCGGTTGCAATGCGGATCAGGCGCTCGCGCTTCTTGTCGGGTTGCGGAGTCGTCTGTTTGGGGCTTTTTTCGGGCGTGGCTTTCTTCTTTTCCTTCTGCGCCTGTCCGGTTTTGAGCAGGGCATCGATTGCGATGAAGATATCGCACGCGCGGCGGAAGGAGAGCGGCGTTTTCTGCTCGCCCGCGCCGATCACCGCGATGTTGTCGTTGCGGAAGCGCATGGCAAGGTTGGTAAAGTCGCTGTCGCTGGTTGCCAGGCAGAAGCAATCGACCTTGCCCTGATAGAGGATATCCATTGCGTCGATGATCATTTTGGAGTCGGTTGCATTCTTGCCCGTGGTAAAGGCGACCTGCTGAATCTGCTCGATGGAATATTCCAGCAGCGCGTTCTTCCATCCGTTCGCGCGCGGGTTGGTGAAGTCGCCGTAAAGGCGGCGGTAGGTCACCTTTCCGTACTGGCTCAGCTCGTCAAGGAGGATGGAAAAATAGTCGCTTGAGACGTTATCCGAGTCGATCAGAAGCGCGATGGTGCGATCTTTGATTTCCATATGCTACCCTCCGCCGCTTACTTCTGCGGGTCAAGGTATTTCCAATAGCCTGCAATATACTTAACGCCCGAGAGGAGCGTAAAGAACGCCATGATAACGGTCAGGGCAACCGAAGCGGGCAGGTACTTGCCGAGATGCGCCAGTGCGCTGACGTGGCCATAGACAATCGGCTCGACGATACAGACGATGACGCAGAGGATCTGCGAGACGGTCTTGATCTTCCCGAGCATATTGGCGGCGATAACGATGCCGCTCGAGCCGGAGACGACGAGTCGCATTGAGGTGACTGCCAGTTCGCGGAAAAAGACGATGAGCAGACCCCAGAAAAACACGTTACAGAACAGGTTACTCGGCTCGGCTCTCAACATGGACTTATAGAGGATGACGAGCATGGCGCCGATGACCATAAATTTATCGGCAAGGGGGTCGAGGAACTTTCCAAAATCGGTGACAAGTCCGCGTTTGCGTGCGATCTTACCGTCGAGGCGGTCGGTATACGCCGCCATGCAGAACAGCGCCAGTCCCGTGATCTCCGCCCACAGGGCGTCCGAGGCCATCATGACGGCAACGAAGATCGGCACCAGAATCAGGCGCAGGACGGTCAGTCGGTTCGGCAGGTTCATTTTCATTTGCATTTCTCCTTTATTAAGACCTCGGGGCTTTGCCCCGAACCCTAAGACCTTGGGGCTCTGCCCCAAGCCCCGCTTAGAAAACTTCTTTCAAGAAGTTTCCTAAGAACTTTCAAGAATTTTAACCAAGGGGATTTTTGATTCTGTCTTTACGTTGTTCGAATTTTGAGTGCAGCCGTTTGCCGTGCTGCGAATTCCGGCTGCTACGGCTACCAGATAGAAACGGTAGGAAGTTAGTTGATGATTGGCACGGAACGACCCATGTGTTGTTCCGCCACCTATCATTATTGTCTCCCCGTCTCTGCCCCGCAGAACTGTTGCGTTCTCCTTTTCACTCTGCGCAGGCAGAGGGCATACGCGGGAATCAGGAACAGATCCGCCATAAGCCACGCAAGGGGGTTCGCGAAACAGACCGCGAAGAATCCGAATTTCGGCACAAAACCGAAGCCCATGATGCTCCTTGCCACCATTTCAAACACGCCTGCGAGGATCGCAAAAAGGCTGTACCCCATGCCCTGAATGCAGAAGCGGAACACGTTGACGCACAGAAGGAGCAGGTATGCCGCGCTGTTGACGCGCAGGAAGGTTTGCGCGTTTGTAAGGATCTCCGCCTCCCCGGAATCGAGGAAGAGAAGCGCTACGTTTTTTCCGAAAAAGGAGAGGAACGCGCAGGCAAGCACCGAATAGACCGCGCCGAGCAGCAGGGCGTTCATGAGCCCCTTATGAACCCGTTCGGGTTTTCCCGCGCCGACGTTCTGTCCCGCCCATGTTGCCATCGTTCCGCCCAGCGCGTCAAAGGGGCAGGTAAAGAACAGGTTGACCTTTCCGCCTGCGGTCACGGACGCGACTGCGGCAGAGCCGAGTTCATTGACCGACGCCTGCAGGATCACGCTGCCGATTGCGGTAATGGAGTACTGCAGCCCCATGGGAACGCCCGAGGAAAGCAGTGTTCCGATGTAGCGGAAGTCGGGACTCCATTCGCCCTCTTCCATATGCAGGATAGCGAATTTCTTTTTCATATAGATGAGGCAGAGCACACCCGAGACCGCCTGTGAAATGACAGTTGCGATGGCAGGCCCTTCCACGCCCGTCCCAATCATGACCACCGACACGATATCGAGCACAATATTCAGGAGTGCGGCGAGGATGAGGAACACGACGGGGGTTGTGCTGTCCCCCAGCGCGCGGATGATTCCCGCGACGAGGTTATAGAGGATGGTAACGGGGATGCCGAGGAAGATCCAGAAAATATAGCTGTAAGAGCCGTCGATGATATCGGCGGGAGTTCGCATCCAGACGAGGATGTTCCGGCAGAGCAGGCAGACGACCACGGTCAGAATACTGCCGATGACTGCGGCTGTCCAGACGATATTTGCCACGAATTTACGCATGGATTTCATATCGCCCGCGCCGAACCTTTGCGCGACGGGGATTGCGAAGCCTGTACAGATACCCGTACAGAATCCGTTGATCATGAAGTTGATTGAAGAAGTTGCTCCGACCGACGCGAGCGCGCCCACGCCGATCCATTTGCCGACCACGATGGCGTCCACCATGCTGTAAAACTGCTGAAACAGCAACCCGAGCAACATGGGAACTGCGAAGCCGAGAATCAGCTTCATCGGGTTTCCCTGCGTCAGGTCCTTCACTGCACTTTTCATTGCTTTATCCTCGCTAAGGGGAAGACCTTGGGACTTTTCTCAGAACCCTAAGACCTTGGGACTCTGTCCCAAACCCTGCTTAGAAAACTTCTTGAAAGAAGTTTTCAAGGCTTTCAAGAACTTTAAGCAAGGGAGATTTTGCCCCTAATGTTTATGTGGTGCTGATTTTTTGCAGCCGTTTATGCGCTGCGAATTCCGGCTGCTCCGAGCCAAATCCCGTCAAGCGGGATTTGGACAGCTGTCGCTTCTCTCCGCTACCGGATAGAAATGGTTCAGGTTAGTTAATGACTTGACGGAACGACACTCGGGTCGTTCTGTTTCGGGTGAATGTTACTTAAGACCTTGGGACTCTGTCCCAAACCTTGCTTAGGAAACTTCTTGAAATGAAGTGAAAATTGGATTGCTCGCAATCCAATTTCAAGACCTTCAAGAACTTTAAGCAAGGGGATTTTCGCTCCTTGCTTTTCGTTTGTGCAGATTTTGGTGCAGCCGTATTCCGTGCTACTATTTCCGGCTGCTCCCGCGCAAAATTCCATCGAGCGGGATTTTGTCGGCGGCAACTTGTTGCCTTGCCTCATCTCCCGCTACCGGATGGAAGTGGATCAGGTTAGTTGCTGGCGGGACGCCCTCATCCGTCGCCTACGGCGCCACCTTCCCCCTTAAAGGGGAAGGCTATTGTACAGACCTCTTTTGTTTTTACCTTTCAATTTCCGATATATCAATATCCATGAATATTGACATTCAAAAGCTTGTAGCACTCTTTTAGAGTCCCGAAACACTTTTTTAGAAATTGCAGGGCTTTAGAAATCTGCAGGGCTATTGTAAGCCTTCCCCTTCGAGGGGGAAGGTGGCGCCGTAGGCGACGGATGAGGGCAGAATCCTCATTTCATTACCCACCAAACAAGCGCGATAGCCGCACTCTGTAAAGAATCCAACCTCCCAATCCACCAAAAACTTCCCTGCGCGACAACCGCCGTACCAAAAACTCAGGAAATCTTCTCCAACCAATCCGGCGGTTGCCGTGCAGGGAAGTTCGGGGAGATGAGGGAGGTTTGGAGGGG
>URHR01000099.1 GCA_900547725.1 uncultured Eubacteriales bacterium
GGAGAGAGCCCCCTCTCCGAAAGAGGGGGCTCTCTCCCTCCAAGGTCTTCCCCCTTATTCAGCAAAGTAATTCACCGCAGAGACCTTGCCGTCTTTGAGGGTGAATTGCAGAACCGCGCTTCCCTTCGCGTAGGAAAGCATCGAGCCGCTGTCGGTCGACGGCTCGCCGTAAGCCGCGCGAACCGCGTCCGCCGTGCTCCCGATGGTGATGCCCTCGGGGGTTTTCGCCGAATCGGAGCGCAACTCAATCCCGCGCAGAATCTCGTTTGAGTCCCCCGCCTTCTCGCGGTAGGTCTTCAGACGGATGCCGAGGCTTTGGTATTCGTATACCACATCCTCGCCCGTTTTCTTCCAGCAGGTCGCGCTCGGCGTGGTCTTGGTGCAGGACGACGACAGCGTTTTCAGCGCGTCCGCGCACTTGCCGCCCACCTCCAATGTCGCACCGCCCGCCGTGAAGTCCTTCCACCCCGCGTCTTTTCCGCCGCAGGCAACAAGCGGCAGGAGCATCAGAAGCCCCAGTACCGCAATCATAATCCGTTTCATGTTCCGTTTCCTCCTTTTGCGGCATAGTACCGCTCGATTTTCTCAGCCCAGAGCGCGGCGGTGTCCGCCTCGTCCCTGCGGTCCGGAATTCCGTGCTTCGGCAGTTGCAGAAGCTTGCCGATGTAATCGGTCAGCTTCTCCGCCCCCGAAACATTCAGGTGTATTCCGCCGTCGTAGGTGTCGGTCGACCAATCCAGCCCGATCTCCTTTGCCAACGGAATGAAATTATAATAGGACAGCCCGTAATTCTCCGCGTAGGCGCAAACCTGTTTCTCCCACTCGTCAAACCAATAGAAGTCCGCCGAATTGGTGGGCGCTTTGACCAGAATCAACTCGATTCCCTTCTTCACGCACAGCGCGCGGATGCGCTCCAGATACTCCATTGACCGCGCGGGCAGGGTATAATCGGAAAGCGGAAACGGGTCTCGCTTTTCGCTCTCCTGCGGGACGACTCCGGTTTGCATCAGGTAGCCGTTATGCGAGACGGTTTTATGCTTCCAAAGATAGGCGACGTCGTCCTCGGTCAGCTCGCCCCATCTGCCGTGGTAGCGGAGGAGCGGGAAGAGGTAGGAGGCGAAGGTTTCCTCATCGGTCATGGAAGCGCCGACTGCCGCAACCTTATCGGGTGACCAACGCATTCCGTCCAGAACCAATCTATTATAGGCTTCGTTCTGCGGCTCACCGTAGCGCAATGCGTAGACGTTGAGAACGACGGCTTTCGGCGTTTCGTAGCGGAGGGTATCGCGGAGCAGGTAATACGAATGCCACACGAGCTGTTGGGGCGTTCCCCGGATCACCGAGGTAATGCCGTACTTCTCGAACAGGGTTGGCGGCGTATAGCTTTCATATGCTTCGCAGTCACCAAGGAAGAGGACATCATGCCCTTCTCCTGTCCACTCGTAATAGTCCGCCGAGAGTCCGCCTTCGCGGTTCTCTTCGTTTGCGTATTTCGGTGTGACAAGCGCTTGGAGAAGCCACAGGGCTATCAATCCAAGCACCGGCACTGCAACACACAGCGCCCGTCGGATTCCTTTTTTCATGCTTCTCCTTTCTTTAAGACCTTGGGACTCTATCCCAAGCCTAAGACCTTGGGACTCTGTCCCAAACCCTGCTTAAAAACTTCTTGAAAGAAGTTTTTAAGAATTTCAAGAACTTTAAGCAAGGGGGGTTTTACCCCTATGTTCAGATGGTGCTGTTTTTTGTAGCCATATTCCGTGCTACGAATTCCGGCTGCTCCGCGCCCAATCCCGTCCAGCGGGATTGGCAAGGCGGCTATCGCCGCTCGCTCCGCTACCGGATAGAAATGGTTCAGGTTAGTTGCTGATGAGGGCGGAACGACACGCGGGTCGTTCCGCTTCGGTTGTCGGTTACATTGCCGCAAATGGCTTTATATCCCACAAAGCGCTATACGCTCTATGTCACTTCAACCCAAACGCTAGAGGCACGATGTTCGCACGCTCCCCATAAATGCGTTGAAAGTTCTTGGGGAGTCCAGAGGGGCTTCTTCCAAGAAGCCCCTTTGGCGCATCCCCTCGCATCCTCGCATCCCCGCGCCCCCCCTAAAACTGACCGTAGATGAAATCGCCGGCGTCGTAGCCAATGCCGTAAGAGCCGAAAACGAGGATGAGAGAGACCGCGAGCGTCAGAACGAAGGAAAGGAGAACGGGGCGCGAGCAGAGCGCGTCGCGCAGAGGGTAACGCTTTGTGACCTGACTGATTGCAAAGAGGATCAGAATTCCGCAAAGCAGAACGATCCACTCGCGCGCAGATAAACCGAGCGAGAGGAAACCGCCCGTAAACAGCTCCGCCCACTTTCCGCCGGTAAACATACTCCCCCAGAGACGGAAGGTTCGCGGCACGTCGCGGTAAACGTCCAGACTGCGGAACAGCCCCATCAGCAGGAAGGTGCGGATCGCCTGAAAACATCCCCACGCACCCGAAGCAGAGAGGCGCGGCGCGGCGCGGTGGAAGCGATCCCAAAGAGGTTGCAACTCCTGCGAAATCAGAATCGCCGCACAGTTGAGCAGTCCCCAAACGATGAAATTCCACCCCGCGCCGTGCCATAGCCCCGTGAGAAACCACGTTACAATGGTTGCGAGGTAGACGGGAATCCGCTTGCCGAGCGCGTTCCCGAGGTGGGCGCGCGACCACTTCGACAGTTTCTGCATCGCAACCGAAACCGAGAGCGGATAGAAGATGTAGTCGGTAAACCATGTCCCCATGGTAATGTGCCAGCGCCGCCAGTACTCCTTGACCGAACGCGAGGAGAACGGACGGTCGAAATTTTCTTTGAGGCGGATTCCGAGCATCTCGGCAAAGCCGATGGTGATGTCGATTCCGCCCGTGAAGTCGCCGTAAATCTGCGCCGAATAGAGCAGGATCAGAAGCGCCACATACGCGCCGTCATAGTCCGTCCCCGTAAGCGTTTTGACCGCAATCGCCGCCGTGTCCGCTACCACAACCTTTTTGAAGTAGCCCCAGACCATGCGGGTCAGTCCCTTGCAAAGGTTCTCCCGCGCGGGGTCGTGCCCCTCGATCAGCTGCGACTCCAGATCGGAGAACCGGCTGATCGGTCCTTGGATCAGTTGGGGGAAGAAGGAGACGAACAGCGCGGTTTTGGCAAAATTCCGCTCCGCCGTCGCCTTTGCGCGGTACACGTCGATGAGATATCCCATCGACTGAAAGGTATAAAACGAGATTCCGAGCGGCAGAATCAGGTCGGGCGCGGTCAGCCCCGCGAGATCCGACATCACAAAGCCCGTGTACTTCAGCACCGCGAGCGTCCCGAAGCCGAGGATAAGACCAACGGTCAGAATCCCCCGCCGCCGCCGTTTTTCCTGCGCGCGGTACGCCTTCCGCGCGGGCTTCTCAAGCGCCGCGCCGTCGGCGGCGAGATATGCCGTTTCGCGGTCGGTCACCCGTTGCATCAGAACTGCGGTGGTATACGTCACCGCCGTTGTCCAGAGGATGAAGGGGACGAATTCGGGACCCGCAAGGAAATAGAACGCATAGCTTGCCGCCAACAGAATCCACCACCGCCGCGCGCGGGGCGTTGCGTAGTACAACAGCAACGTCGCCGCCGCGAACAGCAGAAACCGGATTGATACGAATTGCATCCCCGTCCTCCCCGTCAGGCTTCGTCAAGCCGTGTAATCAGGTCGTAGATCGCCTTTGCCGAGCGGAAATTCTCGGGCAGAATCTCTTCTGCGGGAATGCTCACGTCGTAGGCGCTGTTGATCTCGGTAATCAGGGTGACGATGTCGAGCGAATCGAGCACGCCGTCGCCGATCAGATCGTCCGCCGTGTTGAAATCCACATCGGGGTGCAGTTCCCCGAGAATCCGCATGAGCTCTTCCATTATCTTCTCTTCTCCGCCACTTCAACCAGTGCGTCCGCGAGGAAGCCGTCCACCGTCTTGGTCACGGTCTCGCCTGCGCGATTCCGCACCGCAACGCTGTCGGTCTCCATTTCCTTTGCGCCGATGACCAGCATATACGGCACTTTTTCCATCTGCGTGGCTCTGATCTTGTAGCCGATGGTGTTGGAGGAATCGTCCACGGTCACGCGCAGACCCGCCGCCGCGTACTTTTCCGCCAGTTTCTTTGCGTAGTCGATATGCTCGTCGCCGATGGGCAGGATGCGAACCTGCTCGGGCGCCAGCCACATCGGGAACGCGCCTGCATAAGTTTCAATCAGGTACGCAAGCGTGCGCTCGAAGCAACCGAGCGAGGTGCGGTGGATGATATAGGGCAGTTTCTGTGTGCCGTCCTTATCGGTGTAGTACATTCCGAACCGCTCCGCAAGCAACATATCGATCTGGATGGTAACGAGCGTATCCTCCTTGCCGTAGACGTTCTTATACTGCACGTCGAGCTTCGGACCGTAGAAAGCCGCCTCGTCGAATCCGATGGTATACTCCAAGCCAAGGTCGTCGAGAATCTTGCCCATGGCCGCCTGCGCGACCTCCCACTGTTCCTTCGTGCCCTCGTACTTGTTATGCGGATTTGCGGGGTCCCACTGCGAGAAGCGGAAGGTGCATTTATCCAAAAGACCGACCGTTCCGAGGAAATACTTCGCCAATTCGAGGCATCCCTTGAACTCCTCTTCCAGCTGTTCGGGGCGGAGGATATAGTGACCCTCGGAAATCGTGAACTGGCGCACGCGGATCAGACCGTGCATCTCGCCGCTGTCCTCGTTGCGGAACAGCGTGGAAGTCTCGGTCAGCCGCATCGGCAGCTCGCGGTAGGAACGCTTCTTATTCAGGTAGACCTGATACTGGAACGGGCAGGTCATCGGGCGCAGGGCAAAGCACTCCTTCGTCTCGTCGTGCGGGTCACCCATGACGAACATTCCGTCGAGGTAGTGATCCCAGTGACCCGAAATTTTATACAGTTCGCGCTTTGCCATCAGCGGCGTTTTGGTCAGGATACAGCCGTGCGCCTGCTCGACGTCCTCGACCCAACGCTGGAGCAACTGAATGACTCTCGCGCCCTTCGGAAGCAGAACGGGAAGTCCCTGCCCGATGCAATCGACCGTGGTGAAGAAGCCGAGATCGCGCCCGAGTTTATTATGGTCGCGCTTGAGGGCTTCCGCCTGTTGGGTCAGGTACTCGTTGAGTTCCTCCTTGGAGGGGAACGCCACGCCGTAGATTCTCTGGAGCACCTTATTCTTCTGGTCGCCCTTCCAGTATGCGCCCGTGCACTGCGTGAGTTTGAACGCCTTGACAAGCCCTGTGGAGAAGAGGTGCGGTCCTGCGCAGAGGTCGACGAATTCGCCCTGTCTGTAGAAGCTGATGACCTCTCCCTCGGGCAGTTCGTTGATCAGCTGAACCTTATACGGCTCGTCCCGCTCGGTCATGAGTTTAACCGCCTCGTCGCGGGGCAGTTCGAAGCGCTCGATCTTCAGGTTTTCCTTGACGATTTTCTTCATCTCGGCTTCGAGTTTGGCAAGGACTTCGGGGGTAAAGGTGACATCCGAGTCGATGTCATAATAGAAGCCGTTATCCACTGCCGGACCGATGGTGAGTTTTGCTTCGGGGTACAGGCGTTTGACTGCCTGCGCCAGAATATGCGACGCGGTATGGCGGAAGAGGTGTTTGCCCGCTTCGTCCGCAAATGTGAGCAGCCAAACGCTCTCGCCCTCATGAACCTCGGTCGTGAGCGCGACGGTTTTCCCTTCGATCTCCGCGCCGATGACGCTTCTGTCAATCAGCCCTGCTTCCTTTGCCGCGTCGTAAACCGTTGCGGGCGCGGACACTTCAATTTCTTTTCCCTGCATTTTGATTTTCATTGTGTTTTCCTCCTTTTTAAGACCTCGGGGCTTTGCCCCGAACCCTACTCAGGGGACTTCTTAAGGAGAAGTCCCCTAAGAACCTTCAAGACCTTCAACCCAATTTAATTTTTGGGGCAGTCTTTACGTTGTACAGATTTTGAGTGTAGCCATATTCCGTGCTACTATTTCCGGCTGCTCCGAACCAAATCCCGTCAAGCGGGATTTGGACAGCTGTCGCTTCTCTCCGCTACCGGATA
>URHR01000100.1 GCA_900547725.1 uncultured Eubacteriales bacterium
TGAAGGTCTTGAAGGTTCTTAGGGGACTTCTCCTTAAGAAGTCCCCTAAGTGGGGCTTGGGGCAACGCCCCAAGGTCTCCCTCCCCCCGTTCGACAACCGAACATCAACAATTGTTGATGTTTTGTTGACTCAAGGTTGTACTTCATGCGGTAAAATAATGCGATTAGCTGAGTAACCTCTTACACTTCTCATCGGAGGATAACATGGAGTTTTTAAGATGTGCGTTGTACCTTTCCGCCCTCGGGGTCTTTTCCTTTCTGGTCGGGCGCATCCTGCCAAAGAGTTGGATACGCGGGGAGTCCTTCCCCTTCCGTACTTACGCAACCGAGGATCGCTTCTATTGCCTGATCCACGTCCGCGTCTGGCAGAGCAAACTGCCCGATATGAGCAGAATGTTCCCTTCGCTCATGCCGCCGAAAAATCTTTCCGGCAGTTACCGTGACCGCTTGCCCCTGATGATCCGCGAAACCTGCGTTGCCGAGCTGACCCATGTCCTGCTCGCAGCCCTCGGCTTCCGTTGCATTGCCATCTGGCCGGGCGTGGGCGGCGTGATTCTGTCGGTTCTGTTTTGCCTTGGAAATCTGCCGTTCGTCATGATCCAACGCTATAACCGCCCACGACTGATCCGTCTTGCAAAATGGGTCGCGGCGCGCGAGTCAGCGCCCGAGGTCGGCGAGCGGGAAGAACGGGAAGAGCGAGAGGTGCAGGAATGCGAGCGCTGATTCTGAGTTGCAGCATCGGCGGCGGGCATGACGCCTGCGCCCGCGCCGTTTCGGACGAACTGACCGCCCGCGGAAGCGAATGCGTCACGCGCGACGCACTCCGCTTCATCCTTCGCGGACTTCCCGCCCTGTTCTCCCGCAGTCACGTCTGGGTCTACCGCCACACCCCCGCGGTGTTCGGTAAGGTCTACCGCTTCGGCGAAACGCACCCCGCCTCGTTCCGGGAAGGAACTGCCTTCCGCCGCCTGTTCGGGCGCGGAACACGCAAGCTGAAAAAATACCTGCTCGACGGCGAATTCGATACGGTCATCTGCACCCACGTATTTCCCGCTATGATGGTCAGCGACGCGTTGCGCGTCTTTCCCGACGGCGTGAAAAAGCCCACGACCTGTTTCATCGCCACCGATTATACGGGTTCTCCCGGCATGGCGGAATCCGACCTTGACTATTACTTCATTCCCGACCGCTCGCTGGCGTCCTGCTTCACGGTCGGAAGCATTCCCGCCGACCGGATGCGCCCCTCGGGAATTCCGGTTCGGCGCGCCTTCTACCGCATGATTCCGACCGACGTTGCCAAGGAGCGCGCGGGGCTTCCCCCCGACTGCCGCCACATGGTGATGATGTGCGGGAGCATGGGATGCGGTCCGATGTACGGGCTGACGCGCCTGTTGGCGGGACAGCTCGCCGAAAACGAGCTTCTGACGGTGGTCTGCGGCACGAACAAGCAGCTTTACCGCCGCCTGACGCGCGCCTGCGGAACGTCTGCGCGCGTGCGGATTCTTTCCTACGTCAAGGATGTCTCATCTCTGCTGGACAGCGCAGATCTGTATCTGACCAAGCCCGGCGGCATCAGCGTAACCGAAGCGGCGGAAAAATGTCTGCCGATGATTCTGATTGACACGGTGGCGGGTTGCGAGGACTACAATCTGCAATTCTTCGTCAATCTCGGCGCGGCAAAAACAGCCGATTCCGAGGAAGCGATCGCCGCGCTTTGTCTGGACACGTTGCGGAGCGACGGTGCGCTGTGCGAAATGTCTGCGGCTTACGATCGTCGCGAAGCGGCGAACGGTGCGCGCTACATCTGCGATATTCTTGATCCGCCGCAGAAGGCGGAGGGGGAGGAATGAACGGGCGTAGGCATATCTACCTAAAATGGTGCAAAATCCTTTCACGCTTTTTCTTTGACCATGTAGGCGCAAAGAGAAAAGCACACTTTGCTCCGCAAAGCTGCAAAAAGAAAGCGCCGTATGGGGAGTTTCGCCGCCTGCGGGCGGCGACCAGCGCTCCACGGCGCTGGACTCGTGCCGCCTTTTAGAAAAGGCGGGCGAAAACTTTCACTGCTTTGGCGGATACAACTTTAAAAATTCTATAGAGAGGTAATTACCATGAACAACCCGAAAATCAAGATTACAGTAAAGAACTTCGGCGAGATCACTGCCGAACTGTACCCCGACAAAGCGCCCAAGACGGTGGCGAATTTCCTGTCGCTTGTTGACAGCGGCTTTTACAGCGGAACAGTCTTTCACCGCGTGATTCCCGGCTTCATGATTCAGGGCGGCGGCTACGGCGAAGATTTTGCCGAAAAGGACGCAGGCGCAATCTATGGCGAATTTGCCGCAAACGGCTTTGGCGCAAACGATTTGCACCATGCCCCGGGCGTGCTTTCCATGGCGCGCACCTCAGACCCCAACTCCGCGTCCTCCCAGTTCTTTGTGATGCACGGCGACGCAAAGTATCTGGACGGTCAGTATGCGGGCTTCGGAAAGGTCACCGAGGGAATGGACGTCGTCAACCGCATTGCCACGACCCCCACGCGGACGGTCGGTTGGTATGAAGATGTGCCGTGCGAAACGGTCATGATTGAAAAAATCGAGCGCGTGTAAGCTGTTACGCGCCCAAAAGGAGGTTGTATGAACACAAAACTTCTGAAACTGCTCAACAGGGACGCGCGCACCGAGCCTGCCGACCTTGCCGTGATGCTCGGCATGACCGAGGAGGAGGTTCGCCGCGAGATTGACGAAATGGAAGCGGCGGGAATCATCCGCGGCTACAAGGCGGTGATCGACTGGGAGCGCCTGAATGACGCGTATGTGTCCGCCATCATCGAGCTGAAGGTCACGCCGAAGGCGGGACTGGGCTTTGAGGATGTCGCCGCGAAAGTTATGAAGTACCCCGAGGTTGAGTCGGTCTATCTGATGTCGGGCGTGTACGACCTCAACGTTGTGGTCAAGGGGCGGACTCTGCACGACGTGGCGCGCTTTGTGGCAAAGGAGTTGTCCACAATTGAATCGGTGACCTCAACCGCCACGCACTTCGTTCTGCGCCGCTATAAGGAAATGGACGTGGAACTGATGGGCGAGGACTCGGACGAACGCGGGAGTTATCTGCTGTGATGGACTACGCAAAGTTGCTTTCCCCCGTGGTGCAGGAGGTCAAACCCTCCGGCATCCGGAAATTTTTTGACATCGCGAACACGATGAAGGATGTCATCTCGCTCGGCGTGGGAGAACCCGATTTTCCGACCCCGTGGGAGATCCGCAAGGCGGGTATCCTCTCGTTGGAGGCGGGAAAAACGCGCTATACCGCCAATCGCGGTCTGGAACAGCTGCGGGAGGAAATTTCGCACTGGATGGAGCGCAAATACGGGCTTTCCTACGACCCGTCGGACGAGATTCTGGTCACGGTGGGCGGCTCGGAAGCCATTGACGGGACGATCCGCGCGGTGGTCTGCCCCGGGGATGAGGTCATCATTCCGCAACCGAGCTATGTCTGCTACGAGCCGCTCGTGCGGCTGTCGGGCGGGATTCCCGTAATTCTGGAAACCACGGCGGAGCATGACTTCCGCGTGACCTCCGAAATGCTGCGCGGCGCGCTGACCGACCGCACCAAGCTGCTGATTCTGCCTTATCCCTGCAACCCAACGGGCGGCATTATGGAACGGGCGGATCTGGAAGCGTTGGCGGAAGTCCTGCGCGGAACGGACGTACTGGTGCTTTCCGATGAAATCTATTCGGAACTGACCTTCGGCGGCAGACGCCATGTTTCTCCTGCGGCAGTGGAGGGCATGAAGGAGCGCACGGTGGTGGTCAACGGGTTCTCCAAGACCTTTTCCATGACGGGATGGCGCATGGGGTTTGCCTGCGGTCCTGCCGGACTGATGGAGCAGATCACCAAGATTCACCAGTTTGCCATCATGTGCGCGCCGACGACCGCGCAGTACGCGGCGGTTGAGGCACTGCGGCACGGTGACGACGCGGTGAAGGCGATGAAAGAGGAATACGATATGCGGCGGCGGCTGATTGTGGCGGGATTCAACCGTCTGGGGCTTTCCTGCCGCGAGCCGATGGGGGCGTTCTACGCGTTCCCCTGTATCCGATCCACGGGGCTGACGAGCGAGGAATTCTGCGAGCGGCTTCTCTACGCCGAGCGGGTGGCGGTGGTCCCCGGGATGGCGTTCGGACAGGGCGGCGAGGGCTTTATCCGCGCGTCCTATTGCTATTCCACCGACCATATCAAGGAAGCGCTCCGCAGAATCGGGCGGTTTCTTGACACTCTGCAAAAAACGAGGTAACAAGCATGAAAGCAGTTATTACGGTTACGGGCAAGGACAGCGTGGGCATCATTGCCGACGTTGCGGGCGTTTGCGCGAAGTACGGCGCGAATATTCTGGACATCACGCAAACGGTGCTGTCGGATTATTTCGCGATGATTATGTTGGCGGCAATCGACGAACTGAAGGTGGATTTCGCGCAGTTTGTGGATTCGCTTGCGGAGCTTGGCAGATCGCGCGGGTTGGACATCCACACCATGCACGAGGATATTTTCAACACCATGCACCATGTCTGAGGAGGCGCCCGAATGATTAACACACAGGATGTGCTCGAGACCATCCAGATGATCCGCGAGGAGAACCTCGACATCCGCACCATCACCATGGGCATTTCGCTCTGGGATTGCGTCAGCGAGGACACGGACCGTCTCTGCACAAAAATTTACGACAAGATTACCCGGCAGGCGGAGCGGCTTGTTTCGGTCGGGTGCGCGATTGAGAAGAAATACGGCATTCCGATCGTCAACAAGCGCGTGTCGGTCACGCCGGTATCGCTTATCGGCGGGGACGCAACGCCCGAGGGGTATCTGAAGATTGCGCACACGCTTCAGCGCGCGGCGGACACGCTCGGCATCAACTTCCTCGGCGGCTTTTCGGCGCTTGTGCAGAAGGGCATGACGCGCGGGGCAGACGCGATGATTTCGATTATCCCCGAGGCGCTTGCCGAAACGAAGAACATCTGCTCGTCGGTCAACGTGGCAAGCACGAAGGCGGGCATCAATATGGACGCGGTTGCACGGATGGGCGCGGCGATCAAGCGGGCGGCGTATCTGACCCGCGACGCGGAGTCCATCGGCTGTGCAAAGTTGGTGGTTTTTGCGAATGTACCCGAGGACAACCCCTTTATGGCGGGGGCGTTCTGCGGCATCGGTGAGCCGGAGGCGGCAATCAACGTCGGGGTCAGCGGTCCGGGGGTGGTTGCTTCCGCGATCCGCCGGGCGGGAGACTGCGATCTCTCCACGCTGGCGGAGGTCATCAAAAAGACGGCGTTCAAGATCACGCGCGTGGGGCAGTTGGTTGCCTCCGATGCGGCGCGGGAGCTGGGCGTGCCGTTCGGGATTGTGGATCTTTCGCTTGCGCCGACCCCTGCGGTGGGCGATTCGGTGGCGTACATCCTGGAAGAGATGGGCTTGGAGTCCTGCGGTGCGCACGGAACGACGGCGGCGCTTGCGATGCTGAACGACGCGGTGAAAAAGGGCGGCGTGATGGCGTCCTCTCACGTGGGCGGTTTGTCGGGTGCGTTCATTCCGGTTTCCGAGGACGCGGGCATGATTGCGGCGGCGGAGCGCGGTGCGCTGACGTTGGAAAAATTGGAAGCGATGACGGCGGTCTGCTCGGTAGGGCTTGACATGATTGCGATTCCGGGGGACACTTCGGAAGATGTCATCAGCGGCATCATTGCGGACGAGATTTCGATCGGTGTCGTGAACACGAAAACGACTGCGGTTCGTCTGATTCCCGCATACGGCAAGCAGGCGGGGGATCGCGTGGATTTCGGCGGCTTACTGGGAACTGCTCCCGTGATGCCCCTGAACACCTACTCGCCGTCCCGTTTCATCCGTCGCGGCGGTCGCATCCCCGCTCCGATTCATAGTTTGAAGAACTGAATGGGTGAGAAAGACCTTGGAGGGAGAGAGCCCCCTCTTGAAAGAGGGGGCTCTCTCCCTC
>URHR01000101.1 GCA_900547725.1 uncultured Eubacteriales bacterium
GGAGGGTAGGGAGACCCCTCCGAAAGGGGTCTCCCTGCGCCTCCAAGGTCTTCCTTCCCTTCCCTACCCCCGGATCACGCCGCGGGGGCATTTGGAGGCGCAAACACCGCAACCCGTACAGAGAGCGAGATCGATTACAGCGAGATTGTCTGTAACGTGAACCGCACCCGATGGACAGTTCTTTTCGCAGATTTTGCAACCGATGCAACCCGCGTCGCATACCTTGCGTACCACAGCGCCGCTCTCCGACGAGTGACAGTCCACCGTGTACTTCGCATCGGCGGGAAGCAGCACAATCAGGTGCTTCGGACAAACCGATACGCACGCACCGCAACCCACACAGCGGGTCGCGTCCACCCGCGCAATCCCGTCCGAGACGCGCAACGCGCCATATTTGCAGACGCTCACACAGCTTCCGAGTCCCATGCAGCCGAACGCGCACAGCTTGTCGCTGCCATACATCCGGTCGGCGGCAATACAGTCCTGAACCCCCTCGTAGCGGCTCTTTTCCTTCGCCTTGCCGCACTCGCCCGAGCACAGCACCCGCGCCCGAACCGGAGTCTGCGCCGTGACCGCAACGCCCATGATCGCGCCGATTTTCTCCGCGCAAGCCGCGCCGCCCGCACGGCAGGCGTTCGCGGGCGCGTCCCCTTTCACAATCGCCTCCGCAAGCGCCGCACAGCCCGAATACCCGCAGCCGCCGCAGTTCGCACCCGGCAGAGCTTCGGCAATTTTTTCCACCCGCTCATCGGTTCTGACCGCAAAGATCCGCGAAGCAACCGCAAGCAGGATTCCCAGAACGATTCCCAAGCCCGCGAAAATCGCGGCGGGAATCAGAATATTTGAAATCTCCATTCCAGTCCCCTCCTTACAGCTTGATGCCCGAGAAGCAGGAGAACGCCATCGCCAACAGCCCCGCCGCAATCAGCGTCAGCGGAAAGCCCTTGAAGGCGCGGGGCGGGTCAGCGTGCTCCATCCGCGCGCGGAGTCCCGCAAATACCGTGATGGCAAGCGTGAAACCGAGCGCCGCAGAGAAACCGAACACCACCGCCTGCAGGAAATTGTACTCGTTCTGCACAATCAGAAGCGCCGAGGACAGCACCGCGCAGTTGGTGGTAATCAGCGGCAGGTAGATGCCCAGCGCCCCATAGAGCGCAGGGATAAACCGCCGCAGGAACATCTCGATGAACTGCACGAGCGCCGCAATGACCAGAATGAACGCAACGGTTTTGAGGTACTCCAACCCGAACGGCACCAGCAGGAAGCGGTAGACCGCCCACGTCGCAGCGCCCGAAACCGTCATGACAAACGTGACCGCCATGCCCATGCCGAGCGCGGTGTCGGGCTTTTCCGAAACGCCGAGGAACGGGCAACAGCCGTAGAAACGCGAGAAAATGAAGTTCTCCACCAGAACGGCGGTAAACATCATCAGAAGCACATCGGTAAAACTCATGCCTGATCCTCCTTTCCGTCCTCCGCCGCGCGGCGTTTCTTTTCTTCCACGGTATCCTTAATCTTCTGCACCGCCGCAATCGTAAATCCGAGCGTCAGGAACGCCCCCGCAGGCAGAATGAAGATGACCATATCGGGATACGCTTCGGGCAGAATGCGATGCCCCAGAAGCGAACCCGAACCGAGCAGTTCGCGCACCGTTCCGAGAATGCAGAGGGCAAAGGTGAAGCCCAGTCCCATCGAAAGACCGTCCATCGCCGAGGGCAGCGGCGGATTCTTCGAAGCGAACGCCTCCGCGCGCGCCAGAATGATGCAGTTGACCACAATCAGCGGAATGAACAGCCCGAGCGACCGATAGAGCGAAACCATGTAGGTTCGCATCAGCAGTTCCACCGCCGTGACAAAGCCCGAAACGATGACGATGTAGGCGGCAATGCGCACCTGCTTGGGGATGAACTTCCGCAGGAGCGAGATGAACACGTTGGAGCAGATCAGCACCGCCGTTGCCGCCATGCCCATACCGAACGCGTTCTTCAGCGACGTGGTGGTCGCAAGCGTCGGGCACATTCCGAGAAGCTGCACAAGGGTGGGGTTCTGGTCGAGAATGCCGGACTTCAGTTGCTTCAGATAATTGTGCTTCATTGTGCGTCACTCCTTTCCAAAACGGAATCCAGCGTTGTCTGCGCCGCCTTTACGCCCGCAAGTACGGCTTTTGACGAGATGGTTGCGCCCGAGATTGCGTCAATGTCCTCTCCGAACGCAAGATCTCCCGTTTTGCCGCCGTACTGCGAGAGGTAACCCGCGTCGTTGACTCTTGCACCCAACCCCGGGGTCTCGGAGTGCGATAAAATCTGCACGCCGACGATTGTGCGGTCAAGATCAAAGCCGACCATCAACGACATCTCGCCGCCAAAGCCCGCCGTGGTGCTCTCCACACAATAGCCGAGCGGTTCGCCCCCCTGCTTCAGCGCATACACGCCGTTTCCGAGGTCGGTGTAGGTAAGTGTTTCCGCACCGAAAATGGCAGCCATCGCGTTCGCCTTCTCCTGCTCCTGCAATTCGGCGTAACGTTTTTTGGTCACCTCATTGACCAGCGACACCACCGCCGCCACCACAAGGCAGATGACCAACAGCCGCGCGCCGATGTTCAGCACCGACAGCACGGTCTTTTTTTCGATTTTGGTTTTTGCTTCAGCCGTTCCCATGCTTCCGCTCCCCCTTTTCTCTCGCCTTTCCGTACACGCGCGGCTTTGTCAGCAGTTCGATGTACCAGACGAGTGCGTTCATAATCAGGATTGCAAAGGACACGCCCTCGGGGTAACCGCTGAAGAAGCGCAGGAACACCACCAGAGCGCCGCATCCCACGCCGTAAATCACACGCCCCCACGGGGTCACGGGAGAGGTTACATAGTCGGTTGCCATAAAGAACGCGCCGAGCATCAGCCCTCCCGAGAAGAGCGACGACGCCATGAAGCTGACCGCGCTCATGTCGCCCTTATGGAAAATCAGGGTCAGGAGCGCGACCGTTCCGAGAAACGCGGTGGGAATCTGCCATGCGATGACCCGCCGCACCAGCAGGTACGCGCCACCGATCAGCAGGCAGAGCGCCGAAACTTCGCCGATGCATCCGCCGCATTTTCCGAGGAAGAGGTCGAGCACCGAACCGTCGAAAGCTCCGGTTTTCAGCGAAGCGAGCGGCGTTGCCGAGGCAACCGCGTCGCTTCCGTCCATCCACGCGAACGCGGGGACGAATTTCGTCATCTTCGCGGTCCATGCCAGCATGAGGAACACTCTTGCCGCCAGCGCGGGATTCATCACGTTCTTGCCGATACCGCCGAAAATCTGCTTGACCACCACGATTGCGAACACCGAGCCGACAATCGGCACATAGAACGGCACGGTGGACGGCAGATTCATGCCAAGGAGCAGTCCCGTAACCGCCGCCGAGCAGTCCCCGACGGTATTCGGGCGGCGCAGGATTTTCTCCGTCAGGTATTCCGCAAGGATTGCCGAAGCGGTTGCAAGCAGCAGGATCACCGCCGCGCGCCAACCGAACGCCACGATGCCGAACACCGCCGCAGGAGCAAGCGCGATCAGCACGTCGATCATCAGCCGCCGTGTGGTCACACCCCTGCGCATATGCGGAGAAGGCGCCAACGTCAGCAGTTCGGGCATATCCGAAAGGACTCGTTTTTCGTCGTTCATTTCGTTCCACCTCCCCCGCGCTTGGCGGCGTTCTTTGCACGGATCGCGCCCTTTGCCACGCGGATATGCTGCACGATCTCCACGCCCGCCGGGCAGTTATAGGTACACGTTCCGCATTCCACGCAACTCATCACGTCCAGTTTTTCGGCTTTCTCATACTCCCTTGCCGCCGCGTAAGCCGCAAGGTAGTTCGGCATCAGGCGCATGGGGCAGTGCGAAACGCATCTGCCGCAGTGAATGCAGGGCGAATGGACGGTTGTGGGTCTGTCGGCTTCTTCCGAAAAAAGGAGCAGACCCGACATACTCTTGGAAACCGGCGTTTCGGGATCCCAGAGCGCAAAGCCCATCATAGGACCGCCCGAGATCATCTTCTTCGGCGTTTTGGTCAGTCCGCCGCAGAAGGTGATAAGATCCTGCGCCGACGCGCCGAGCGGGGCGCGGACATTCTTCGGATTCCGCACGCAGTCGCCCGTCACCGTAACGATGCGGCTGGTCAGCGGCAGTCCCCGCCAGTACGCGCGCGAGATTGCCGCGGCGGTCTCGGCGTTGAGGATCATACAGCCCACGTCGGCGGGCAGTTTGCCTGCGGGAATCTCCCGCCCGAGCAATGCCGCAACCAACTGGCGCTCGTCGCCCTGCGGGTACTTGGTGCGCAGGACACAAACCCGCAGGTTTGTCCCTCTTTCCAGCCCCTCGCGGCGCTTCAGGCGATCCTCCAGAAGGCGGATGGCATCCGGTTTATTATCCTCGACCGCAAGAATGCCTTCGGTCACGCCCAGCGCGTGCATGACGATCTCCATGCCGGAAATGACGATCTCCCCGCGCTCCAGAAGCAGGCGGTGGTTCGCCGTGAGGTAGGGCTCGCACTCGGCGCAGTTGACGATTACGAGGTTCGCCTTTCCCATGGCGCTCTGAATCTTCGCGTAGGTCGGGAAGGTCGCGCCGCCCAGACCGCTGATGCCCGCCTCGCGGACGATCTCCACAATCTCCTCGGGCGTTGCCTCGGGGAGCGGCTTTGCGATGGGCTTCATGCTGTCGTCCATGGCGCGCAGACCGTCGTTCTCGATGACGACGTTCGTCACGGGCGTTCCCATTGCGTTGCGGCGAGTGACGATGGCGCGGACAGTGCCCGAAACGCTTGCGTGGACGGGGCATCCCAGTCCGCCCGCGACCTCGCCGAGTTTCTGCCCGATCTTCACGCTGTCGCCGACCTTGACCACAGGCGTGGCGGGCGCGCCGATGTGTTGGGAGAGCGGGATGGAAACGCTTGCGGGTTCGGGCAGGCGTTCCGTGGAAAGCGCGGCAGTGTCCTTATGTTCCTCAAGATGCGTTCCGCCGCGAAAAGTGAATCGCTTCATTCCGTTATTTCTTCTTCCTTTCTTCCGGTCGAGCCGGAACGGTGTCTTTGTATATTATACTATGAAAAAGTCGTTTTGTCAATTTCCAATCGACAGAATCTTTGCCTTTTTTACCCGGGACTTGACTTTTCGTCAAAAATCTGCTATACTGTCAGCAGAAAAAGGGGGTGTTCGCTATGACGCAAGCGGAAAAGCGGCAGACGGTTGCGAAAATTGCCGGGATTCTGGAGGCGCGCTATCCGGACGCGGTCTGCTCGCTCGACTGGGGGAACGACCCGTGGAAGCTGATGATTATGGGGCGGCTTTCGGCGCAATGCACCGACGAGCGGGTGAATCTGGTCTGCGCGGATCTGTTCCGGCGGTTTCCCACGCCCAAGGATCTGGCAGACGGAAATCTTTCGGAGATTGAGGACTGCATCCGTTCCTGCGGGCTTTACCGGGTGAAGGCGCAGAACATCCGCGACGCTTCGCGGATGCTGATTGAGAATTTCGGCGGGAAGATGCCCGACACGATGGAGGAACTTCTGAAGCTCCCGGGGGTCGGCAGGAAGGTTGCGAATCTGATTCTGGGCGATCTGTACGGGACAGGCGGGACGGTTGCCGACACGCACTGCATCCGCATTTGCGGGCGCTTTGGAATGTACCCCGAAACGCTCCGCGATCCCGTGCGCGTGGAAAAGATTATGGACGCGCTTCTGCCGCAGGAAATCCGCGCCGACTTCTGTCACCGTCTCGTTCTCTTCGGCCGCGACGTCTGCACCGCCCGCTCCCCGAAGTGCGGAACATGCCCCGTGCGGGAGCTGTGCGCGAAGGGGCGAGGGTAAGGAAAAGACCTTGGAGGGAGCAGGGAAAGACCTTGGAGGGAGAGAGCCCCCTCTTTCGGAGAGGGGGCTCTCTCCCTCCAA
>URHR01000102.1 GCA_900547725.1 uncultured Eubacteriales bacterium
CGCGGAGTCGAACCCCGCAGGGGCGCCGGCAGGCGGGATCTCGGCACTCGCGCAAGGGCGAACATTCATCCACAAAAATGTACACCCACATAACAAACACCCCTCCGTGTCATCTCAGAGCAAACGCCTACGGCGTTCCGTCGAACCCCGAAGGTCGCCGGCAGGCGGGATCTCGGCACTCACGCAAGGAATAACAAAAAAATGCACCCTAAAAAAGACCCATAAAAAATTTCACTGCCCAAAGCAGTTTCACATAACATTTCAATAAAAATCTTAAAACCTTCCCCAAGAAGATTTTAAGCAGAGCTTGAGAAAGGAAACGGTATGAAAGAAAAGAACGAAGCCGAAAAGCAACAGGAACTGGCACTGTTTGAAAACCAGAAAGTGCTGGATGTCGGGATCGAGAAAGAGGTGAAGAAATCCTTCATCGAATACTCGATGTCGGTTATCATTTCACGTGCGCTCCCCGATGTCCGCGACGGCATGAAACCGGGTCAGCGGCGTATCCTCTACGCAATGTATGAGGACGGTCTGACCCACTCCAAGCCCTTCCGCAAGTCGGCAACCACGGTCGGTAACGTGTTGGGTCGTTACCATCCGCACGGCGACTCGGCGGTCTACGGCACGATGGTTCGTCTGGCACAGCCCTTCTCCCTGCGGTACACGCTTGTGGAGGGGCACGGAAACTTCGGTTCGGTGGACGGTGACCCGCCTGCCGCATACCGTTACACCGAGGCGCGGCTCGACCGCATTGCCGACGAAATGATGCGGGATCTCGACAAGAACGTCGTTCCCATGGTGCCCAACTTCGATAACCGTTTGCAAGAGCCGTCGGTTCTGCCGTCCCGCTTCCCGAACCTGCTGGTCAACGGCTCGATGGGGATTGCGGTCGGTATGGCGACGAACATCCCGCCGCACAACCTCGGCGAGGTCATCGACGCGGTGGATTACCGCATGGATCACCCCGACTGCACGGTGGATGAACTGATGGAATACATCAAAGGTCCTGATTTTCCCACCGCCGCCATCATTTACGGGATCAACGGGATTAAACAGGCGTACCTGACGGGTAAGGGACACATCATGGTGCGGTCGCGCTCGCAGATTGACGAGAACAAGCGGCACATCGTCTTTACCGAAATCCCTTACGGGGTCAACAAAAGTATGCTCTGCGAGTCGATTGCCGACTGCGTGAACGAGAAGAAGATCGACGGCATTACCGAGTTGCGCGACGAATCGGGCAGAGACGGTATGCGCATTGTGGTGGAGTACCGCCGCGACGTGAACCCGCAGATCCTGCTCAACCAGCTTTACAAGTACACGCAGCTGCAGGACACCTTTGCCATCAATATGCTGGCGATTGTCAACAACGAGCCGAAGGTGCTGACCCTGCCGCAGATTCTCGACCATTACATCGCGCATCAGGAGTCGGTCATCACCCGCCGCACGCAGTTCGATCTGGACAAGGCGCGGGCGCGGGCGCACATCTTCGAGGGCTACAAGATTGCGATTGACAACATCGACGAGATCGTGCAGATCATGAAGTCGTCGAAGTCGATTCCCGACTCCAAAAACACGTTGATGGAGCGCTTTGCGCTGTCCGACGCGCAGGCGCAGGCGATTGTGGAAATGACGCTCGGCAAGCTGACGGGTCTGGAGCGCGAGAAGATCGAGGACGAGTTGCTCCGTCTCCACAACCTGATAAAAGAACTGGAGGCGATTCTCGCGGACGAGGGCAAGATCAAGCAGATTATCAAGGACGAGATGGGCGAAATCAAGGCGAAGTACGCCGACGCGCGCCGCACCGAGATCGTACAGGCGGAGCACGAGATCGTTCTGGAGGATCTGATCGAGCGGCACAGCTGCGTGATTACGCTGACGCACGCGGGCTACATCAAACGTCAGCCCGCCGACACCTACTCCGCGCAGCACAGAGGCGGCAGAGGCATCATCGGCATGGGGACGAAGGACGAGGACTTCATCGAAAACGTGATTGCGGTCAACAGTCACTCCTACCTGCTGATGTTCACGAACACGGGCAAGGTACAGGCGAAGAAGGCGTACTACATCCCCGAGGCGGGCAGAACCGCGAAGGGGCAGAATCTGGTCAACATCCTCGATCTGGAGGAAGGCGAGAAGATCACCGCCTGCATCAGCGTGGATGCGTTTGACGACGAGCACTATCTGACGATGGTCACGCGCAGGGGCGTGATCAAGCGGACGCCGCTGAAGGAGTACGAGTATCAGCGGAAGGGCGGCAAGATTGCGCTGAATCTGGACGAGGGCGACGAGCTGCTGTTTGTCCGTTGCACGACGGGCGACTGCGAGTTGCTGATTGCGACGAGAAACGGTCAGGCGGTGCGATTCCACGAAGAAAACGCGCGTGTGATGGGCAGAACGGCGCGCGGCGTTCGCGGAATCTCTCTGCGCGAGGGTGACGAAGTGGTTGGCGTTGCGGTCATTGAGGAAGGCAAGGATCTGCTCTGCGTGACCGAAAACGGGTTCGGCAAGCGTTCGCCGTTTGAGGACTTCCGTCTGATGGCGCATCGCGGCGGTTACGGTGTGACCTGCTACAACATCACCGACAAGAGCGGCGCTCTGACGGGCGTTTCGGCTGTGGACGACAACGACGACCTGATGCTCATCACGGACGGCGGGACGATCATCCGGACTCCCGTTGCGGGCATTCCGACCCGTTCGCGTTCCGCGGGTGGCGTTATCATCATGAAGATGGGTGAGGGTCAGAAGATTGCGAACTTCACCAAAGTCGCTCACGCCGAGGATGTTGCCGAGGAGGAAGGAAATTCGGAGGAAGAGCAGGGAGAGTAAGGGGAAGACCTTGGAGGGGGAGGAACCCCCTTGAAAGGGGATTTCCTCCCCCTCCAAACCTCCCTCACCTCCCCGAACTTCCCTGCACGGCAACCGCCGGGTTGGTGTGTGGAGATTTTCTGCGTTCTTTGGGCGGCGGTTGCCGCACAGGGAAGTTTTTGGGTGGATTGGGAGGTGCGAGAGCTTTGCAGAGTGCGGCTATCGCGCCCGATTGGTGAGCGGGGCGCGTAGGGAGTGTATGCCTTTCGCAAGTGCAGATTGATCCCCCCTCATCAGTCGCTTGCGCGACAGCTTCCCCCCCAAGGGGAAGCCTTCTGTACGCTGTGCGAACATGGCGAACGTGGCGTACATGGCAGATATGTCAAATATATCTTTGAGTTGTGGTTTGCCTTTACGATTCGCCCTCATCCGTCGCCTTGTCGTGTAGTGCGAAAGAAATTTTGTAAAAAGGCTTCCCCTTGGGGGGAAGCTGTCGCGTTAGCGACTGATGAGGGGGGATAAATCCGCACTCCCCACAGGAATGTATCTTTCCCCCGAAGCGGAACGACACATGGGTCGTTCCGTCCGATTCAAATGTAACTTCCTGCCATTTCTATCCGGTAGCGGAGAGAAGCGACAGCTGTCCAAATCCCGCTCGACGGGATTTGGCTCGTAGCAGCCGGAAATCGTAGCACGGAATACGGCTACATTTAAAATCTGAGCCACGAAAAGAAAGGGGTAAAAATCCCCTTGGTTAAAGTTCTTGAAGGTTCTTAGGAAACTTCTTTCAAGAAGTTTCCTAAGCGGGGCTTGGGGCAGAGCCCCAAGGTCTTAAAAGGTCTTAAAATAGAAAGAGAGAAACATGGGAAAGATCAACGTATTGTCGTTCGCGGTCGCGAACCTGATCGCGGCGGGGGAGGTCGTCGACAGACCCGCGTCGGTCATCAAGGAGCTGATGGAGAACGCCATCGACGCGGGCGCAACGAGCATCACGGTCGAGATCCAGCGCGGGGGAATTACCCTGATGCGGGTCACGGATAACGGGTGCGGCATGGCGCCCGAGGATCTCCCCGTCGCAATCCGCCGACACGCAACCAGTAAGATCAAAAGCGCGGCGGATCTGGACGGCATCGCAACGCTCGGCTTCCGCGGCGAAGCGCTGGCGGCAATCGCGTCGGTTTCGGATCTGCGGATTCTGTCGAAAACGAAGGACGCGCAGTTCGGCGCAATGCTGGAAGCGCACGGCGGCGAGAACGTCACGGTGACCGAGCAGGGGTGCTCGGTCGGAACAACCGTCATGGTCGAGAACCTGTTCGCCAATGTCCCCGCGAGACGGAAATTCCTCAAAAAGGACGTAACCGAAACCATGGCGGTGGCAACCTACGTGGAGAAAATCGCGCTGTCGAACCCGCAGATCGCGGTAAGACTGGTGGCGGACGGCGTCCTCAAACTGGAAACGGCGGGGGACGGAAACCTGCGGAGCGCCATCTACGCGCTGTTCGGGCGGGAGTTTGCAAACCGCCTGATCGAGCTGAAAACCGAGGACGACGGCATCGAGGTCAGCGGCTACATCGGCAGAACCGATAACTATAAAGCCACCCGCGCGGGTGAAAACTTCTTCGTCAACGGGCGGTACGTCAAGAGCAAAACCGTCATGGCGGCGCTGGAGCAGGCGTACACCTCCTATATGCCGCCCGAGAAATTCCCGTGTTGCGTGCTGTTCGTCACGGTGAACCCCACGCGGGTCGACGTGAACGTCCACCCCGCAAAACTGGAGGTCAAATTCTCCAACGAGAAGGCAATTTTCGACGCGGTCTATTACGCCGTCCGCGCGGCGTTGGAGAGCAACGTCACGCGCCCGACCATCCGTCTGGACGGGGGGATGCCATCGGTTGCGAACCCGTTTGCTTTCCCGGGCGGCAAGGTCTCGGCGGCAACGGTTTCGGTTGATAACGAGCGCCCCGAGTCGCTGACGCGACGGCAGCTGTCCTACGACCTCGGCGGCAGAACGCAGCCGCAACCCGACCCGCGCCCGCAGGGGGAGCGCCCGCAAAATGCGCCGCCCGCACGGATGACGGCGGAGGAATACCGCAACATGGTCACGGGCGGCGGGAACGTGCGCGCGGCAATCCCGACGGCAGCGAATGCAGTGAACGCATCGAACACAGCGAGTGCAACGGACGTAGCGAACGTAGCGAACGTAGCGGACGTGCCGAATGTATCGAGTGCAGCGGTCGCTCCGTCTGCCCCGGCGGGTTCTCCCACGCCGACGGAAGCGCCGGCAGAAGCGCCGACGGAAGTGCCTGCCGTGCCGCAGGAGATTCCCGCAAGCGCGCCGATCCAGGCGGAAAAACTTCCGCCGCAAGCCGAGCCGGACGCGGTGGAAGCGCCCGCGCGCGACTATCGGATTATCGGGGACGTATTCCACGCGTACATTCTGGTGGAGACGGGGGACAAGCTGTTGATTATTGATCAGCACGCGGCGCACGAACGGATTCTGTTTGAACAGCTGAAGGCGGGCCTGCACCGCGCGCAACCCGTGTCGCAGATGCTGATGCTCCCGGTTGAGGTGATGCTGACGACCGGCGAGGTGGAAGCGTTGCGCGGCTTTGACAGCGAGCTTGCACAGATCGGCTTCCGTCTGCGCTACGCACGGAACACGGTTGCGGCGGACGGAATTCCCGAGGGTGTGGAGACGAACGCGGTAGGGGATATGCTCGGCACGATGGCGGGGCGGCTTCTCGACAACACAGGCAATGTGAAGCTGACGCGCGACATCCTCTTTGAAAAGGCGCTCTATCAGGCGGCGTGCAAGGCGGCGATCAAGGCGGGGCGGATCTACGCGCCCGAGCACATTGCGTGGGTCGTCCGGCAGCTGATGGAGCTCCCCGAAATCACCTTCTGCCCCCACGGTCGTCCTGTTGCGATGGAGCTGTCCAAGGCGATGCTGGATCGCAAGTTCGATCGGACGGGGTTCTGACGTAAGACCTTGGGCTTTGCCCAAACCTTGAGACCTTGGGACTCTGTCCCAAACCCTGCTTAGGAAACTTCTTGAAAGAAGTTTC
>URHR01000103.1 GCA_900547725.1 uncultured Eubacteriales bacterium
GGGTTTGGGACAGAGTCCCAAGGTCTTGCCCTTTCCGCATCCCCACTTGACAATCTGCCGTCAACGTGATATAATGGAGAAAAGGAACGGAGGAAAGACATGAAACGAATGCTGATTGTTTTGCTCGCAGGCGTGACCCTGTGCTTTGCGGGCTGTACAGGAAACAGGGAAAACAGGGATAACGGGGGAGACGGGGAGAACACCCGCGCTACCGATGCGAAAACCGAACAAACCGCCAATGCCGTAACCGACGCAGAGCCAACGGGCACTCGCAGCGATTACAGCAAGAATTATTGAGATGCAGACGATTCTTTTGGTAGAGGACGATTCCGAAATCACCCGTACTCTGGGAGACTTTCTGCGCTCCGAAGGCTTCGCCGTCACTGCGGCGGACGGACAGCGCGCGGCGCTTGATTGCATGGCGCGCGGCAGATTCGATTTGGTTCTGCTCGATATTTCCCTGCGCGACGGCAACGGTTACGCCGTTTGTAACGAACTGAAAAAGCGGAAGAACCCGCCGCCCGTGATCTTCCTCACCGCCTCGGGTGACGAGGGCAGTATTGTAACGGGCTTTGATCTCGGCGCGGACGACTATATCCCAAAGCCCTTCAAGCCGCGTGAACTGATCTCGCGCATCAAAAACGCCCTGCGGCGGTGCGGAAACCGGAATCTTTTGGAGGTCGGCAACCTCGAAATCAACGCGGACAGCGGAACCGTGACCAAAAACGGCGCGGAGCTGGCGCTTTCGGCACTGGAGTATCGCCTCTTGTTGCTGTTGGTCTCCAACCGCGGGCGGCTGATGACGCGCGAAAAGCTGTTGGAGGACATCTGGGACGTGGCGGGTGACTTTGTCAACGACAACACGCTGACGGTTTACATCAAACGCATCCGCGAAAAGGTGGAGGATGACCCCGCAAACCCGACGGTCATCCGCACGGTGCGCGGACTCGGGTATCGGGTGGATTGAGATGAATCTTTGGAAAGACCGTGAAGTGCGGCGGGCGGCGCTGATTGCGGCGCTGTTGACCGTTGCGGTTTCCTGCGCCATGTTCGCGTTCTCCCCGTGGGCGGCGTTGATCGCCTTTTGCGCGTGCGCGGCGCTCTGTGCAACCTTTGCCGTGTTTACCGCGCGGCGCTATCGCCGGATTGCGGAGCTGTCGGAATCGCTGGATCGCATTCTGCACGGCGCGGACAGCGTGGAAATCCGCGACGCGGCGGAGGGGGAGCTGTCGATCCTCTCCAGTGAAGTGCGGAAAATGACGGTTCGCCTGCGGGAGCAGGCGGACTATCTCTCGCGCGACCGTGTGCGGATGAGCGACGCGCTGGCGGATATCTCCCACCAACTCCGCACGCCGCTGACTTCGATGAACCTGACGGTTTCTCTCCTTTCCAAGAGCGACCTGACGGCGGAGGAGCGGACGCGCCTGATGTTTGAACTGAAACAGCGGCTCACGCGGATCGACTGGCTTGTGGAAACGCTTCTGAAGCTTTCGAAGATCGATGCGGGGACGGTGACGTTCCGCTGCGACGCGGTGCGTGCGGCGGATCTGTTGCGCGCGGCGTTAGCGCCTCTGGAGGTTGCAATCGAGTTGCGCGGGCAGGTGCTCTCGGTCACGGTTGGCGACGAGACCTTCACCGGCGATCTTGCGTGGAGCGCGGAGGCGGTCGGGAATTTGTTGAAGAACTGTTCCGAGCACACGCCTGCGGGCGGAGAGATTTCGGTCACGGTACGCGAGACTGCGCTCTTCTGTGAGATTCTGATTCATGACAGCGGTGTCGGTTTTGCAAAGGAGGAAATCCCGCACCTGTTCGACCGTTTTTACCGCGGCTCGAATGCGAGTCCCGAAAGCGTTGGAATCGGTCTCTCTTTAGCGCGGACGGTCATTGCCGCCCAGAACGGAACGCTCTCCGCCTCGAATGCCCCCTGCGGCGGCGCGCTTTTCACCGTCCGCTTCTACAAAGGCGTAGTGTAGGGGGCGCGGGGGGGATGCGATGGGGATGCGCCAAAGGGGGCTTTTAAGGAAAGCCCCCTCTGGACTCCCCAAACCTTTTAACCAATTTTTATAAGTAAGTGCGAACATGGTGCGCCGATTTTTTTGTGGTATGAAAGGGAAAGCGTACTTTGTTCGCACCGTTTATATAAGTGGGGGAAGTTTTGGAAAGGGGCTTGGGGGATGACGGTTGCCTGCAACCGTCAGTAGCGAAGCGTTGACTTTCTTCCAAAAAGTTTTCCCCAACGCATCCCCCAGTCACGAAAGAGTCATTTTGGCATGGTAAAATCGTGGTAGAAACAGAAAGGAGAGGCATCAATGGAAATTCTGAAAATTGAGCATCTGACAAAAATCTACGGGTCGGGGGAGAACACGGTTCGCGCGGTTGATGACATTTCGTTCTCGGTGGAGAAGGGGGAGTTCCTTGCCATCATCGGTCCTTCGGGGTCGGGCAAATCGACCCTGTTGCATATCCTCGGCGGTGTGGATCGCCCCACTTCGGGCAAAGTCTACCTGAACGGGCAGGACGTTTACGCCCAGAATGAGGAAGCGCTGGCAATCTTCCGCCGTCGGCAGGTCGGGCTGATTTATCAGTTCTATAACCTGATTCCCGTATTGGATGTCGTGGAAAACATGACCCTGCCCGTGCTGATGGACGGTCGGCGGGTTAACGGGGAGCGCCTCCGGGAACTGCTGAATGTTCTGGGACTGACGGCGCGGCAGAAGAACCTGCCGAATCAGCTGTCGGGCGGTCAGCAACAGCGGGTTTCCATCGGGCGGGCGCTGATGAATGCGCCGTCGGTGGTATTGGCGGACGAGCCGACGGGCAACCTCGATTCCCGCAACAGTCAGGAGATTGTCGAACTGTTCAAGCAGTCCAACCGCAAGTACGGGCAGACGCTGGTCATCATCACGCATGACGAGAACATTGCTCTGCAAGCCGACCGCGTGATTGCGATTGAGGACGGGAAAATCGTGCGCGACGAGCGGATTCGGGAGGCGGTCAAATGAATATCTTCCACAGATTTACGCTTGCATCGCTGAAAAAGAACCGCGTTCGCACATTGGTGACCATCATCGGGATTATGCTGTCCATGGCGCTCCTGACGGCGGTCATCGAGGGCGCGAACAGCGGAATGCAGTATCTGGTGCGCGCCGAGACCGAGCGCGTGGGCGCGTTTCACGGCTACTGGCGCGAGGTGGAAGCGGACAAGGTGTCCGAGCTTGCCCGGGCGGAGGATGTGAAAAAGACCGCCGCGTTTTATCGGGTCGGTCATGCGCGGGTGACCGAGGACACATCCCGCTTTGTGAAATATCTGCAAATTGAAGCGCTGGGGGAGGGCGTGACCGATCTGCTTTCGGTTCTCCTCACCGCAGGGCGGATGCCCGAAAACGAGCGGGAGATCATTCTGCCCGACCGCTATGCCGAACAGGTTGCGCGGGTTCGGGTCGGGGATACGCTTACGCTTTCGGTGGGACAGCGAACCCTGAACGGCGAGCCGATTGCGGCACACAAGGAGTATGAGGAAAACGAGGAACTGACCGATTGCCGCGAGTTGACCTACACCGTGGTCGGTATCTTTGAAAAACTGGACACGGTGATTGACAACGGCTATTCGCCCTCCTATATTGCCCTGACGGCAGGCGAGGCGACAGGATCTGCAACGGTGTTTTTCACATTGAAGCATCCCGCAAGGTTCTATTCGGTGATGAAGGACAACCTGAATGCAGGTATCGGGTATGATTGGGCGGCACACAGCGCCCTGCTGGCGTACTCCGGCTCGTTCCGCAACGGCGGGCTGACCCGGATGATGTACGGGCTGGTCACCGTGTTGGTGGTGCTGATTGCGTTCGGGTCGATTTCGCTGATTTACAACTCGTTTTCCATTTCGGTCAGCGAACGGACGCGGCAGTTCGGCATTCTCAAATCGGTCGGCGCGACCAAAAAGCAGATTCGCGGCACGGTGCTTTACGAGGCACTGGTACTTTGCGGAATCGCCATTCCGCTCGGTGCGGGGGTCGGTTGCGCGGGAATCGGCATCACGCTCTACTGTCTGCGTGATTCGTTCCGTCTCATTCTTTCCGAAACCTCTGATGTGCAGATGAAATTGGTGGTCAACTGGGCAGGGCTTGGCATGGCAGCGCTTCTCTGCCTTGCCATTGCGCTGATTTCGGCGTGGATTCCCGCTCGGCGCGCGCTGTCGATCTCTCCGATTCAGGCAATCCGGCAGTCGGCGGATGTGAAGATTTCGCGGCGCGAAGTCAAGACCTCCCGCCTGACGCAGAAGCTGTTCGGCTTTGAGGGCATGATGGCTTCCAAAAATTTCAAGCGAAACCGCAAGCGCTACCGTTCCACGGTTGTTTCGCTGTTTCTCAGTGTGACGCTGTTCATCTCTGCGGCGGCGTTCTGCAACTATCTCAAAGCGTCGGTCAGCAGTATGACTTCCAAGGATTCGGGCGCGGACATTACCTTTTATGCGCATGATCTGCGAGAGTCCCCCGATGAGCTGATGAAAAAGCTCAGCCGTGCGAACAGCGTGGTGCGAGGGGCTTATCTTGCCACACGCTACGAGACCCTTCGCTTGCCGGAGGGGGCGGTTTCGGAGAGTTACCGTGCGGCTTTTTCCGATATGACGGGATCGGATCGGGACCTGATCTCTGTGAACATCTGCGCGGTATCGGACGCGGAATTTCTGCGCTTTACCAAAGCGGCAGGCATTGACGGGGAGCGGTATCTGATCTCCGAGGAGCCGATGGGCTTGATTTACAACCATGGCGCGCGGTATGTGCGCGACGCTTCGGATGCTTCCGGCTCACGGGCAAAATGGACAACCTATACGCTGTTTGCTCCGTCCGCAACGGTTGGGACTTACGAATCAAGGCGCATCCGCTCCGAAATTGACGGATACAGCTTCATCGCACAGGATAAGGACGGTGACGGGCGTTACCTGTACCTTTCCAAAGAGGATAAGGCGACATACCGGGCAACCGGGGACGATGCGGAGCGGGAGGCGTTTCTGAACGCGCACGCCAAGCGGTTTTCCGAGACGGAAGCGGTGCAAGTGCTCTCTTTCCGTCTCGGCGGGACGGTGGATGCAGTTCCGCTCGGAATGTCCGAGGAGAAGCCGTTTCTGATTTACCCCTACAGTCGGATTGCCGAAGTCACGGGAATTGACCCGAGAGAGGACGGCATTGCATTCTGCTTTGAAGCCCCTGCGCACGCGGCGGCATATGCGGACATGAAGCAGATTCTGTCCGACGCGGGGCAGTCGACCTCAAGGCTTTACGATAACGCACAGATGCTGGAATCCATGCGTTCGACCGTGACCGTGGTCAATGTATTCTCCTACGGTTTCATCATTCTGATTTCGCTGATTGCGGTTGCAAACGTATTCAACACGATTTCCACGAACATTGCCCTGCGGCGGCGGGAGTTTGCAATGATGAAGTCGGTCGGTCTGACAACGCGCGGAATGCACAAGATGCTCAATTACGAGTGCCTGATCTACGGCATCAAGGGCTTGGCGCTCGGACTTCCGGTCTCCTTCCTTTCCACGTTTGCCATCTGGCTTGTGGTCGGGCAGGCGGTCGAACAACCGTTCATGATTCCGTGGGCGGCGGTTGCCATTGCGGTCGGCAGTGTGTTCGCGGTGGTCTTTGCCACGATGCTCTATGCCGGCGGCAAGCTTCGCCGCGACAACCCCATCGACGCGCTCAAAAACGAGAACCTGTAAACTTTCGGAGAAAGACCTTGGGGCGTTGCCCCAAGCCCCATTTAAGAGACTTTTTGAAAAAAGTCTCTTAAAAATCTCCAAAAACTTTCC
>URHR01000104.1 GCA_900547725.1 uncultured Eubacteriales bacterium
CAGTCGAACCCCGAAGGGGCGCCAGCAGGCGGGATCTCGGCACCCGTGTAAGGTCATAAAATAGAAAGTTGCCATGAGTGGGCAAAGCCCCAAGGTCTTAAAGAGAGGTGAGATTGAATGAATGTTGTTGCAGTATCGAATGATCTGAAGGAAACGGAGCTGGCGGAACTGGTGCGCGCGGGGGACACGGCGTTTGAACGCGCCCTCAAAGCGCTGGCGGAGGAGATTCTCTCCCTGCACGATGTCCGCCTGCTCGGACTGACCGGTCCGACCTGCTCGGGAAAGACCACAGCCGCCGCCATGCTGACCAAAGAACTGGAAGCACAGGGGCGCGCGGTTCATATCATCTCGGTTGACGACTTCTATTACAGCAAGGAAGCGCTCCAACGCGCCTCGCGCGAGAAGGGGAGACAGGAGCCGGATTACGACTCCCCCGACACCATCGACCTCGATTTCATGCGCGCCTGCACGCTCTCCCTGCTCTCGGGGCGCGAGACGAGAATGCCGCGCTTCAATTTCCGCACGGGACAGCGGGAAAGAGGCGAGATCCTGCGCCCGATGGAAGGGGACGTGTTCCTCTTTGAGGGCATCCAGATCCTTTACCCGCAGGTCGACGCGCTCCTGCGGCGGGAGGGGGATTTCAACTTCTGCGTCTGCCCGCAGACCGCAATCGAAACGGGCGGGGAGCGATTTGAGCCGAACGAAATCCGCCTGCTGCGCCGTCTGGTGCGGGATATGATCCACCGCGCCGCCGCGCCGTCCTTCACCTTTGCCATTTGGGAGAGCGTGCGGGAGAACGAGGAGAAGAACATCTTCCCCAACATCGGAAGCTGTAACCGCGCGGTGAATTCCACCATGCCGTATGAAATCGGACTTCTGAAGCCCTACCTTGAAAAATTTCTCCGGGAGGGTCGCGAGGACGGGAGCGGGAAAGCGCGGATCGAGGCGGAAACGATTCTCGACCGCCTGCGGAAGGTTCAAACGGTTTCCGACACGCTGATCGGACCGGATTCTTTGTACAGGGAGTTTATCTGAAATGAAAACGTTACTGAAGAACGCAACGCTCCTGCCCGAGTACGGCTACGGGGACAAACGGGTGCACGTTACGGTCAGGAACCGCAAAATTGCGGAGATTTCCGAGACATTGCCCGAGAATGAAAAGGCGGACGAGGTGGTCGACTGCGGGGGCAACCTCCTGATGCCCGCTTTCTGCAATACGCACTGCCACGCCGCCATGACCCTCTTCCGCGGCTACGGCGAGGATCTGCCGCTGAAAGAATGGCTGGAAACGCGCATTTTCCCCGCAGAGGAAAAGCTGACCTTCCGCGCGGTCTACCATGCCTCCATGCTCGCCATTGCCGAAATGCTCCGGAACGGCATTGCTTCCTTCTCGGATATGTATATGTTCGAGGACGCGGTTGCCGAGGCAGTGCTGGCAAGCGGCATCAAGGCAAACCTTTCGCGGTCGCTCGTGTCGTTCGACCCCGAGGTCGATATGGCGAAGGAGCAGAGAACCGTGGAGGCGGTGCGGCTGGCGGAGTGGTATCACGGGTGCGACGAGGGGAGACTGCTGGTCGATTTTTCGCTCCATGCCGAGTATACGAACGTTCCGAAAGCCTGCGAATATGTTGCGGAACTGGCAAAGCGCTTCAAAACGGGAATGCAGATTCACCTTTCCGAGACTGAGCGCGAGCATCTGGAGTGCATGGATCGGTGGGGCAAAACGCCGACCGAATTCTTCCGCGATACGGGCGTTCTGGATGTTCCCACGACCGCCGCGCACTGCGTGTGGGTCACCGACAGCGATATTGAGATTCTGCGCGACAAGGGCGTGACCGTGGCGCACAACCCCGTCAGCAACCTCAAGCTCGGGAGCGGCGTTGCGCCTCTGCGGAAGCTGTTGGACGCGGGCGTGAATGTGGCGCTCGGGACGGACGGAACGGCGTCGAACAACCGCCTTGACATCCTGCGCGAGGTGCAGACCGCCGCGCTGATTCATAAGGGCGTGACGCGGAATCCCACCGAAATCAAAGCCGCCGAACTGATCCCGCTTGCAACCGTCAACGGAATGCGGGCGCAGGGCAGACGGGACTGCGGGCGCGTGGAGAAGGGTTATTGCGCCGATCTGATACTGATCGACCGGAACAGCCTGCATAATCAGCCGTGTTTTGACGATTACGCAATGCTGGCGTTCAGCGCCGACGCGAACGATGTAAAAATGACCATGGTCGACGGGCGCATACTTTACCGCGGCGGCGAGTATACTTCCATTGATGAGGAACGCCTGCGCGCCGACTGCCGCGAGACGTTTGCTCATTACTTTGATTGAAGGCAAGAACGCATATTTTGCGGGTAGAATGCAGACAAAGGGCGCTGTTCTGAGAAAAGTACAAATTTCTTTCACGCTTTTTTCTTTGACCATGTAGGCGCAAAGAAGAAAAGCACACTTTGCTTCGCAAAGCTGCAAAAAAGAAAGCGCTGTATAGGAGATGTCGCCGCCTGCGGGCGGCGACCAGCGCCCCACGGCGCTGGACTCGTGCCGCCTTTTAGAAAAGGCGGGCGAAAACTTTCCATCCACGACGAAAGCCGAGCGTGGGTGTTTGCTGTCTATACCCCATGCGTTTGCCGAAAAGGGAGTGAACTGTCATGGCGGAGAATCGGAACCGAGCGGAAAAGACCTTTTTATCGGGCGTGTTTGTCCTCGCGCTGTCAACCGTTCTTGCCAAGGCGGTGGGCTTCCTTTACAAAATCCCCATGCTCTCCTACCTCGGTGCGGAGGGCATGGGATACTTCCATTCGGCGTATGAAATTTACGCGCTCTTCTGCGTGATCAGCACGGCGGGACTTCCCGTGGCGCTGTCGGTTCTGGTCTCGGCGGCGCTGTCGGTGGGGGATGAACGCGGGGCGGCGCGGGTGTTCCGCACCTCGCTCGGCGTGTTCCTCGGCATCGGCATCCTCGGCAGCGGCGCGATGGCGGCTCTGTCACCGCTGTTCTGCCGCCTGATCCGGAGCGCGAACGCCTACGGGTGCATTCTGGCGATCAGCCCAACGGTTCTGCTCATCTGCGTGTCCTCCGCCGTTCGCGGGTGGTTTCAGGGACACCAGAAAATGGCGCCCACCGCAATTTCCCAACTGATTGAAGCGATCGGAAAACTGGCGTTCGGTTTGGTTCTGGCGGACGTTGCCGCCGAGCGCGGTTGGGGCGTTCCCGCAATCGCCGCCATGGCGGGCGTGGGGCTGACGCTCGGAACGCTGCTCTCCACGCTCTATCTCGTCTCCGAGTTCTTCCGTCTTCGCCCGCGCACGGAGAAAAGGGCTTCCGCGCCGCGCGGGAGCGGAACGCTGCGGCAGCTTTGGCGGCTGGCGTTCCCGATGACGGTTGGCGCTTCGGCGGTCAGTCTGACCAAGCTGATTGACATGGCGATGATTCTGCGCCGTCTGCGGAGCGTGGGCTACAGCGAGATTGCGGCGAATGCGGCATACGGAAGTTACACAACGCTCGCGCTGTCTGTTTACGCGCTTGTTCCCACGCTTTTGTCCTCGGTCGCGCTTCCGCTCGTGCCGCTTCTTTCCTCTGCCATTGCGGCGGGGGATCGCGGGCGGCAGGCTTCGCTGATCCGCGCTTCCTACCGTCTGACCGCAATCATCTCGCTTCCCGCTTCGCTCGGGCTTGCGATGTTCGCGCATCCGATTCTGTCGCTTCTGTTCGGCAGAGAGCCGGAGGCGGTTGCGCAGGCTGCTCCGCTTCTGGCGCTTCTCGGACCGTCTGTCTTTCTCTCCTGCATGATCGGCGCGACCAATTCGGTGCTGCACGCCTACCGCGCGGTCACAAAGCCGATCCTCTCGCTTCTGGCGGGTGCGGCGGTAAAGCTGACCGTTGCCTATTTCCTCATCGGCTCGCCCGCGGTGGGGCTTCCGGGCGCGCCGATCAGCACGTTTCTTTGCAACGCGGCGGTTGTGGGGATGAATCTATCGTTTGCCGCCCGCCTGTGCAGGGTGGAAGTGGAGAAACTCGGCGGAACGTTTGCAAAGCCGCTGATTGCTTCGGTGCTGTCGGTCGGGCTGTGCGGCGTTTGCTATCGGCTTCTTGTGCGGGCGGCGGGGGAGAGCGCGCTTCTGACGCTCGGTGCGCTGATCGGATGTCTTGTACTGTATCCCGTGTTCGGCTGTCTTTGCGGCGGCATCGGGCGGGAGGATATCATGCTTCTGCCCGGCGGGGAGAAGCTGTGCCGCGCGTTGACCTTCTGCAGGCTTCTGCCGCGGCGGGAAGAAGAGAAAAAGGAGAAAAACGAGGAACATGAACGAACAGGCAAAGGAACTGTCGGCGAAAAAACGGTATGATTTTGACGACCTGTGCGCCATTGTGCGGGTTCTGCGCGGGGAGGGCGGCTGTCCTTGGGATCGCGCCCAGACCCATGCGAGCATTCGGAGCTGTGCGATTGAGGAAGCCTACGAGGTTGCGGAGGCGATCGACAAAAACGATCCCGTTCTGCTTTGCGAGGAGTTGGGCGACCTGTTGTTTCAGGCGGTTTTTCATGCGCAGCTGGAAGCGGAGCGGGGCGGTTTTACCATTGGCGATGTGGTGGACGGCAACGCGCGGAAGATGATTGACCGTCACCCGCAGGTATTCGGCAACGAAGAACCGACCGACGCGGACGAAGCTTTGGCACGTTGGGAAGCGCGGAAGGTTGCGGAGAAGGGGCGGGTAACGCTTTCCTCCCGTTTGCGTGCAGTTCCCGCGATGCTTCCTGCGCTGATGCGGGCGCAGAAGATTGCGAAAAAGGCGGGGTTGCTTGACGGGACAAGCCCTGCGGAATTGGCGGGCGGGATTTCCGACACTCTTTCGTCGCTTGCGGGAGGGGACTGCTCGGCTCTGGGGCGGATTCTGTTTGATCTTTGCCGTTTGGCGGCGCTTTGCGGTGCGGATGCGGAAGAGGTGTTGGGCGCAGAGGTTGAGCGGGTGATCGAAGCGGCTGAAAAAAACGAAAACTCTGTGAATATTTGAAAAAAGTCTTGCTTTTCGGGCAATCCTGTGATAGAATGAATCATAAGGAGTGCCACAAGCAAAGGAGATTCATGATGCGATTGGACAAATACTTAAAGGTATCGCGGATCATCAAGCGGCGGACGGTTGCAAACGACGCCTGCGATGCCGCTCACGTCACGGTTAACGGTCGCCCTGCGAAGGCTTCCTACGATGTAAAAGAGGGTGACATTCTCGAAATCACCTTCGGCGAGCGGGTTCTGAAGGTTCGCGTTCTGGGGGTCAAGGAATACACGGCAAAGGCTGACGCGGCGGCGCTGTACGAGGTGATTTAAGGGGAAGACCTCGGGGCTTTGCCCCGAACCTTAAGACCTCGGGACGCTGTCCCGAACCCTGCTTAGAAAACTTTTGAAAAAGTTTTCTAAGAACTTTCAAAACTTCTAACTAAGGGAATTTTCGCTCCCCATTTTATTTTGTTCTGATTCTGTGTAGCCAGATTCCGTGCTACGAATTCCGGCTGCTCCCGCTCCCAATCCCGTCCAGCGGGATTGGGACGGCTTACGCCTTGCTCCCGCTACCGGATAGAAATGGTTCAGGTTAGTTGCTGACCGGAGCGGAACGACACGCGGGTCGTTCCCTACGGATTATGCCCCTGTAGGGTGAGGAAGCCGTCTGACATAACCTGATAAAAGTGCGGTGTTGTAGGGAACGACCCATGTGTCGTTCCGTGTCGGGGGAATGTTACTTGTTAACGGTTGTTAAACACCATACACGAGTGCCGAGATTCCGCCTGCTGGCGCCCCTTCGGGGTTCGACTCCGCGG
>URHR01000105.1 GCA_900547725.1 uncultured Eubacteriales bacterium
TAAGCAGGGTTTGGGACAGAGTCCCAAGGTCCTCTTCCCCCTTACTCCACCGTCACCGACTTCGCAAGATTCCGCGGGCGGTCAATGTCGCAACCGCGGAAGGAAGCCGCCTCGTAAGCGATCATCTGAACCGCAAGCATCGAAGCGAATAACCGCGCGGGAGCAGAACACTCGGGCAAACGGATGATCTCACCCGCGCTCTCCTCGGGCACTTCAACCCCCTCGGGACAAATCAGCGTGACCTGCGCGCCGCGGCTTCCCACTTCGCGCAGATTGCTTTCGGTCTTTTCAAACAAAGCGGGATCGGTCGCAAGCGCAATCACAGGCGTACCCGGCTCAATCAGCGAAATCGTCCCGTGTTTCAGCTCGCCCGCCGCGTAAGCCTCGCAGTGAATGTAGGAGATCTCCTTCAGCTTCAAAGCCCCCTCCATCGACATCGCGTAGTCCAACCCGCGCCCGATATAGAACACGTGCTCGTGATCCGCCAACGCCTTTGCAATGCGGCAGAACTGCGCCTCCTTGCCAAGCATCGTTTCCAGGACTGCGGGAACTTCCTCCGAAATGTCGCGCAGAAGCTCCTTCGCCGCCTTCGCGTCAATCACGCCGCGCGAAAGTCCCGCCGCCGCCGCAATCGCGTACAGCACCGACGCCTGCGTGCAGTAGCCCTTCGTCGTCGCAACCGCGATTTCAGGCCCTGCGTAGGTGTAAATCCGTTTGTCCGCCTCGCGCGCAATCGTCGTCTCCACCGCGTTGACAATACCGAGCGTATGTCGCCCGTGCTCCTTCGCGTAGCGCAAAGCCGCCAGAGAGTCCGCCGTCTCGCCCGACTGCGAAATCACAATCACCAACGTCCCCTCATCGCCCAGCGGCGGATAGTAGCGGTACTCGGAAGCAATGTGCACCGTCGTCGGCAGCCCCGCGTACTGCTCCAGCACCCGCTGCCCGACCAGACCCGCGTGCATCGCAGACCCGCAGGCAACGATCTGCACCGCGCGAATGCCGCGCCAGAAGTCCGCGTCAATGCCGTCCGCCGAGAAATCGGGCAGGCCGTCCTTGTCAATGCGGGAGGACACCGACTTCTTCACCGCCTCGGGCTGCTCGTGAATCTCCTTGAGCATGAAATGCGGATAGCCGCCCTTTTGCGCCGACTCGGGGGTCAGCGTGGTGGTCATCCACTTCGGCTCGTGCCCGCCGCCGTTTTCGTCAAACAGAACCGCGCTGTCCCCCGTCAGGCGCGCGATTGCACCCTCGTCCATCGGCGCGGACTCGCGGGTGAACGGCAGCAGCGCCGTCACGTCGCTTGCAAGATAGTAGCCGTCCTTCCCCTTTGCGAGAATCAGCGGGCTGCCGCTGCGAACCACCCAGACCTCTCCTTCGCGGTCGGCAAACAGAATGCCGAACGCATACGCGCCGCGCAGTCTCGCAACCGTTTTGCGGATTGCCGCGAGCGGGTCGCCGCCCGGGGTGTAGTTCTCGTTGAGCAGTGCCGCCGCAACCTCGGTATCGGTCTCGGACTTGAACTCCACGCCCTTTGCCTGCAGTTCCTCTTTCAGCGCTTTATAGTTTTCGATAATTCCGTTATGCACGAGGATGACGTTTCCCGCACGGTGCGGGTGCGCGTTGCGGTCGGAAGGACCGCCGTGCGTTGCCCACCGGGTATGCCCGATGGCGCAGTGGCTTCCCTCCACCGGCTCGTCGCGCAGTTTTTCTTCCAGCGCATGGATGCGCCCCTTGCATTTGACCACATCTGTTCCGTCTGCGGTCTGCGCCGCGATTCCGACCGAATCATATCCGCGGTACTCCAGTACCGACAGACCCTTGAGCATTTTCGGAACTGCGTTTCCCGTCCCCGTATAACCGATAATTCCGCACATGGCAAAAAATCTCCTTTTCTGATTCTGATTCCATAAGTATACCGACAAAGCCCCCGGCAGGAGGTCGTTTGCGGTGATTATGGGATCGAACGGAGATTGTTTTGCGGTTGCCCGCATATTTGTCCCGATCTGTCGGCATCCCTTAGCCGGAGAAGCATCCGCCGAATTTTCGATCACTTCTCTCCTCGTCAACCGTCCGCCCAAAAAAAGCGTTTGGTCTGGCGCTATCATTACCCTGATTTGCGGGGGCGAAGGTCTCGGGGCTTTGCCCCGAACCCCACTCAGAAAACTTTTTGAAAAAAGTTTTTTGAGAACTTTCAAAAACTTTCAACAAGGGGGATTATAACCCTTTGTGCAGTGCTGTTTATGTGAAACGGGTCGCCGTGCCGTTTGCTTTGGGTCAATCCTCTTTCTTTACCACCTCTCCTTTTGCTTTGTATATATGCCGGGCGGGAACATACCCGCGAACAGCCGACAACGGGTAGACGTTGGAATGCTCCCCGATCACCGTGCCGGGGTTGAGGACGCTGTTGCATCCGACCTCGACGAAATCCCCGAGCATTGCGCCGACCTTTTTTCTCCCGGTTGCGATTGCAAAGCCGTCGCCTTTGACGGTTACGGGCGTTTTATCGCTCTTGACGTTGGAGGTAATCGCGCCGCCGCCCATATGCGAGGCGTAGCCCAGAATTGCGTCCCCGACGTAGTTGAAGTGCGGGACTTGCACGCGGTCAAAGAGGATACAGTTTTTCAGTTCGGTCGAGTTTCCGACCACTGCGTCCGCGCCGACGAGCACGCTTCCGCGAATGAACGCTCCGGGGCGGACTTCCGTCCGCTCTCCGATGATTGCAGGGCCAAGGATCGTTGCGGTTGGGTAGACCTTTGCGCTCTTCGCGATCCAGACGTCCCCTTCTCTCCGCTCATACATTTCTGTCGGAAGCGTCTCTCCAAGCTTTACGACAAACTCCTTCAATCCGTCCAGCGCTTCCCACGGGTAGGTAAACCCTTTGAGGTATTCCCATGCCATCGTATGCTCGGGGCTTCGGAACAGTTCCCGTACCGTCAGCGCTTCGATTACTTTTTCACTCATTGTTGCTCCTTTTTAAGACGTTAAGACCTTGGGGCTTTGCCCCAAACTTAAGACCTTGGGGCGTTGCCCCAAGCCCCACTTAGAAAACTTTTGGAAAAGTTTTCTAAGAACTTTCAAAACTTTAATGAAGGGGATTTTTACCCCTATGTTCAGGTGGTGCGGATTCTGATGTAGCCGTTTGCCGTGCTGCTATTTCCGGCTGCTACGAGCCAAATCCCGTCAAGCGGGATTTGGACAGCGGCAACTTGTTGCCTCGCTTCATCTCCGCCACCGGATGGAAATGGTTCAGGTTAGTTAAGGGACAGAGGGGATGAGATGTGGGGGTTTTTACAAAGCAAATCCGTCCCGGTTTTTGTTTGCTGTTTTTTTCGCGAAAAAGGAAGAAAAAACGAAAAAAACGCTTGACAAAACAGGAAAAATTTCTTATAATAGAATTAGAGCGATTCTAATTTATGAGGTGAACCGAAATGACCAAACAGAGAACCCTGATTCTGCAGATTCTGAACCAACCCGACCGCCATCACCTGACGGCGGACGAGATTTTTTTCCTTGCCAAACTCCAGATGCCGACCATTGCGATGGCGACGGTTTACAACAACCTCAACGCCATGTGCGACGCGGGCATCATCAGCCGCGTTCATACCGACGGCGGCGCGGACTGCTTCGATCGCGTGACCGAAAAACATGACCATCTGCTTTGCGATTCCTGCGGCAGGCTGACCGATATTCACCTGCCGAACCTTACGGGCGAGTTGTCGGGCGCGATCGGGGCGCCGATCCGCTCCTATGACCTTACGGTTCATTACATCTGCCCCGAATGCGCAAAACGGAAGTAACCGGGCAGCAGACAATGAAACGGTATGTCATCGGGGTCGACTTCGGCACGCTTTCGGCAAGAGCCGTTCTGGTCGACCCGAAGGATGGGCGCGAGGTTGCCGAGGCGGTGTCGGTCTACCCGCACGGCGTGATGGACGAATTCCTCCCCGACGGGCGGAAACTTCCGCCGCAGTTTGCTCTGCAACATCCCGCCGACTATCTCCGGGCCTTGCGGGAAACCGTTCCGAAGGTGTTGGAGAAGGCGGGCGCGGACGGGCGGGATATTGCGGCGCTCGGAATCGATTTTACTGCCTGTACGCTCCTGCCTGTTGACCGCGACGGAACGCCGCTCTGCTTCTCGGAGGCATGGGCGCACGAGCCGCACGCATGGGTCAAACTGTGGAAGCACCATGCCGCGCAGCCCGAAGCGGACGAAATCAACCGGCTTGCGGCGGAGCGGGGAGAGGATTGGCTTTTGCGCTACGGCGGGAAGCTTTCCTGCGAGTGGGTACTCCCAAAAATTCTGGAGGTTCTGCGCCATGCCCCGACGGTCTTTGAAGCGACCGACCGCTTTACCGAGGCGGGGGACTGGCTCTCAAGAGTTCTGACGGGAAAAGAAACGCACAGCGCGCCGTTTGCGGGCTACAAAGCCTGTTGGTGCGCGGAATCGGGTTACCCGTCGGACGATTTCTTCACGGCGCTGGATCCTGCTTTGCACGGTCTGGTCGGGACACGGCTTGCGGCACAAGTCGCTCCGGTCGGCGGGATTGCGGGAAACCTGAACGCGCACGGTGCGGAGTTGACGGGACTGCCCGTCGGAACGCCGCTTTCGCTCCCGATGATCGACGGTCATGCGGCGATGCCCGCAATGAACCTCGGCGACGGGGAAATGATGCTGGTCGTGGGCACTTCGTCGGCGCAGATGCTCAACGCCCGGGCGGGAATCCAGATTCCCGGTATCTGCGGGTATACCGACGGCGGGGTTATTCCCGGGCTTTGCACCTATGAAGCGGGGCAGTGCTGTGTGGGCGATACCTTCGATTGGTTCGTGCGCAACTGCGTTCCCGTGGACTATGCAAAGGAAGCGGAGAAAAAGGGACAGAATCTTCACGCGTTCCTGCGCGAAAAAGCGGAAAAACTCCGCCCCGGGGAGAGCGGACTTGTGGCACTGGACTGGTTGGGCGGAAACCGGAACATTCTGGGAGACGCGAGCCTGCGGGCGGTGATGGTCGGAATGACCCTTGCAACCCGCCCCGAGGAGATGTACCGCGCATGGATCGAAGCGACGGCGTTCGGTCTGCGGGTCATTATGGAACGGTATGAAGAGTACGGGCTGACGGTTCGCCGCATCTGCGCGGGTGGCGGAATCGCGCAGAAAGATCCGATGCTGATGCAGATTTACGCGGACGTGACCGGTAAGGAAATCCGTGTGACGGGAACAAAGCAGGCAGGCGCATTGGGAAGCGCGATGTATGCGGCGGTGGCAGGCGGTTTTTATCCCGATATCCGTGCCGCGTCGGTTGCCATGTCTCCGCCCGATTGCGCACACTACCGGCCGATTCCCGCGAACGTTTCGGCATACGAACCGCTTTACCGGGCGTATCGGAAGCTTCACGATCTCTTCGGCGGCGTGAAATAATCCAAAGCAAAATCCCGAATGCGAGAGCATTCGGGATTTTGCTTTGGGGAGCGGTCATTTTGTTTTCAAAAAGCAGTGGGTTGCGCTTTGTTTCCCTTTCGATTGCCTATGAAAAACCAAAATAAGTAAAAACTTGTATAAAAAAGCACTTTTTACACGAAAAAACAGGAAAAAATTGCAAGAAAAGGTTGCAAACGGAGAAAAGCTGTGCTATAATGAATTGACTTATATTTTATAGAAGGCGGAGGATATTCGGTTTGATGCTCGCAACTTGTTCCGGAAACTGTTTCTATGTAACGCCAACGGTTGATGTGATTGAAGAAATACCGGATTTTCTG
>URHR01000106.1 GCA_900547725.1 uncultured Eubacteriales bacterium
TTTTTGCTTCTCAAGCAACTTCTTTTTCCGCGTGATGTCGCCGCCGTAGCACTTTGCAAGCACGTCCTTGCGCATCGCCTTGACCGTCTCGCGGGCGATAATCTTTGAACCGATCGCCGCCTGAATGGGAATTTCGAACAGCTGGCGCGGAATGTTGTCCTTCAGTTTCTCGGCAATTTTGCGCGCCCGCGCGTACGCCTTGTCCTCGTGTACAATGAACGACAGCGCGTCCACCTGATCGCCGTTGAGCAGAAAATCCAACTTCACAAGCTTGCTCGGCTCGTAGCCCTTCAGCTCGTAGTCGAGGGAGGCATACCCCCGCGAACGGCTTTTCAACGCGTCGAAAAAGTCGTAAATGATCTCGTTCAGCGGCAGGTCGTAGTGCAACTCCACCCGGGTCTGATCCAGATATTTCATGTCGTGGAACACCCCGCGGCGATCCTGACACAGATCCATCAACCCGCCCACATAGTCCACGGGCGTGATGATGCCTGCCTTGACCACAGGCTCGAGCGCCGACTCGATCAGATCGGCAGACGGGTAGTTCGACGGGTTGTCGATCATCACCGTTTCACCGCTTTTCAGCCGGATCTCGTAAATAACGCTCGGTGCGGTCGTAATCAGATCCAGATTGAATTCCCGCTCCAAACGCTCCTCAATGATTTCCATGTGGAGAAGTCCCAGAAAACCGCAACGGAAGCCGAAGCCGAGCGCCACCGAGGTCTCCGGTTCAAACAACAGCGCGGCGTCGTTCAGCCGGAGCTTTTCGAGCGCGTCGCGCAAGTCTCCGTACCGCGCACCGTCGGCGGGGTAAATACCCGCGTAAACCATCGGCTGAACCGCCTTGAAGCCGGGGAGCGCCTGCGCCGTCGGGTTTGCCGCAAGCGTTACCGTGTCGCCCACGCGCGTGTCGCCGATGTTCTTGATGGAAGCGGTGAGATAGCCGACCTCGCCCGCCGAAAGCGACCCGCAACGTGCAAGCCCGAACGGCTCCATCGTCCCGACCTCCACCACATCAAACTCCGCGCCCGTGCTCATCAGACGGATGCGGTCGCCCGCCTTGACCGAGCCGTCCACAACGCGCAGGTTGACCACCACGCCGAGATAGCTGTCGTAATAGGAGTCGAAAATCAAAGCCTTCAGCGGCGCGTTCTCGTCCCCATCGGGCGCGGGAATCTGCGCGACCACCGCTTCCAGCACGTCCTCCACGTTCAGCCCCGTTTTTGCCGAGACCGCAGGACAGCCCTCGGCGGGAATGCCGATGACATCCTCAATCTCATCCTGACACCGCTTGACATCCGCAGAGGGGAGGTCGATTTTGTTGATGACCGGAACGATTTCCAGATTGGCGTCCACCGCGAGATACGCGTTTGCCAAGGTCTGCGCCTCAATGCCCTGCGTGGCGTCCACGACCAGAAGCGCCCCCTCGCAGGCGTTGAGGGAACGCGAAACCTCGTAGTTGAAGTCGACGTGACCGGGCGTGTCGATGAGATTGAATACGTAATTCTCGCCGTTTTTGGCGGTATAGTTGAGTTTGACTGCGCGCGCCTTGATGGTGATGCCGCGTTCGCGCTCCAGATCCATATTGTCAAGCAACTGATCCTCCATGTCGCGCTTCTCCACGGTGCGGGTCAGCTCCAGAATGCGGTCTGCGAGCGTGGACTTGCCGTGGTCGATGTGCGCGATGATGGAGAAATTGCGGATATGCTCCTGCCGTTCGGATTTCTGCACTGTAAAAACCAAGCCTTTCCAAGGATTCATCTTCTCTTATTATACCGCATTTTGCCCGCGAGTGCAAGGGCTTTGCAATATTTTTCCTGAAAAAGCCCGAAAATCCGAAAAAAGCACAAAAAAAGTCTAAAAAAATCCAATGTGTGTCTTGAAAAATTTCGCGAAAAGGTTTATACTGTATATAAAGAAACAGGCGGGCGAACGGTCCGCCGCAAAAAAGGACGGGAGAATCATGAAAAAAATGAAGGTTGCCGTAGTCGGCTACGGTGGAATGGGCGGTTGGCATACCGAGAAACTGCTGAAGAGCGACGTTGCCGAGCTTGCCGGCATTTACGATATCAGACGGGAGAGAAACGAGCTTGCCGAGAGCCGCGGAATTCACGCGTATGGTTCTCTGCGCGAGCTGCTGCAGGATTCCGAAGTGGAGTTGGTCACTGTCGCAGTTCCGAACGACGCGCACGAGGACGTGGTGGTCAAGGCGCTGAACGCGGGTAAGAACGTCATCTGCGAAAAGCCCGTGGCGCTGTCGCTCGAGTCGCTGAACCGCATGATTGAGGCGGCAGAGAAGAACCACGTGCACTTCTCCACGCACCAGAACCGCCGTTGGGATGTGGACTACCTTGCCATGAAACAGGTGCACGATTCGGGCGAGCTGGGCAAGGTGATCAACATCGAGTCGCGCATTCACGGCAGCCGCGGCATTCCCTCCGACTGGAGAGGCGAGAAGGTTCACGGCGGCGGAATGCTCTATGACTGGGGCATTCACCTCATCGACCAGATGCTGATGATCTTCGGTTTTGAGAATGTCGAAAGCGTTTACTGCATCTGTGACCACATCACGAACCAAGAGGTGGATGACGGCTTCCGTCTGGATCTCAACTTCAAAAACGGTCAGCGCGCAACGGTGGAGGTCGGAACGTATAACTTCATTGCCATGCCACGTTTCTATATGCGGGCAGAAAAGGGCAGTGCGCTGATTACCGACTGGCGCGAGGAGGCGCAGGTGGTCAAGTGCACGCATTGGCACGAGAGTGAGGTTCTGCCGGTGGAAACGGCGGCCGGACTGACCAAAACCATGGCGCCGCGCGACGGCATCACGACCGATACCTACCGTGTTCCCAAGCCGCAGTCGGACGTTCACGACTACTACCGCAACTTCATCGCAACAATCCGCGGCGAAGCAACCCAGTGCGTGACCTATGACCAGATGCGCACCGATTTGCGGGTCATCCTCGCGGCGTTTGAGTCGGCGAAGGAAGGCAAGATTGTAAAGCTGTAAGTTTTCATTTGAAATCCAAAAGGTCGCGGAACATTCCGCGACCTTATTCTATTCAGCGGCTTTCCGTTTCCGCAACGTCACGCGGACGGAACAGAAGCGAAATGCACCAGATACCCGCGAGTGCCACAACGGTGTAAATGATCCGTGCGACAACCGAGGTCTGCCCGCCGGTAATCCACGCCACGATGTCAAACCTGAACAGTCCGATACTGCCCCAGTTCAAAGCGCCGATAATGGTAAGGATCAGCGCGATACGGTCCATAATCATGTTCGTTTCATCTCCTTTTCTCATGATGCAAGGTTAGTATGCGCCGTGTGCCGATTTTTATCCGAAAAATTTCGGTTAAATTTTGATTTTGCCGTTCCATTTTGAGCGCGGGTATGGTATAATAATAGTATACGCCGCTGTAACAGACGGCTCGGAAAGGAACAGGCTATGCGGATACTGGCAATCGGGGACATCGTGGGCAGTGTGACGGTAAAATATCTGGAAAAAAATCTCTGGCGGGAGCGCGATACGAGGAAGATTGATTTCGTGATCGCAAACGGAGAGAATGCCGCCGAGATCCGCGGGATCAATTCCGACGAGGCGAAGCGGCTGTTTGACGCGGGCGTGGACGCTATGACGCTTGGCAACCACGCGTTCGGACAGAGGGATATCGTCCCGCTTCTCGAGTCCGATCCGCGCGTGATCCGCCCCGCCAATTTTCCCGCCGCCGCGCCGGGAAACGGGTATACGGTGTTGGATCTTTCGGGTTGGCGGGTGCTCTGTATCAATGTGTGCGGCAGAGTCTTTATGGACGCGTTTGCCGATCCGTTTGAAACGGTGGATAAAATTCTTGCCCGCGAAAACGGGAAGTACGATCTTTCCGTGTTGGATATCCACGCCGAAGCCACAAGCGAGAAATGGGCGATCGCCCGCGCGTTTGACGGAAAAATTTCGGTGATGTACGGTACGCACACCCATGTGACCACGGCCGACGAGCAGGTTCTGCCGAACGGTTCGATGTGGCAGACCGACCTCGGCATGAGCGGTCCGACGGGCGGCGTCATCGGCACGGACACCGCGAGTGTGACCAGCCGTTTCCGCACGCTTCTGCCTACGCGGATGGAAGTGGCGCAGGGACCCGTTGCGGTTCACGGCACGGTGTTTGACCTGTCCGCCAAGCGGGTGGAGCGGGTCGTATTCTGAAAAAAGGGGGGATCGGTTTGGGTCAGCATGATACGGAAAAGCCGCACGGAATATTCGGTTATCTTGCAGAAAAAAAGCGGAAACATGATGACTTTCTGCGGGATGTTGCTGCCACGGTGCAGGCGGTCAAGAGCCGTGATCCGGCTGCGAGAAGCACGGCGGAGGTACTTCTCCTGTATTCGGGCGTGCACGCGGTGATTGCGCACCGCAAGGCGCACAAACTGTTGGAGGATGGGCATCCTTTCCTCGCGCGTGTGGTAAGCCAGACCGCCCGCCATTTTACGGGCATCGAGATTCACCCGGGGGCGAAGATCGGCAAGGGTCTGCTGATTGACCACGGCATGGGGGTTGTTATCGGCGAGACTGCCGAGATCGGCGACAACTGCACGATCTATCAGGGCGTGACGTTGGGCGGAACCGGCAAGGATGTCGGCAAGCGGCATCCGACGCTCGGGGACAATGTGATGGTCGGCGCGGGGGCAAAAATTCTGGGTCCCGTGACCGTCGGTTCGGGCAGCAAGGTCGCGGCAAACGCGGTGGTTCTGCATGAAGTTCCGCCGGACAGCACGGCAGTCGGGATTCCCGCCAAGGTGGTGCGGCGCGGCGGGCAGAAGGTCAACGACATGGATCAGATTCACGTTCCTGACCCCGTTGCGCAGGAGTTGCGGCGGTTACAGAAAGAGATTGACGCTTTGAAAAAATCGGAGGGCTGACATGGAGCGGGGACGTTTCATTGTATTTGAAGGGATTGACGGCGCGGGCAAAACCACGCACATTCCGCTGTTGGCGGAGTATCTGCGTGGGCAGGGCAGACGCGTTGCGGTGACTGCTGAGCCGACCGACGGAGAGACGGGAAAAATGCTTCGCCGTGCGCTGTCCGGTGCGATTCCGAGCACGCCGTGCGAGTTGGCGGCGCTGTTCGTATTGGATCGAATCCGGCACAACGTTGCGCCCGGGGGAATCGAGGCGCTTCTGGCGGCGGGGAAGGATGTGATCTGCGACCGCTACTACTATTCAACGCTTGCCTACCAGGGGAGCGAGACGGATCTGAAGTGGTTAGCGGAAATGAATCTTTCCTGCCCTGCGATCCGCCATCCCGATCTTTGCATTTTCTTGGATCTGACGCCCGAGGAGAGTCTTGCGCGGATTGCCGAGCGCGGCGAGGAACGGGAGATTTACGAGACGCGCGAAAAGCTTGCCGCGGTTCGGTCAAAGTTCTATCAGGTTTTTGATCTCCTTCAAAATCGCGACCGCATTGCGATCGTCAGCGCTTCCGGTTCGATTCCCGAAACGCAGGCGCTGATCAGGAAAGCTATTGATGGGTAGGGGAAAGGAAAGACCTTGGAGGCGCAGGGAGACCCCTTTCGGAGGGGTCTCCCTACCCT
>URHR01000107.1 GCA_900547725.1 uncultured Eubacteriales bacterium
GGTGAGAGAGGGAGGTTTGGAGGGAGAGAGCCCCCTCTTTCAAGAGGGGGCTCTCCCCCTCCAAGGTCTTCTTCCCCTCACTTCTTCCCCTGTCCGAAAATCTTGCGGAAGAATTGCTTGTGCTTGGCGTAGTTCACCTCGCCGCACGAGTCGGCGAAAGCACGCATCGCTTCTTTTTGCTTGTCGTTCAAACCCCTCGGAATCTCCACGTTCACGCGGAAAATCAGGTCGCCGCGGCGGGAGCTGTTCACATACGGGATTCCCTTCCCCCGCACCGTGAATACCGTTCCCGTCTGCGTTCCTTCGGGGATCGTGTAGGGCAGATCGCCCTCAAGCGTAGGCACTTTGATCTCTGCGCCGAGCGTCGCTTCGGGAATCGTCAGCGGAATCTCGCAGAGCAGATTGTAGCCGTCCCGTTCGAAGAAACTGTGCTTGCGGACTCCGACCGTAATAATCAGATCGCCCGCAGGTCCGCCGTTTCTGCCGTCACAGCCCTGCCCGCGCAGAGCGATCCGCTCCCCGTTGTCGATACCCGCAGGAATCGAAACGGTCAGGCGCTTTGTTTCGCGCACCATCCCGCTCCCGCGGCACTTCGCGCAGGGGGTTTTGATGATCTTCCCCGCGCCGTGGCAAGCGTCGCAGGTCGCCGTGGTCTGGAAGGACATCCCGCCCATGCGCTGAACCCGCTTGACCTGTCCGGAACCGCCGCAGACCGTGCAGACCTGCGGGGTCTCGCCGTTCGCCGCACCCGTCCCGCGACAGTCGGGGCAGTGGCACACGCGACTGTAGGAAACGTCCTTCTTCACACCGAACGCCGCTTCCTCAAATGTAATCGTCACGCTCAGGGCAATGTCCTCGCCCTGCATCGGTCCGTTGCTCCTGCGCGAGGACCGCCCGCCCCCGAACGCACCGCCGAACATTCCGCCCAGAATGTCGCCGAGGTCGAAGTCCTCGAACCCGCCAAAACCGCTGAATCCGCCGTTGCCGCCGCCCATCGAGGGGTCAAACGCCGCGTGACCGTATTGGTCGTACTTCGCGCGCTTGTCCGCGTCGGAAAGGACGGCATACGCCTCGTTCGCTTCCTTGAATTTCTCCTCAGCCGCCTTGTCTCCCGGATTCGCATCGGGGTGGTACTTCTTCGCCAGCTGATAGTATGCTTTTTTGATCGTTCCCGCGTCGGCGTTCTTGTCAACGCCCAGAACCTCATAGTAATCTCTTTTCTCTGCCATCCGATCGACTCCTTGTGATAGTTCGGTCACACCGTAAACACCGCAACGGGAAAGAGCCGAAGCCCTTTCCCGTAAATTGCAAACAAAAGGCTCATCGCCCCAAAAAGCGCGCACCCCTTAGCCGCTTTTTCTTTGACCATGTAGGCGCAAAGAAAAAGCTTTGCAAAAAGAAAGCGCCGATAAAGAATTTCACCGTCTGCGGACGGCGACGAGGACTCCGCGTCCTCGACCGCGCCGCCTTTTGAAAAAGGCGGGCGAAAACTTTCACCACGGCAAAAGCCGATTGTCTCGTTACGGTCTGCGGGAAAGAGCCGAAGCCCTTTCCCGTAGATTCTACAGCTTATTGCTGCGAATGATCCTCGTAGTTGGCGTTGTAGTAAGTGCCGCCGTCGTTTCCGCCGTTGTCAGAGCCTGCGTTTCCGCCCATGTTCGGGTCAGCGCCCTGCGCGCCCGCCTGCTGGCTGTACAGCTTCTCGGAAATCTTGTAGAACGCCTTTTCAACCGCCTCGGTATCCGCCTTGATCGCCTCGGTGTCGTTGCCCTTCAGGGTCTCGCGAAGCTTCTCAATCGCGTCCTTCACCGTCTGCGCATCCGCAGGATCTGCCTTGTCGCCAAGATCGGTCAGCGTCTTTTCGCTCTGGAAGATCATGCTCTCGGCGCGGTTGCGGACGTCCACCGCCTCTTTCTCCTTCTTATCCTGCTCCGCGAACTTCTCCGCGTCCTTCACGGCGCGCTCGATGTCCTCTTTGCTCATGTTGGTGGAAGAAGTGATGGTGATGTGCTGTTCCTTGCCCGTACCTTTATCCTTTGCGGTGACGTTCACGATGCCGTTTGCGTCGATATCGAAGGTGACCTCAATCTGCGGCACGCCGCGGGGTGCGGGCGTAATGCCGTCGAGGATAAAGCGACCCAGCGTGGTGTTGTGCGCCGCCATCTCGCGCTCGCCCTGCAGGACGTGAATTTCAACCGAGGTCTGACCGTCCGCCGCAGTGGAGTAGACCTGACTCTTCTTCACCGGAATCGTGGTGTTCCGGTCGATGATCTTATTGAACACGCCGCCGAGCGTCTCGATACCGAGCGACAGCGGAGTAACGTCAAGCAGCAGCAGATCCTTGACCTCGCCGCCGAGAACGCCGCCCTGAATTGCTGCGCCGATTGCAACGCATTCGTCGGGGTTGATGCCCTTGAACGGCTCTTTGCCGATGAACTTCTTCACGGCTTCCTGAACCGCAGGGATTCTCGTCGAACCGCCGACCAGAAGCACCTTGTCGATCTGGTTCACGTTCAGACCCGCGTCCGCCAGCGCCTTCTTGGTCGGAACCATCGTGCGCTCCACCAGATCCGCCGTGATGCGGTCGAACTCGGCTCTGGTCAGGGTCGCTTCAAAGTGGAGCGGTCCTTCCGCCGTTGCGGTAATGAACGGCAGGTTGATCGACGTGCTGGTCATGCCGGACAGCTCGATCTTTGCCTTCTCCGCCGCGTCACGCAGTCTCTGCAGAACCATCTTATCCTTGCGCAGGTCGATGCCGTGCTCGTGCTGGAAGCGATCCGCCATCCAGTCGATGACTCTCTGGTCGAAGTCGTCGCCGCCGAGGTGGGTATCGCCGTTGGTGGCAAGCACCTCGAACACGCCGTCCGAGATCTCCAAAAGGGACACATCGAATGTGCCGCCGCCGAGGTCAAAGACCATGATCTTCTGGTTTGCTTCCTTATCCATGCCGTAGGCAAGCGCCGCCGCCGTCGGCTCGTTGATGATTCTCAGCACTTCCAGACCCGCGATTTTGCCCGCGTCCTTGGTTGCCTGACGCTGTGCGTCCGAGAAATACGCCGGGACGGTGATAACCGCCTGGCTGACCGTCGTGCCGAGATATGCTTCCGCATCCGCCTTCAGCTTCTGCAGAATCATTGCCGAAATTTCCTGCGGCGTATAGGACTTGCCGTCGATTTCCTTCTTATAGGTTGTGCCCATCTGCCGCTTGATCGAGATGATCGTGCGGTCGGGGTTGGTGATTGCCTGTCTCTTTGCAACCTGACCCACCATTCTCTCGCCCGTCTTGGAGAATGCCACGACGGAAGGCGTTGTGCGCGCGCCTTCGGGGTTCGGAATCACGATCGGCTCAGAGCCTTCGTAAACCGCCACGCAAGAGTTTGTTGTTCCCAAGTCAATACCGATAATCTTTCCCATAATAAATCCCTCCGTATCAGTTGATACTCAAATCATACAAATTTTTAGTTTGCGACTTTTACCATCGCGTACCGAATGACCTTACCGTCCTTTTGATATCCCTTCTGGAACACCTCAACGATTGCGGACTCTCCGAGGCTGTCATCCTCAACGTGCATCACTGCGTTGTGCAGATTCGGATCGAAATGATCGGTCTCCACTTCGGTCACGCCGAGTTTTTCGAATGCGGCGCGGCATTCCTTCAAGGTCATCTCCACGCCCTTCTTCAGTGCGTCGAGCTGCTCGCAGGTTTCCGCCCGCTCCAGATTGTCCAGAACCGGCAGGAGCACCTTGACACAGTCGCTGTAAGCGTCGGTGTAAATGCCCTCTTTTTCCTTTGCGCTCCGCTTTCGGAAGTTGTCGTATTCCGCCATCATGCGCAGATACTTGTCATTCTCCGCCGCCGAGGCTTCCTTCGCCGCTTCCAATTGCTTTTTCAGCTCCGCGACCTCGTTTTCGAGCTTCTTCAGTCGCTTTTTCGCGTCCTTCTCTTTATTTTCATTCTTTACGGGGTCAGCCTGCGGCATTTCCTTTTCCGCCGTGGCACTCCCGTTCTTTTCTTCACTACTCATCGGGGCTTTCTCCCTCACTTTCACTCGTTTGTTTCGACCGTATGATGTCCTCGATGTTTCCGCTCAGTCCCTGCAGGGTTGCAAGCACCTTTGCGTAGTCCATCCGTCTCGGTCCGAGAACGCCGATGGCGCCCAAAGTTTTGCCGTCCTTGACGATCGGCTTAAAGACCAGCGCGGAGTTGTTCATAACCTCCACGCGGCTCTCCGACCCGATCAGGACGTTGATATCGTCGCTCGCCTGACTGCGCGAGACCAGATCGAGGATGTCCTCCTTCTTCTCCAGTGCGCCGAGCAGTTCCTGAAACTGTCCTCTGTCGCTGTACTCGGGGTATTGGAGCAGGTGGTTGATCCCGCTGACCTTCATCTCGCCTTCGTCCGCCTCGCGGAGCAGTTCGTAAATGACCTTGACGGTCTGCCCTGCCAGCGCGGCGTTCTCTCCGAGGTCGTTCTCCATTTCCATAATGATGGAAAGGGTGATGCGGTCGGCAGTCAGCCCGGGCAGATAGCGGTTGAGCGTTTCGGTCAGCCGCGCGACCGTTTCCTGCGTAACGGGCAGATTCGGGTTGATATGCTTGGTCTTGACGCTCCCCGTTGAGAGAACTGCGACCAGAATGAAATGGTCGCTCTCAAGGTAGATGCCCTCAAACTTCGTAACCGTCACCGATCCGAGTTTGGGGCGCACCGCAAAGCCCGTGTAATTGGTCAGCGAGGAGGCAAGGTTGGATGCCGCCGTCAGGATCTGATCCAACTCCCCCATTTTGACCCGCAACAGGTGATTGATCTGCGCGATCTCGCCCGCCGTCATGGCGTAATGCTCCAACAGGGAGTTGACGTAGAACCGATATCCCAGTTCGCTCGGGACGCGTCCAGCCGAGGCATGGGGTTGTTCGAGATATCCCATTTCCTCCAGTTCCGCCATCTCGTTCCGGACGGTTGCGGAAGAGCACCCGAGTTGCCCCGTTTGGAGGACCGCTTTCGATCCGACCGGTTCGCCGCCCTCGATATGCGCGTCGACCACTGCCTTGAGTATCTGCTTTTTTCGCTCACTCAATTCCTTCGGTTCCAATCCCGGTCACTCCTTTCCTCCGCTTTTTCCATCGTTTCTTTGTCTCGATTAGCACTCTAATTGTCCGAGTGCTAATTCATGATATCAATTTACCACTTTTCCGGCGTTTTGTCAAGGGCTTTCGCAAATTTTCTTGTGAACAATTTGTAAACATCTCGATTGAGTGCTAATTCGGGGTGGGAAGAAAGACCTTGGGGAGGGAGAGACCCCCCTTTCGGATGGGGCTCTCTCCCTCCCCAAACCCCTCCTTCTCTCCCCGAACTTCACTGAGCCGAATCTCATTCACAGTGCATATCAGGTTACCGACTGCACAGCGATGCGTGGGGCGTTTTCCTGTATGTTGGAATGAGATTCGGTTCAGTGAAGTTTTTTAATTTTGGAGGGGATTCTTTGCAGAG
>URHR01000108.1 GCA_900547725.1 uncultured Eubacteriales bacterium
CCCGCCTTTGGGGTGAAGTTTTGAGTTTTTAAGGGCTTTTCAAGGAGTCCCTGAATGGAGTTTGAGCATAACTCAAGATTTTCTCACTACGCCTCGCTTTTCACGATTGGCATATGTTTTACCCATCAAATAGAGGCACTATGTTCGCACTTTCCAATTTGGTGAAAAGGTTTGGGGGAGTCCAGAGGGGGGCTTTCCTGAAAAGCCCCCTCTGGCGCATCCTTATACAGCGTCGGTGCGGTAGATGAATTTAACCTGACCGTCCATGTCTCCGATGCCGGAGAAGTTGTTGTAGGACTTCGAGACATCGACCGTCGCGCGAAGACGGACGAGAACGGTCTTGGCATCGCCGTTTGCGAGAGCAACCAGCTTGCCGACCACCTCGGTGTTGAACTCGGTCAAGCCGTCGCGGAGCTGACCCGCACCGTCGCGCAGATCGGTAATGCCTGCCGTCAGCTTCGGAAGCTGGGCAACCAATTCGGAGATGCCCGCATAGGCTTTGTCAACGCCCGCCGTGTAATCATTGACCCCCGTGTAGAAGGTGTTGTAGTCGTCCAACTGCCCCTTCAGCGCCCGGATTTCGGCAGTCTTTTCGTTGACCTGCGCGGTCACATTCTGCGCAACAAGCGCCTGAACCTGCCCGGTTGCCATCTGCGCGTCCACCATTGCCGAAACGGCGGTTTGCGTGGAGGCTTTTTTCATCTGAATGTAGACCGCCGCGTCAACCTGATCCTGCGTATCTTCGTCGACTAAGCCCGCCGCAACTGCCGCGTTGTATTGCTCAACCGTCATGCCCCGTGTTTGCAGGACTGCCGCCAGAACCTGCTCGCGGTAGCCTTCGGTGACCTTCGCCGTGACCTGCTCGCGAACCGTCGCCGTAACAGCCGTAACAATCGCGTCATGTGCGGTCGGATGCTCTTCCGTGCCTGCCGTGGCCAGCGAAGCAATCACACCGTCCAGCACCGCGCCGTAGTTCCCGGTGGTCAGGGTCACATCCACGCTGGCTTTTGCCAACTCGGACTGCGCGGTTGCGAGAAGCGTGTCAAACACCTGTTTCGCACCGCCGCGCAGGGTGGCGCTGTTCTCGTTCAGCTCCTTCAGACCGTCGGCGAGCTGACCGATACCGTCGATCAGAGCCCCCGACTGCTCAAGGAGCGTGCAAACGCCGTCGTAAAGCTGAGAAGAACCGTTCATCAGTTGCGTCATTGCGCCGTTCAGCTGTGTCAGCTTCTCTTCCACGGTTTCCGTTGCGTTGTCGAATACCGAGGTGTCAATCTTGTTGAACAACTCGTTGGTTGCAACGCTGACCGTTGTCGCAAGGCGGAAATCCTTGGCGGTTGCCGTGATTTCCACATAGGAAGGAATCGCAATCTGCTCGTCGGTTACGCCGAGGTTTTCGGCAAGACCGGGAAGTGCAACGCCGATGACAGCCGTGCGGTCGCCGTCGTTGACAAGCTTTCCGTTGGTTACCTCAATGTCGGAGAAAACGTTGTTGTCAAGCAGCATCCCCGTCAGCATGACGAAGGGAACATAGATTGTTTCCTCCTTGCCGTCGATCGTGACCGTGCGCCACTGACGGTTGGTGTAATCGAAGCGGATGGTTACCTTGCCACTCTTGCCTGCAATTTCGTCGGCGGTAACCGACTCGCCGTTCAGCGTGTAGCGGATGCCGATGGAAACGGGAAGTTCCTTTTCAATCGTGCCCTGATAGTAGATGTCCTTGCCGTCCGCATCCCAGACCTTGGTGTTGTCGCCGCCCATGGTGTAGCCCTCGTCGCCCTTGACGTTCTCAATGTCCGAGAGGTCGGAAGCGTCGTTCAGCTTGCCCTCGTTCAGCGCGTTGCGGATCCAGTCGCTGACAATGATCTTTTTCACCGAGCCGTCATTGCCCGCGAGGACATAGACAGTCTCGTTTTTCTGCGGCTTTTCGGTCGCTTCGGTATTTTCGGAAGCAGAGCCTGCAGACTCTGTTTCCGCCGCTTTCTGTTCGTTCTGCGCGGCATAAACCGCGATTCCCGCCGACGCACCGCCAAGCAGAAGCACCGACAGCGCCGTGCTGATGATTTTAATCAGTTTTGTTTTCATTCTTATTTCCTCCATTTGTTCTTACAGAAACAGGGCTTTCAGATATTTGAATGCCATGCGGATTCCGAGTCCGACACCTGCTATGATTCCGATATACTTCAGCGCTTCCTGCGTGGATACGGATTTGTCATCCTCAGAATCGGAGAGCGTGCGGACGGATTCGCCCGATCCCGTTGCTTCAAACCGTGTTTCCGGGGAATCCTTGACGGCGGTTTGCTTTGCGGTTGCCTTCGGACCGGGCTTCATGCCGAATGTGGTGTGGCGGATCAGACCGTCAAACAGCATCAGAAGCGCGGGCAGGAAGAAGATCACGCAGCCCATGCTGATGAGAGCGCCGCGCGCCATCAGCATACACATCGAGCTGATGATGTCGATATCGGAGTAGAGCGCCACGCCGAAGGTTGCCGCAAACAGTCCCATGCCGGATACAAGGATGGACGGGATCGAGGCGGCGAGCGCTTCGGTTACAGCACCGCGTTTGTCGCGCCCCGCGGCACGTTCCGCTTTGTAGCGCGTGGTTATCAGAATTGCGTAATCGACCGTTGCGCCCAGCTGAATGGTGCTGATGCAGATCGGCGCGATGAAGGGGAGCGACTGCCCGGCGTAGTGCGGGATGCCGAGGTTGATGAAGATGGCAAGCTCGATGACCGCAATCAGGATGAACGGCAGGCTGACGCTCTTTTCCACCAGTGCGATGATGACGAAGATTGCGAGAATCGATACCGCATTGACAACCTGGAAGTCGTGATTGGTTGTCTCGATCATGTCCTTCATGCAGGGGGCTTCGCCGATGAGCATACCGCTCGGGTCATGCTTTTTCAGAATGGCATTCAGGCTGTCGATCTGGTCGTTGACCTTATCGCTTGCGACCTTGTATTCCGAATTGATGAGAAGCAGTTCCCAGTGGTCACTCTTGAGGATACTGCGGATGCTGTCGGGCAGAACCTCTTCCGGAACTCGCGAGCCAAGCACCGATTCCAGACCGAGGACGTATTTCACGCCGTCCACCTGCTCCATTTCGTCGATCATGGCGCGCACGGATTTGCCGGACAGCTTGGCGTCCACCAATACCATATGCGTGGAGGCGATGTCAAAGTCTTCCGAAAGCTTGGAATTGGCGATAACGTATTCCATATCCTCCGGCAGGCATTGCCCCATATCGTAGTACACCTCGTCGTTGGTCTTGTTATAACCGTAAAGCGCGGGGGCGATGAGAAGCAGGAATACCGCAAGGAAGATGGGGAAGCGACGGGTCAGGAAATTTGCAATGCACTTCATGTTCGGGATAATCGAACGGTGGCGGGAATGTTGCAGCGGTTTGTCGAATACCAGAATCAGCGCAGGCAGGACGGTTACGCAACCGATAACGCCGAACACAACGCCCTTTGCCATGACGATTCCGAGGTCACGTCCGAGTGTGAAGCTCATGAAGCAGAGTGCGATAAAGCCCGCAACGGTGGTAATCGAACTGCCGATAACGCTCGTCAGCGTTTCGTGAATCGCGTGCGCCATGGCGTCGCGTTTATCGGGGTAACGGGAGCGCTGTTCGTTGTAGCTGTGCCAGAGGAAGATGGAGTAATCCATCGTTACGGCAAGCTGAAGGACGGCGGAAAGCGCTTTTGTAATGTAAGAAATTTCGCCGAGGAAGTAGTTTGTTCCGAGGTTGACGAGAATCATCGCGCCGATGGAGGCGAGGAAGATGAACGGGACGAGGAAGCTGTCGAGGAAGAGAAGCATCGCGACAAGCGCAAGCGCGACCGCGATGCCGACGTAAATCGGCTCTTCCTTTTCGCAAAGATCCTTCAGGTCGGTAACCAGTGCCGACATCCCCGAAACGAAGCACTGTTTGCCCGCAATCGAGCGGATCTCGCGGATGGCGTCCATGGTGACGTCCGCCGAGGTTGCGCTGTCGAAAAAGACCGCAATCATGGTGGAGTGTCCCGTGTTGAAGGCTTTATAGATTTCGTCCGGCAACAGCTCCATGGGAATGGAAATATCCGCGAGGGTGTTATACCAGAGGACGGTTTCCACGTGCTCAACCTGTCCGATTTTTTCGGTCAGCCTGGCAACGTCTTTGGCGGGCATATCCTCTACAATAATGAAGGAAAACGCGCCTTTGCCGAATTCCTCCAACAGGGCGTCCTGTCCTTTGACCGTGTCCATATCGGAGGGCAGATAATCCAGCATATCGTAATTGATGCGGGTATTGATCATGCCGAACACGCAGGGGATCAGCAGAAGAACAGTGAAGATCAGAATGGGTACGCGGCATCTGACAACCGCTTTGGAAAAATGCATGGTGAGTTACTCCTTTTTTTCTTCAAATTCTGTTTCGTAGCAGTCGGGTTTCTGGTGTCGGACAATCCGGACTGCGCACAGGGCGGTGCTGAGATTCAGCACGCCGTCGGTGAACAGCGAGATGCCGAGCAGGACTGTCATAATGCGGATGCTTTCGGCGGGGCGGAAGATCAGAATTGCGCCGAACACAGCCGAAACGGTTGCAACGGTGAGGATCAGCCACCACCGCTTGAGTCCGAAGCTGCGCGCGTCAACGGAGATCTGAATCTTCAGGAGGCTGTCCGAAAGAATCAGGATGCCAAGAACGGTACAGAGGACGCTCAGCATTCGGTCGGGGGAGATCAGCAGAACGCATCCGAGCAGGAGCATGAGCAGTCCCGACGCAAGGTCGTACTGGAACGCGAGACGGAACAGGTCGTGGGAGAAGTATCCGACGAGCTTCACCGCTCCGAATACGGTCATGATACAGCCGAGCGCGATGCCGACCGCCTCGGGCGAGATTTCCGGCATGGCGATCAAAAGAATGCCGAGCGCGCAGAACAGAATGGAGATGGCGACATAGCCGAGTTTTGCGATTCTCATTGGTGTTATGGATCGCATGAGGTGAACCTCCTTTCTTTTCTCTTTTTCTTTTTCCGTTCCCCATTATAGCAGGTTCTCGCACAAAAGAAAACGGACAATTGCCCCCCTCTGGTGAATTTTTAGGCAGTTGGGGCTGGATTGTCTAAGAAGGGGTAAGACATAAGACCTTGGGGCTCTGCCCCAAGCCCTGCTTGAAAACTTCTTGAAAGAAGTTTTCAAGACTTTCAAGAACTTTAACTAAGGGGGATTTTCATATTCCCCTTTTTATTGTGCTGATTCTGATGTAGCCATATTCCGTGCTGCAAATTCCGGCTGCTCCGAGCCAAATCCCGTCGAGCGGGATTTGGACAACGGCTTGCCG
>URHR01000109.1 GCA_900547725.1 uncultured Eubacteriales bacterium
TGGAGGGTAGGAACCCCTCTCCGAAAGAGGGGTTCCTGCGCCTCCAAGGTCTTCCCCTGTTCGCACCAACAATTTTTCGCCGAAAAAACTTGACAAAAGAGGGGAAAAGGGGTATAATAAATCTGTATGACTTCCGAAAGGAGGATTTGAGCGTGATTCGGAGCATGACAGGGTTCGGGAGATGCCGCGAAACCGTTGGAGGGCGCGATATCACCGTGGAGATCAAATCGGTCAACAGTCGGTTTCTGGACTGCTCGGTGCGCGTCAGTCGGTCGGTCTCCTTTTTGGAGGAACGCGTCAAACCGTATCTGCAGGCAAGAGGGCTGACCAGAGGAAAGGTCGACGTCAGCATTACCGTCGATACCGTCGAAAGCACCGATGCGGTCGCACTCGACGACGGGCGGGTCAAAGCCTATCTCGCCGCACTCCGCCGCCTGCGCGACGAGTACGGGTTGCGCGACGATATCTCGGTTATGAGCGTTGCAGGAAATAACGACCTGTTCGTCACGGTCAAGCCGGAAGAGGACGCGGAGCGCGACTGGGCAGAGATAGAGCCTGTCCTCGGACGTGCCGCCGACGCATTCTTTGCCGCAAAGAAACGCGAGGGCGCGGCGTTGGTCGCAGATCTCGGCGGAAAGGTTGCGGATATGCGGGCGCTCGCGGAGCGGATCGGGGAAATGTCTGCCGATACCGTGAAGCATTACCGCGAACGGCTTGCCGAGCGCGTGCGGGATGCACTGGCGGATAACCATATCTCGTCCGACGAATCGAGAATTCTCACCGAGTGCGCAATTTTTGCGGATAAGGTGGCGGTGGACGAGGAACTGGTTCGCCTGCGGACGCACCTGGACGCAATGGAAGAGATTCTGCGGGGCGGAGACGCGGTTGGCAGAAGGCTGGACTTTCTGATTCAGGAGATGAACCGCGAGGTCAATACCACGGGCTCGAAATGCACCGACGCGGCAGTGGCGCAAACGGTGGTTGACCTGAAATGTACATTGGAAAAGGTTCGCGAGCAGATTCAGAATCTGGAGTGACGAACCGAACGGAAAGAGGAAATTTGCGTATGAAGTTTATCAATATCGGCTTTGGGAATATGGTCGCATCCGACCGCATCGTGGCGCTGGCGAATCCCGATTCCGCCCCCATCAAGCGGCTGATTCAGGATTCCAAGGATGACGGGCGGGCAATTGACGTGACCTGCGGCAGGCGCACGCGGGCGGTGATTATCACCGATTCGGAACACGTCATTCTCTCCGCCATTCAGACCGAAACCATTGCGAACCGTCTGGAAAACAGCGACGCCGACGAGGACGAGGACGAAAGCGACGATGTCCCCGCAGACGGGGAGTGAGACGCCGGTATGGAAAACGGAAAGGGACTGTTGGTGGTCGTTTCCGGCCCTGCGGGAAGCGGGAAGGGAACGGTCAACAAGAAGCTGCTTGAAACGGGGGACTTCGTTTTTTCGGTCTCCGCAACCACAAGAGCGCCGCGCCCGGGCGAGGTGGACGGCGTGAATTATCACTACATCGGTCGGGAGGACTTTGAAGCGCGGGTCGGTCGCGGGGAACTGTTGGAGCATACCGAGTACTGCGGGAACTACTACGGAACGCTGCGGAGCGAGACCGAGGCGGTGTTGGCGAGCAACCGGAATCTGCTGCTTGAGATCGAGGTGGAGGGCGCGATGAACATCAAGCGCCGCTATCCCGAGGCGGTGCTGATTATGCTTTTGCCACCGTCCTACAGCATTTTGGAAGCGCGGTTGCGCGGGCGCGGGACAGAGCCCGAGGAGGTTATCCTGCGGCGCATGGCGCGGGCGCGGGAGGAGTTGGAATTCCTGCCGAATTACGACTACGTGGTTTATAATCGCGAAAACGGGGTTGACGAGGCGGCGGCGGAAATCCGCGCGATCGTCACCGCCGAAAAGCATTCCGTGCGTCGCGACCCCGATGCAAAGAAGCGCTTTTTTGAGAACTGAAATGAACGGTGGCAAATTGCAAATTGCAATTTGCAATCAGCAATCAGCAATCAGCAATTAACGATACCAACCGAGAGCGAAGGAGATAAAATTATGTTGCATCCAACCATTGACGAATTGACACAGGGAAAGTACAACCGCTACGAACTGGCGCTGGCGACCGCAAGATGCGCGCGCCTCATCACCGACGAGTACGTCCGTCAGCACGACGTTGCCGAGAAGAACCAGACGGGGAACAAGGAGACCGACCGCCCCGTGAACACCATGATCGACCGCGAACTGCGCGACGAGAAGGCGGTCAAGGTTGCCATCGGCAGAATTTACAAGGGCATCTACCAGATCGATCTGCACGCCGAGGATCACCCCGAGGACGCGGAGGAACTTTGGGAAGCCGGCAACGAAGCCGAGGAAAAGCTTGAGGAAGAGGAAGCCGAGCGCGAGGCGCGGGGCGAAGAGCCGGAAAATCCCGACTTCAATCCGGAAGTTCCGATTATCGAATGAATCCCAGACTCTTTGACGCAGACTGTGATCTGCGTCTGAAGTATGCGGGCGTTTATGTACTGGGCAACCCGTACTGCGTGGACGGTCTTTACGACTACGAAATCCCCTGCGAGATGGGGAACGGCGCGGTGGTTCCGGGGAGCTTTGTAACGGTTCCGTTCGGCATCCGCAACCAGACGCGCGTGGCACTGGTTGCGGAGGTTCGCGAGACCTCGCAATACAAAGAGCTGAAAATGATCCGGACGCGGTGTCCCGACAGCATTTCGCTTGACGCGGAAATGTTGGGACTGTGCGAATTTCTGCGCAATCGGATCTTCTGCACGACCGAGGAAGCGGTGCGGGCAATGGTGCCCGCTTCGTTGATCCTGCGCCTGCGGGAGATCTACTCGCCCGTGCCGAATACCGCGCCACCCGCTTCCGACGACATCCGTGCGTCGGATTTATCTGTTTATGAATATATACGCGCACGGGGTGAAGCGTCACTGCCTGCTTTGCGCGAGAAATTTGCGGTGCAGGTGGAGGGCAGTCTGCGGCGGCTTGTGAGCCTCGGGTATCTTTCCAAGCGGGTGGAGCAGGAGCGCGAGAAGGCGGAAAAAACCGAACTGCACTGGTCGCTTGCCTGCACCCGCCGCATGGCGGAAGAACTGAGCGAGGGGCGCGCGTGCGAAAATCTGCCCGCTCTTCGGTCGCAGAAGCACCGCGACGTGCTGAAGGTTCTGCTCGGAGAGGACGCGCCGATGGGAAACGCGGCGCTGTGTCTGGCGGCAAACGTCTCGGGCACACAGCTCAAGGCGTTGCGGGACAAGGGGCTGATTGAAGCCGAAGAGGTACGGATTGACCGCAACCCTTACGCCGAAATCCCGTATGTCGGCAGAACCGAACGAAAGCTGAACGCGGAGCAGTCGGCGGCGCTTGAGACCGTTGCGGGTCTGGCGTTTTCGGGCGAGCCGAAGGCGGCTCTGCTCCACGGCGTGACGGGGAGCGGCAAAACCAGCGTGATGGTGGCGCTGATCGACCGCCTGATCGACGCGGGGCGGGGGGTGATTCTCCTGCTTCCCGAGATTGCGCTCACGCCGCAGTCGGTGGCGATTTTCTGCTCGCGCTATGGCAATCGCGTGGCAGTGATTCACTCGGCGCTGACGGCGGGGGAGCGGTACGACGCGTATTGCCGCATCCGTTCGGGCGGGGCGGATATTGTCATCGGAACGCGCTCGGCGGTGTTTGCGCCCGTGCAGAATCTCGGCGCGATCATCATTGACGAGGAGCAGGAGCACACCTACAAATCCGACCAAGACCCGAAATATCACGCGCGCGACATTGCGCGCTATCGGTGCAATTACCACAAGGCGCTGATGCTTCTGGCGTCGGCAACGCCCGCACTGGAGAGCTACAAAAAGGCGATGGACGGGGTTTACACCTACGTCCCGCTGCGCGAGCGTTACGGCGGCGCGCGGCTTCCCTCGGTGGAGGTCGTGGATATGCGCGCCGAGTTGCGCGCCGGGAACACGGGGGAGATCAGCCGTCGGCTTCTGGACGGCCTTGCCGAGACGGTGGGAAAGCGGGAACAGGCGATCCTGTTTCTGAACCGCCGCGGGTACAATGCAAGCATTTCCTGCCGTTCCTGCGGTCAGCCGCTGACCTGCCCGAAATGCTCGGTGGCGATGACCTATCACAAAACGCGTTCGCACTGGCTGAACGACCCGCGCTTGGTCTGCCACTGGTGCGGAACGGAGCTGCCTCTGCCGCGCGCGTGCCCGTCCTGCGGGTCGGAGCATCTGGCGCCCGTTGGCTTCGGAACGGAGCGGATTGAAGAAGAATTGAAGCTGCGGATTCCCGACGCGCGGATTCTGCGGATGGATGCGGACACGACGGGGACGAAGCGATCCTACGAGGAAATGCTCGGAAAATTCCGCAGGCACGAGGCGGATATTCTGCTCGGAACGCAGATGGTGACGAAGGGGCACGACTTCCCCGCTGTGACGTTGGTTGGGGTACTTCTGGCGGATTCCTCGCTATACGTCAACGATTATCGCGCGAACGAGCGGACTTTTGCGATGCTGACGCAGGTCATCGGTCGCGCGGGGCGTGCGGACAAGCCGGGGCGCGCGGTGATTCAGACGAACGCGCCCGACAACGATGTGATCTCGCTTGCCTGCGAGCAGGACTACGGGACGTTTTACGAGCGGGAGATCCGCCTGCGGCGCGCTCTCTGTTTCCCGCCGATCTGCGACATTGCGCTCATCAGCTTTTCGGGTTCGGCCGAGAACATGGTGGGCATTGCGGGGGTACGGCTTTTGGAGGAGCTGAAGAAGCTTCGCGCCGAGCCTGCTTTCTCTTCGGCGGAGCTATTGGTTTTCGGTCCTGTGGAAGCTCCCGTTTACCGTGTGGACAACCGCTACCGACAGCGGATTGTCATCAAGTGCCGTCTGACGCGTCAGGTGCTCTCTCTCCTTCAGTCGCTTCTTCTTCGCGTTTCAAGCGGTTTTTCCAAGCAAAAGCTCTACTTCAGCATCGACCTGAATCCGTCCTCTTTGTGAGAGGTGGGGGGAAGACCTTGGAGGCGCAGGGAGACCCCTTGAAAGGGGCTCTCCCTACCCTCCAAACCTCCCTGACTCTCCCCGAACTTCCCTGCACGGCAACCGCCGGATTGGGTTGTAAAGATTTTCTGCGTTTTCAGAACGGCGGTTGCCGTGCAGGGAAGTTTTTGGATTGGTTGGGAGGTGCGAATACTTTGCAGAGTGCGGCTTCGCATTCGATTGGCGAGTGGGGTGCGGTTAGAAAGTATGCCTTGCACGAGTGCCGAGATTCCGCCTGCCGGCGCCCCTTCGGGGTTCGACTCCGCGGCA
>URHR01000110.1 GCA_900547725.1 uncultured Eubacteriales bacterium
GAAGGTTCTTAGGGGACTTCTCCTTAAGAAGTCCCCTAAGTGGGGCTTGGGGCAAAGCCCCAAGGTCTTTCCCTCGAGCCATTTTTGACTTTTTTGGGGGGAGTTCGATAGAAATTTGCAAAAGGCACTTGTTTTTTTTTGCCTTATGCATTATAATATAAAGATGGAGACAGAAAGAATAACGACCCCGCGCAGCGCAGTGGTACGGGGCGATGAGGAGGATTTCTGCATGAAAATTCTGGTTATCAACGCCGGTAGCTCGTCCATCAAGTATCAGCTGATCGATATGGAGACCGAACAGGTGCTGGCAAAGGGACTGTGTGACCGTATCGGGATCGCGGGCGGCAACTTCAAGCATAAGGTCGATGGCAGAGAGGACTATAAACTCGACGTGCAGATGAAGAACCACGCCGAGGCGGTTCAGCTGGTTCTGGACACGTTGGTTTCTCCCGAGCATGGCGTTATCAAGTCGCTGTCCGAGATTTCGGCAGTCGGACACCGCGTCCTGCACGGCGGAGAGAAGTTCTCCGGCTCGGTGGTCATCGACGAGAAGGTCATCGCAACCATCGAGGAATGTTGCGAACTGGGGCCGCTCCATAACCCCCATAACCTTACGGGTATCCGCGCGTGCGAAAAACTGATGCCGGGTGTTCCGCAGGTCGCGGTCTTTGACACGGGCTTCCATCAGACCATGCCCGATTACGCGTATCTTTACGCGCTTCCCTACGAATACTACGAGAAGTACCACATCCGCCGCTACGGCTTCCACGGAACCAGCCACCGCTACGTCAGTATGCGCGCGGCGGAAATGCTCGGCAAGAAGCCCGAGGAGTTGCGGATCGTGACCTGCCACCTTGGCAACGGCTCGTCCATTGCCGCAGTGAAGAACGGCAAGTGTTACGACACCACCATGGGGCTGACGCCGCTTGAGGGCATTCTCATGGGTACGCGGTGCGGCTCGATTGACCCCGCGATTGTTCCGCTCCTGATGAAGAAGGAGAACCTCACGCCCGATGAGATCGACACGATCATGAACAAGAAGTCGGGTATCCTTGGTCTGACGGGCGGCGTGACGAGCGACAACCGCGACATTGAAGAGGGCGCGCGCAACGGCAACAAGCGCTATCAGCTGATTGAGGCAATGCTCGTTCATCAGCTGACCAAGTACATCGGCGGTTATGCTGCGGCGATGGGAGGCGTGGACGCGATCGTATTCGCGGGCGGAATCGGCGAGAATAACCCGCACTACCGCAGTCGCGTGGCGGAAAATCTCGCGTTCCTCGGTGTGAAGATTGACGAGGAGCTGAACCAGAAGGCGAAGCGCACCTCGGTGGAATACGATATTTCCGCGCCCGACGCGCGCGTGAAGATGCTGGTCATTCCGACCAATGAGGAACTGATGATTGCGAAGGACACCGAGGAGCTGACCCGCGGGCTGTGCAAATAAGAAAATAAAAAAGGAAATATTTAATTCCGAAAAGGAGCGATTTATCATGACGGTGGAAGAAATCAAACAAGAAATCTGCGAGGTCGGACACAGACTGTACGACCACGGCTTTGTTGCCGCAAACGACGGCAATATTTCGGTCAAGGTTGGACCGAACGAGTACTACTGCACCCCCACGGGTGTTTCCAAGGGCTCTCTCACGCCCGATATGATCATCAAGATCGACGGCGAGGGCAACAAACTGGAGGGCAAGCTGAACCCCTCGTCGGAAATCAAGATGCACCTGCGCGTTTACCGCGAGCGCCCCGACGTCAACGCGGTTGTGCACGCGCATCCGCCTGTGGCGACCGCTTTCACGGTTGCGGGCATTCCGCTGGATCGCTACATTCTGCCCGAAGCGGTTCTGACGATCGGCGATATTCCGACCTGTGCTTACGGCACGCCTTCGACGATGGAGATTCCCGATTCGCTGATGCCCTACATTCAGGAGCACGATGCGTTCATGCTGAAGAATCACGGCGCGCTGACGGTTGGCAACACGCTGACCCGCGCGATGTTCACGATGGAAGAGGTGGAATTCAACGCGAACATCATGAAGATGGCGATGGAGCTTGGCAAGATTGAAGAGATTCCCGCCGACCAGATGGTCAAGCTGATGGATCTGCGCGTGAAGATGGGCTTCCCGGGCAAGCACCCGGGCTACAAGTCCGCCGAAGAGCGCGCCAAAGCCGACCCGAACAGCACGTTGAACACGATGAAGTGATAGGGAAGACCTTGGAGGGAGAGAGCCCCCTCTTAAAAGAGGGGATTCTGCCCTCCAAACCTCCCTCTCTCACCGAGAACTTCCCCCATGTCCCCGCCACTACATGAGCGAAATTTTGTTTCGCTTTGTATGGCGGCGGGGTCGTGGGGGAAGTTTTTGTTGGTTTTGGAGGTAGGAAATTTTTGCAGCGTGCGGCTTCGCGCCCGATTGGTGGCGGGAGGTGCGTAGAGAGTGTATGCCTTTCGTAAGCGACTGATGAGGGGGATAAATCTTATTCAACCAATGCGGCTGTTGCTGTTTCAAATCGCTATCAATCGGACTTTGACCCCAATATCGGCAGTATTTTTCCGCTTCTCCTTGACAATCCCTCCGAACTGTGCTAAAATAGTAGTATTCCAAGCAAAGAGGACAACCGAATTGAAAGATTTTTTCAAAAAGCATACGCTCTATAATCTGTTCAACGCGAACGGAAACCGTGAGCAGGACGCGCCCGAAGAGGACACGCGCCCCACTCTGCGGCGCTTTTTCCGTCTGCTCCGACGCAAGTTCTGGCGGCTCATCACGCTGAACATGATGATGCTTCCCATGGTAGCGCCGATTCTGGTCGGTGTGTTTCTCTACCTCGGGATGCACAAAACCCCAACGGCAAACAATGTGATTTTTCCGCAGATCTTCGGCGCGGGGCTGATCTCCAACTCCACCGAGGCAACCTTCCTCTCCGATCTGTTCGGCGCGCAGTTTCTCATCCCCGCCTATCAGAACACGGCGTCCTATGTCGGCATCGGTATCTGCGTGGGCTTTCTGGTTCTGACCTTCGGTTGGCAGAACATCGGCGCAACCTACATCCTGCGCGGCCTTGTGCGCGGTGACCCCGTGTTTCCCTTCTCCGATTATGTCTACGCGGTCAAGCGGAACTGGAAACAGGGCTTTTTCCTCGGTCTGATCGACGCGGCGATCCTCTTTTTCCTCGGCTTTGACTTCATGTTCTTCTATAATCAGACGGGGACTTTCAAAATGGACGTGATGTACTTCGCGATCTTCGCCATTGCCTTTATCTACTTCTTTATGCGGTTTTACATCTATCTGCTCCAGATCACCTTCAATCTGAACATCCGCAAGATTTTCAAGAACGCGCTGATCTTCTCGGTGCTCGGCTTCAAGCGCAACATCATGGGCGCGCTCGGCATTCTTTCGCTGACCGCAATCGCCGTGGCGCTGATTGCCCTGTTTGCCGCGCTGCTGGGCGGAAACATTGCAATCCCGCTGATTCTGCCATTCCTGTATTACCTCTCTTTCACCGCCTTCATGGCGGCATACGCCGCCTACCCCATCATCGACCGCTACATGATCGCCCCTTATGCGGATGGAGCGGACGGTGACGGAGAGGCGGAGGATTCCATGGAAACAACCGATACAGCACCGTCATCTGCCGATTAAACGGCTGACCGTTACCGGTTCATATCCTTCACCCAGAAGCCTTGGAAGCACGATTTCCAAGGCTTCCGGCGTTTTACTGTGCGTCGTGTAGTCGTGCATGAGCACGATTGCCCCGGGCTTGACCTCGCGCATGACGTGGTTGACGATTGCGCCGGTTTCTTTGGTCTCCCAATCGCGGGTATCCACGCTCCAAAGAACAACGGTATATCCGCGACAGACGGCGCAGCTTTTCACGGCTTCGCTGACCACGCCCTCGGGCGGGCGGAAGAGCGTTGGATGGTATCCGAGTGTGGACTCCATGACCGCCTCGCACTGTTTCAGCTCCTCGGTGAGTGTCGGACCGTCCATTTTGGTCAGCCGATGATGCGAATAAGTGTGGTTTCCGATCTCATGCCCGCGCCGCAGAACCTCTTTTGCAACTTCGGGGTAATACTCCACATTCGACCCGATCATGAAAAAGGTCGCTTTGACCCCGTAGCGGTCGAGGATATCCAGAATGCGATAGGTGTAGGAGGGGTGCGGACCGTCATCAAAGGTGAGCGCGATTTTTCGCGTTTCGGGGTCTGCGGAATGGTGGACAACGCGCTCCGCCGCGGCGTGTTGCGGCAACGCGACCGCCGCCAGAATCAGTGCAAGCAGACCCGCAAGCATCCGCCGCCGTCTCATTCCGCCGCCTCCGTTGCGCCGCCCGTCAGCTCGTCCAGCGTGCCGAAACGGTAGCCCTGCGCCCGCATTTCGCGTATCACGTCACCGAGAATCGCCGCATTGGTTGCCGATGTGGGATGCAGGAGCATGACCTCGCCGTTATGGGTATTGTCGAGGATCATCTGTCTGGCTTTCTCCAACGATGGTTGCTTATTGTTATCCCAATCCGCGTAGGCGAAGCTCCAGAAGATGGTTTTATAGCCGTTTCTCTGCGCGCAGGCAAGGTTTGCTTCACTGAAGCGGCCTTCCGGAGGGCGGTAGTAATGCGACAGCTCGCACCCCGTCAATGCTCGGTAGGCTTCCTCCAATCCGTGCAGCTCGGCAAGAAGGGTTTCGTCGCTCTCGCGGCTCATGTCCTTATGGTGCATGGTATGATTTCCAACGGTATGCCCTTCCGCCGCCATGCGTTTGACCAATTCGGGCTCATGTCGGATAAGGCCGTCGAGAATAAAGAAACATCCCGTGACCTGCTCCTCCTTGAGGGTATCGAGGATTTTCTCCACGCTCGCATTCCCGTACCCTGCGTCGAAAGTCAGGTAGGCGACCTTTTCCGCGTCATCCGCGTTACTGTGGCGGTGGTCGACATAGTAGCCGTCGAACTGTTCGACGAAGGACAGCTCCCCAGCGCTCGGTTGGGCATGGTTTTTGACATGGACGCAATACCAACCGTACCCGCTTGCGGCATCCGGGACAAGTTGCCACGCTCCGATGATCAGCGCCACTGCGGTCACGGTAAACACAATTTTTGAAAATTTCGTTTTCAGCGTCATTTTTTCACGCTCCTTTCGTTTCTCGTCAACAGTTTCGGCTCTTTTTCGGCGCGTTAGTCCTTGAAAAATTTGAAAAAACAAAAAAAGACCTTGGGGCTCTGCCCCAAACCCTGCTTAGGGGACTTCTTTAGGAAGAAGTAACGCTTCGCTACTGGCGGTTG
>URHR01000111.1 GCA_900547725.1 uncultured Eubacteriales bacterium
CCCCATAAAGAATCCCCCCCTCCCCGACAAACGAAAAACTTCCCCACAGAACCCCGCCACTGCAAAAAGCGAAACAAATTATCGCTCATGTAATGGCGGGGTTCTGTGGGGAAGTTCGGGGTGGGTCAGGGAGGTTTGGAGGGTAGGGAGACCCCTTCGAAAGGGGCCTCCCTGCGCCTCCAAGGTCTTCCTATCCCCCCATCAGTACAGCTTTGCCCAACGGCGTTTGCGGAGGACGGTGTAGACAATGAGCGCGACGAGCGCCGCAAGAATCACCGCACAGCAGATGTAAATCCCCTTGCCGATCGAGCTTTCCACCTTCAGCTCCTCCCAAAGATCGTTCAGGAGCGTCAGCTTGTCGGGCGCGAGATTCAGGTATGCCTGCGACTTCACCGTCGAGATGTCATCGTAGAGAATCTTCATCGCGTCCTCGTGAATGCTCTCCATGTACTCAATGTATTCCTCGTTTTCGGTCACCAGACGGTTCGGGGAAGCGTAGTAGTGGTACTCCGCATTCGCAACTGCAATTTCCTCACTGCACATGAAGTTGATGTACTCCAGCGCCAGATCGTAGTGCTCCGCATTTGCGGGAACGCACATCGCGTCCACATAAATGTTCGTCCCCTCTTCCGGGTAGTAGAACGCCAGATCCTCGTTGTCCTCGTACATCGAAAGGAAATCGCCAGCATAGTAGGCGGAGACCGACGCAGAGCCGCTCTTCATCTTGTTGAAGATCTCGTCCATGACGTAGCCCTGTACAATCTCCTTCTGCTTCCGGAGTAACTCCAGCGCTTCGCGCCACTGTTCCTCGGTCGCCTCGTTCACATCGTAGCCGAGGTAGTAGAGCGCCGTTCCGAACGCGTCGCGGCTGTTGTTGAACTGCAGAATGTCGCCGCGCAGACTCTCGTCCCACATCAAGCCCCAGCTGCCGATGGAGGGGCAGTCCTCGGGCACGTTTGCCGAGTTGTAAATCACGCCCACCATGCCATAGGTGTAGGGGACAGAGTAGGTGTTGCCGTCGTGCGGCTCGTAGTAGACATTGTCGCCTTTGAAATCGTCGAAAATGTACTCGTAGTTCGGAATTTTGTTTATGTCGAGCGGCGCGAGCAGCTTTTCGTCAATCATCCGCTGAATCATGTAGTCGGAGGGGATAATGACATCGTAAACCGCCGCTCCGCTGCTGATTTTCGCGTACATATCCTCGTTGCTGGAGTAGGTCGAATAGTTGACCTTCACATTTTTTCCGAGCACTTCGCGGCAGTAACGCTCGAATTCCGCGTTGACGTCCAGAGAATCCTCTGAGCCGTCCGAGATGTATTCGCCCCAGTTGTAAACGTAGAGCGTGACGGTTTTTCCGTCGTTTCCGTCCTCCGCCTTCGCGCAGGAGGCAAGCGGCAGGAGCAGAAGCACCAGCGCCGCAAGCAGGCAAACCAAGCGTTTCATTGCTTTTTTCATGCCTTGACACCTGCCTTTCTTTTCTCCCGCTTTTCGCCGATCGTCCCCGCAAGGTTGACCGCAATCAGGAGCGCGAGAATGACGAAGATAATCAACGTGCAGAGCGCATACATACTGAACTTGACCTCATGCGCGGTCTGGTTGTAGATGTAAAGCGGCAGGGTGCGGAAGTCGGGCGAGCTGACAAAGTGGCTGATGACAAAGTCGTCAAGCGAGAGCGTGAAGCTCATCATCAGACCCGAAAGCACCCCCGGCAGAATCGCGGGCAGCTCCACGCGGAAGAATGTTCCCGCAGGCGTGCAACCGAGATCCAGAGCCGCCTCGGTCAGGCTCTTGTCCATCTGGCGGAACTTCGGCAGAACCGACAGCGTGACGTAGGGCAGGTTGAAGGTCGTGTGCGCAATGAGCATGGTCGGAAAGCCGAGCAGACTCTTTGTTCCGAGCAGACCCGCCACGCCGACGAACAGAAGCATCATCGAAACGCCGGTTACGATATCGGGGTTCATCATCGGGATGTTCGTCACAGTCTCCACGGCGCGGGAAAACCACTTCCGCTTGGCGCGGTTGATCGCAAACGCGCAGAGCGTGCCGAGCACGGTTGCAAGGAGCGAGGAAAGCACCGCGAGAATCAGCGAATTCTTCAGCGCCTTCAGCGCTTCGCCGTCGCGGAACAGCTCGGCGTACCAATGGAAGGTAAAGCCCGAGAACCGGCTCAGACTCCCCGAACCGTTGAAGGAAAAGAGAATGACAACGATGATCGGCGCGTAGAGAATCAGAAAGATCAGCGCAATGTAAAACTTCGATAAATATTTCATATCACGATATCCTCCTGACTGTCGGTAAATTTGTTCATCACGGCAAGCGAGATGAGAATCAGGATCATCATGACGAGCGACACGGCGGCGCCGGTGTGGTAGGTCACCGCGTTCTGGAACTGCCGCTCAATGGTATCGCCGATGAGGTCGAACGAGCCGCCGCCGAGCTTCTGCGAGATGTAGAAGGTGCTGATGGACGGCACAAATACCATCGTCACGCCCGAGATGATACCCGGCACGGTCAGCGGCAGAATCACGCGGAACATGGTGCGGACGTTGTTGCAGCCGAGATCCGCCGCGGCTTCGACATAGCGGCGATCCAGTTTGGTGATGGAGGTATAAATCGGCAGGACCATGTAAGGCAGAAAGTCGTAGATCATGCCGAGAATGACCGCGCCTTCCGTGCCGATGAAGGTCAGCTTCTGAAACCCGAGACTGACAAGGAAGCCCGAGACGATGCCGCCGTTATCGAGCAGCGCCATCAGCGAATAGGTGCGGATCAGGAGGCTGATCCACATCGGGAGCATCAGAAGAATCATCAGAAGCCCGCGCGTGCGCTCCTTTGTTTTGGACATACAGTAGGCGAGGGGGTAACCGATGAGCAGGCAAACCGTGGTGGCGATCAGCGAAAAGCCGACCGACATGACAAAGGTCTGCGAATAGGAGGACAGGGAGGAGATGTTCTCCCACGTGAACGCGCCGTTCCGATCGGTCAGCGCGAAGTAGAGGACAAAACCGAGCGGTGCGAGAATGAAGAGCACCGACCACGAAACGGGCGGGATCGCCGCGATCCGTTCAAACACACTGCGTTTTTTCATTCTTCTTCGGCTTCCTCCGTTGCATCCGAGAGCTTGTCCAGCTCGTCGCTGAAAGAGGAGTAGTCCCCGAACATACCCGAGAATTCGGACTTCTTCATGACGTGGATCGCGTCGGGCTCGATGGAAAGCCCGATGGTCTGTCCCTCGGACACATAGTCGGTGGACTGAATCATCCACTTGAAGCCGCAGACGTCCACGATGATTTCATAGTGCACGCCCTTGAAGGTTACGCCGGTCACAAGTCCCTTGAGCTGTCCCTTTTCGGGCGCGACGACGTCCACGTCCTCGGGGCGGATGACGACATCGACCGGCTCGTCTTTTCCGAAGCCGCCGTCAAGGCAGTCGAACACCTGCCCCGCAAAGCGCGCGCGGCGGTCGGCGGGCATGGTGCCGTCGAGGATGTTGGATTCTCCGATGAAGTCGGCAACGAAAGCGTTGACGGGTTCGTTGTAAATATCGGTTGGCGTACCGATCTGCTGGATGCGCCCGTTCGCCATGACGACAACGGTGTCGGACATGGAAAGCGCTTCCTCCTGGTCGTGGGTGACGAAGATAAAGGTAATCCCCGTGCGTTGCTGAATGTTCTTCAACTCATTCTGCATATCCTTGCGCAGTTTGAGGTCGAGTGCGGCAAGCGGCTCGTCGAGAAGCAGGACTTTGGGTTCGTTGACCAGCGCACGCGCGATGGCGACCCGCTGTTGCTGACCGCCCGAAAGCGTTCCCACGCGGCGGCGTTCGAAGCCCCGCAGGTTGACCAGCTCCAGCATTGCCTTAACCTTCTCCCGGATTTCGCTGTCCTTGGTTTTCCGGACCCGCAGACCGAACGCGATGTTATCGAACACGTTCAGGTGCGGAAACAGCGCGTATTTCTGGAAAACCGTATTGACCTGCCGTCGGTAGGGGGGAAGGTCGTTGATTCGTTTTCCATCGAAATACACATCTCCTGCGTCGGGCGTTTCGAATCCGCCGATGATACGCAGAGTGGTTGTTTTGCCGCAACCGGAGGGACCCAACAGGGTGATAAATTCCTTGTCATGGATCTCCAGATGCAAGTCGTCCAGAACGGTTTCTCCGTCAAAAGACTTCGAGATGCCGTTCAGCCTGATCAGCACGTCTTTGTTCATTCCGCATAAATACTCCTTTAGAATAAAGATTTGTGTCTATGGGACGAGCCGGAACCGTCTCTCCGCGCAAGGCTGAAAATGCGCGAAGCCCTGTCACCGACACCACGGCGCCATATATGACAGACAATATTGTAGCAGATTTATTCCCAAAATGCAAGGGTTTTACAAAAATAATTAAATTTCGGCATTATTCCCAACGAGACGGAATGAAACGGAATGGTTTGGAATTATCTCACAAAAAATAGCGGAATTCTCCTGTTTCCTCGCTTATTCTCCCGAATCCTCCCGTTTCAGCGCGGCGAAAAAGCGGGAAAAGAGGCTCATGGAGAAACACCAGAGCGAGAGTCCGTCGCCCGCGCGAAGGAGAAAATAGACGGCGGTTGACCAGAGCAGGAAGAGAAAGATCAGGGAGGAAGCGGTGAGAACCGTATCTGCGGCACGCGGCGAGAACCTGGCGCTGACGGCGTCCTCGAGCATTCTGCCGCCGTCAAAGGAGCGGATTGGCAAAAGGTTGAGCAGCCCGAGCGCGAGCGACGCGCAGGAAAGCTGTTCGGCAAATTCGGATTTTCCCCACATCGGAGCGGGAAGCATGGCAAACAGAAGGCTTGCGGCAGGACCTGCGGCACAGAGCAGAAACTCCTCGCCGTAGGAGAGGAGTTTTCCGCCTGTTTCCAGTCCCGCTCCGAGCAGATGAAACCGGAGCGCGCGGACGGGAATATGCAGGCATTTTGCGGCGCAGAGGTGTCCCGTCTCATGAACTGCGGCGGCAAGCAGTGCGGCAACGGCGAGCCCCGTGCGGTCGGTCAGCAGCAATGCGGTCAGCATGACTGCCGCCGCAGGCTCAATCTTCACCCTCATCTTCATTCCCTCACCCCCTGTAGTGTATGCTTGGATAGAAGAGAAAAGACCTTTGAGGGAGAAGGGAAGAAGACCTTGGAGGGAGAAGGGACCCCCTTTCGG
>URHR01000112.1 GCA_900547725.1 uncultured Eubacteriales bacterium
ACGCCTGCGGCGTTCCGTCGAACCCCGAAGGGGCGCCGGCAGGCGGAATCTCGGCACTCGTGTAAGGCGTTATATCCGAACGCTTCCCGCCCACAAAACAAGCGCGATAGCCGCACGCTGCAACAAATTCATACCTCCCCCACCTTTCGTCAACTCTGCCTAAAACGGGGAGAAAAGGGGAAGAATGTTTTTGCAGAATGCGGGGTTGACAAAAACGAACCTTTGTGGTAGAATGTTAGCATGCTAACTTAGATGTTAGGGCGCTAACTTTGTAGAGAGAAATGAAGGGAGGAAACTACGATTGCAGGAAGAAAACATCGCGCTCGGCAGACAGATCGGACACGTCTCGCACCTGTTCCGGCGGAACATCGATAACCTGATCGCAAGGGAGAGCAGGGACTGTGCCGACAGCTCGCTTACGGGCAGGAACTTCTGGGTTCTGCGGTATCTGCAGGATCATCCGGACGGGGACGTGTTCCAGAAGGATCTCGAGGCGGCATTCAAAATCCGAAAGTCCACCGTTTCCTGTATGGTGGAACTGATGGAGCAGAAGGGAATGCTGACAAGGGAGTCGGTCAACGGCGACGCAAGACTGAAGCGACTGGTTCTGACCGAAAAAGCGGAAAAACTGCTGACAGCAGTGTCAAACGGCGTGGAAAGAATGGAAAGCGAGGTTCGCGCGGAATTCACGGAGACGGAATTCGGAACGCTGACCGAATTGCTCGGAAAACTATCCGACGTTCTGGAAAGCCGCGAACTTACTACAAATGAAAGGAATCCGGACAACTGAATTATGAAAATGATCAAACAACTTGCGAAAAGCGTGCGGGAATATAAGCGCCCCTCGCTGATCACGCTGTTTCTCATGATCGGGGAAGCGGTCATCGAGTGCGCAATTCCGTACATTACGGCAACCTTCCTCATCAACTATCTGTCGGAAGCCGCGCAAACGGGCGCACAGATCGAGGTCTTGTATGTCGTGCGGATCGGTCTGGTCCTTGCACTGATGGCGATGTGCTCGCTGGCGTGCGGGGGCTTTGCGGGCTTTACCTGTGCGAAAGCCTCGTCGGGTTTTGCAAAGAATTTGCGGCATGACCTGTTCCATAAGGTCCAGTCCTTTACCTTTACGAACATCGACCATTTTTCGTCCTCGTCGCTCGTCACGCGGCTGACCACGGATGTCAACAACGTCCAGATGGCGTATATGATGCTGATCCGTATCGCAATCCGCTGCCCGCTGATGCTGATTTTCTCGGTGGTGATGGCGGCGTATATGGGCGGACTGCTCGCCGTGACCTTCGCAGTGGTTATCCCCGTGCTCGGCGTGGGGCTGTTCCTCATCGGCAAGCACGCGATGCCCGCTTTCCGCCGCGTGTTCAAAAAGTACGACCGGCTGAACGAATCCATCGAAGAGAATGTCCGCGGAATGCGGGTGGTCAAGGGATTTGCCCGCGAGGACTACGAAAAGCAGAAGTTCGGCAAGGAAGCCGACTCCATCTGCGAGGACTTCACCAAGGCGGAAAAGATCGTCGCGCTGAATACCCCGCTGATGAACTTCTGTATGTATTTCAACATGGCGGTGATTTTGCTGCTCGGGTCGTTCATGGCAATCAACGGGATCGGCGGCGTGAACGTCGGGCAGATGTCGGCGCTCCTGAACTACGGGATGGCGATTCTGATGTCGCTGATGATGCTGTCCATGATCTACGTCATGCTCACCATGTCCACGGAATCGGCAAAGCGGATCTGCGAGGTGCTGAACGAGACGCCCGACATGAAAGAGCCTGCAAACCCCGTGCGTGAGGTTGCGGACGGCTCGATCGATTTCGACCGCGTCAGCTTCAAGTACTCCGCGCAGGCGAAGAAGTTCGCGCTCGAGGACATCGACCTGCACATTGCTTCGGGCATGACCGTCGGAATTCTGGGCGGAACGGGATCGAGTAAATCCTCTCTGGTTCAGCTGATCCCGCGGCTGTATGACGCAACCGAAGGGACTGTGCGCGTGGGCGGCAGGGACGTCCGCGACTACGGCATTGCCGACCTGCGCGATGCGGTTGCAATGGTGCTCCAGAAGAATCTGCTTTTCTCGGGAACCATCAAGGAAAACCTGCGGTGGGGTAACCCGAACGCAACCGACGCGGAACTGGAGGAAGCCTGCCGGCTTGCGCAGGCGGACGAATTCGTGCGCTCCTTCCCGGACGGCTACGACACGAAGATCGAGCAGGGCGGAACAAACGTCTCGGGCGGGCAGAAACAGCGGCTCTGCATTGCGCGGGCACTGCTGAAGAAGCCGAAGATTCTGATTCTGGACGACTCGACCTCGGCGGTTGATACCAAGACCGACGCGCTCATCCGCGCGGGCTTCCGGCAGTATATCCCCGAAACGACCAAGATCATCATCGCGCAGCGCGTGGCGTCGGTACAGGACGCCGACCTGATTGTGGTGATGAACAACGGGCGGATTGAGGCGAAGGGAACGCACGCCGAACTGATGGCAAACAGCCCGATTTACCGCGAGGTCTATGAACAGCAAACGAACGGAGGTGCGAAACATGAAGCAGATGAATAAGAAAATGCCTGCGGGCGCGCCGATGGGCGGTCCGGGCGGCAAGCGGAAAGTGGATTTCAAGCAGCTCGGGCGCGTGGTGAAGATGCTGTTCGGCTACTACCCCAAGGCGGTTCCGGTTGCGATTGTCTGCATCCTGTTCTCGGCAATCACGGCGGCGATTCCGGCGATCTTCCTCGAGCAGGTGACCAACGCGATCATCGAATGCACCAAGAACGGCACGCCGTGGGCGGAAGCAAGCGGAATCATCGTACCGAAGGTGTTGGTGCTGATCTGTTTCTACGTGCTCTCGCTCTTTGCGGTGACGCTTGAAACGCAGATGGCGGCGCACATCACGCAGGGCTTCCTCGACAAAATGAGAAAGACCATGTTCAACGGGATGCAGAACCTGCCGATCCGCTATTTCGACACGCACAAGCACGGCGACATTATGAGCTACTACACCAACGATATCGATACGCTCCGCCAGCTGGTAGGGCAGTCGCTCCCAACGCTGATCCGCGCGGGGACGATTGTGGTCACGGTGTTCTTCATCATGCTGTACTACAGCGTGTGGCTGACGCTGGTCGTGATGGCGGGCGTGGTGCTGATGATGCTGGTTTCCGCCAAGCTGGGCGGCGGCTCGGCGAAGTTCTTTGTCCGTCTGCAGGGCTCGGTTGCAAAACTGGAAGGCTACGTGCAGGAGACGATGAACGGGCAGAAGGTGGTCAAGGTTTTCAACCACGAAGAGCAGACCAAGCAGGACTTTGACGCGATTGACGAGGAACTGTTCCAGAACAGTTACCGCGCAAACGCATATGCGAATATGTTAGGCCCGATCATTATGAACATCGGCAACCTGCTGTACGTGATTGTTGTGGTTGCGGGATGTCTGCTGAACATCGGCGGCGCGTTCAACCCCAGCCTGCAGAATCTGATTACCCGTCCCGAGACGATGACGCTGAGCATCGGCGTGATTGTGGCGTTCCTTTCGATGACGAAGCAGTTTACGGGCAACATCAATCAGGTGTCGCAGCAGATCAACTCGGTGGTCATGGCGCTTGCGGGCGCGGATCGTATCTTCGGTCTGATGGACGAGAAGCCCGAGACGGACGACGGTTATGTAACGCTTGTAAATGCCGAGATCAGCGCGGACGGGACGATTACCGAGACTCCGGAGCACACGGGGCACTGGGCATGGAAGCATCCGCACGCGGCGGACGGTTCGGTGACCTACACCGAGTTGCGCGGCGCGGTACAGATGACCGACGTGGACTTCGGCTACACGCCCGACAAGCAGGTATTGCACGACGTGACGGTATACGCTGAGCCGGGGCAGAAGGTGGCGTTTGTCGGCGCGACGGGCGCGGGCAAGACGACGATTACGAATCTGATCAACCGGTTCTACGACATTGCGGACGGCAAGATCCGCTACGACGGAATCAATGTAAACAAGATCAGAAAGAACGATCTGCGGCGCTCCTTGGGGCTTGTTCTGCAGGACACGAACCTGTTCACGGGTTCGGTGATGGACAACATCCGTTACGGAAAGCTGGATGCGACCGACGATGCGTGCATTGCGGCGGCGAAGCTTGCGGGTGCGGATGATTTCATCTCGCGTCTGCCGGACGGGTATGCGACGCAGTTGACGAACAACGGTGCGAACCTGTCGCAGGGGCAACGTCAGCTGATTGCGATTGCGCGCGCGGCGGTTGCAGATCCGCCCGTGATGATTCTGGACGAGGCGACGTCCTCGATCGACACGCGGACGGAAGCGATTGTTCAGCAGGGCATGGACGCTCTGATGCACGGTCGGACGGTCTTTGTGATTGCGCACCGTCTCTCCACGGTACGGAATTCGGATGTCATCATGGTTCTGGATCACGGACGCATCATCGAGCGCGGTGACCACGACGACCTGATCACCCAGAAGGGTACTTACTATCAGCTGTATACCGGCGCGTTTGAGCTGGATTAAACAGCACTTAAGAATCGAAAAGCATCGTTTATATTATTTAGAAGAGAGTCAGTGTGAGCAGTCACATTGGCTCTTCTTTATTTATAAAATTTTGTCAATCTCAATTCTTTTACCAATTTAGCGCGACAAAGCACAACTAAAAAGCTGTAATAATTACAATATTTTGCTTGATGTTCAAAAAATCCTGTGCTATAATTGGCACCAAGTTGAGAAAAAGTACTGAGGAGGACAATGATTATGAAAAAGAATATGGCACTGGTTATGGCAACTATGATGGCAGCAGCATCCCTTACCGCATGCGGTGGTTCCGGTACCGCATCCACTACCGCAGCTGATACAAAAGCAGCAGACACGACTGCAGCAGACAGCGCGGCAGATACCAAAGCAGCACCGGCAGACAAGATCGGCCTGGCAGGCAGCGGTAAGGAACTCATCTTCACCACTGGCGGCGACCAGGGTACCTACTACGGATTCGGAAGCGTAATCGCAGGTCAGATCAGTGATTTAACCGATACGACCGTAACCGCCATTGTCGGCAAGGGCTCCAAGGGCAACATCGAGGCTATGGA
>URHR01000113.1 GCA_900547725.1 uncultured Eubacteriales bacterium
GAGGGAGAAGGAACCCCCTCCGAAAGGGGGTTCCTTCTCCCTCCAAGGTCTTTCCCTCATCCCTCACTGCGCCGAGTGATCCGAGGCTGCGATAAAGCGGGCGTGGGTCTGCTGCATTTCCGCGCGAGCCGCCGCATCCTGTTCGGGGTTGCCGAGCCCGAAACTGATTGCAATCGCCGTGTTCACCTCGTTCATCATGCCCTCGTCGAGATGTCCCATCTTTTCGCGTAACCGGCGCTTGTCAAGCGTCCTGATCTGCTCCAAAAGGATTACCGAATCCTTCGCAAGCCCCACCCGATCCGCAAATACATCAATGTGCGTGGGCAAATGCGTCTTGCTCATGCGGGAAGTAATGGCGGCGGCAATGACCGTGGGACTGTAGCGATTTCCGATGTCATTCTGAATAATCAGCACGGGTCGTAATCCACCCTGCTCCGAGCCGACAACAGGGCTGAGATCGGCGTAGTAAATATCTCCGCGTCTGACGGTGTTCATATCGTTCATCCTTTCTTTTCCGTTGTACTGCTATTTTTGTCCGATCGGAACGGCTTTAATCGCCGCGGAACGGACTTGCGGGAGGAAGTTTTTTCCCCCGCTGACAGGATATGGCGGAAACCGTCGACCCGTGCGGAGGTCTGTCGAATCCCGAAAAAGAAAAATTTGCAAAATCCCTTTACAATTCTTGCAAAATGTGATACAATACAAGGGAAAGATAATTCCGAAGAAAAGGATGGTGTTTCCGATGGCACTGCAAACAAGAGCCGAAGCAAAAAAAGAATTTACATGGAATTTCTCCGATATCTTCGCCGACGACGCGGCGTGGGAAGCCGCGTATAAAAAGGCGGCGGAGGAAGTTGAAAAAATCCCCGCCCTCGCGGGTACGCTCGGGAAATCGGTTGCCGGCATGAAAGCCGCGCTGGATCTGATTACCGGGGTCTCGCAACAGGTTGAGGTGCTTTATATTTACTCCATGCTCCGCATGAATGTCGACAACGGCGATCCGACCTACCAGGCAATGAACGGAAGAGCGACCAACCTTCTGGTCCGTCTCTCCACGGTTGCCGCGTTCGTCGGTCCTGAAATTCTCTCCATTGACGAGAAGAAACTCGCGGAAATGATGGCAGACCCCGCGCTGAAAACCTACCGTCACGCACTGGAAGATACCGACAGAATGCGCAAGTATACCTTGGATCGCCATTCCGAGGAGATGCTCGCTATGCTCTCCGACGCGGCGGGCGGAACTTCCGACGCGTTCAAGATGCTGGAAAGCGTGGATATGACCTTCCCTGAAATCAAGGACGGGAACGGCGAGACGGTCACCCTCACGCACGGCAACTTCGGTGTGTTCCGTGAAAGCGGCGACGCAAGAGTCCGCAAGGAGTCCTTCGAGGCTTACTTCGGCGAGTTCAAGCGGTATATCAACACGTTTGCCGCGATGTACGCGGGAAGCGTGAAGATGGACAACTACTATACCCGCGTGCGCGGATACGGTTCTACCTGCGAGCGTGCGCTGTTTGCGGACAACGCGCCGGTCAGCGTATACGACAAGCTGATTGAGGCGGTTCATAGCGGACTGCCCACCATGCGGCGGTATCTGGAACTGCGCCGCCGGGTGCTCGGGCTGAAAGAACTGAATATGTATGACCTCTACTGCCCGATTGTGGCGGACGTTGACATGAAGATTCCCTATGCCGACGCGCAGAAACTGGTGAAGGAAGCGACCAAGCCGCTCGGCGAAGAATACGGCAAGCTGCTTGACCGCGCGTTCTCGGAGCGTTGGATCGACGTTTACGAGAACAGGGGCAAGACCACGGGCGCGTACTCCTGCGGCGTTTACGGCGTGCACCCGTACGTGCTTCTGAACTACTCCGACAAGTTGGACGACGCGTTCACACTGGCGCATGAGCTGGGGCATTCGATGCATTCGTGGTTCTCGGACACCACGCAGGACTTTGCCAACCACGACTACCGCATCATGGTGGCGGAGGTTGCCTCGACGGTGAACGAGGTTCTGCTGTCGAAGTATCTGCTGAAAACCGAGACCGACCCGAAGAAGCGGGCGTATATTCTCAACCACTTCCTCGAAGGGTTCCGCACGACGGTATTCCGTCAGACGTTGTTTGCGGAGTTTGAGCGGCAGGCGCACGACGCGGAGATGAACGGCACGCCGCTGACCGCCGAAACCCTGAACGGGATTTACCGCAAGCTGAACGAGCTGTACTACGAGGGCGCGGTCATCAACGAGTTGCAGGACATTGAGTGGGCACGGATTCCGCATTTCTACAATGCGTTCTATGTTTACCAGTACGCGACGGGCTTCAGCTCGGCGGTTGCGATTGCGGATCGGATTCTGAACCATAACGGCGCGGCGGACTATCTGCGCTTCCTGTCGACGGGCGGCTCGGACTACCCGCTGGAGGAGCTGAAGATTGCGGGTGTTGATCTGACGAAGCCCGACGCGGTTGCGGGTGCTTTGAAGGAATTCGACAACGCGCTGACCGAGTTGGAAAATCTGTTGGGGTAAGACTCGGGGCGTTGTCCCGAACCAAGACCTCGGGCTTTGCCCGAACCCACAAGGGGCTTCTTGAAGAGAAGCAACGCTTCGCTACGGGCAGTTGCAACGCAACTGCCCCCCTGTGACCGAAAGAACTTCAACTAAGGGGATTTTTGATCCTCTTTTTTGTTGTGCGGATTCTGATGTAGCCGTATTCCGTGCTGCGAATTCCGGCTGCTAAAGCTTGCGCTCTCTCCGCTACCGGATAGAAAGAGTGATGTAGTTACTTGGAGTTACGGTTTGAACTCTGTATGATTGCAAACAAAAAATGAACAAAACGAAGTTTATTTTGAACCCGATGTGTACAACGGCGATGCTTGGAATCAAAAAAGGTACTTTTCTGATTTGAAAGGCTCATTTTTGGACTGCCGGAAGGCTGATATCTTCCGAAAATAGAATAATTCATCATAGTTACAGGAACAAAAATAGAAAAGTGTTATTCCGAACTCCATTTTCGGAATAAAATATCGGAAAAAGCCTTGACAAACGGGGGAAAATGTGGTATCATATTCCCGAAGAGACAAACGGGCGGCGGGTGTCGCCCGGAAAGGATGGATTTGAGATGGCTTCCAATAAAAAAACGAAACCGCCTGTTCCCACCGATCTTGACGCGGAGGGGAAGAAGAAGGCGCTTGCAACGGCTTTAACGCAGATTGAACGGACGTTTGGCGCAGGCTCGATCATGCGTCTGGGGGAGAACCGCCACATGGAGGTGCAGGCGGTTCACACCGGTTCGCTCTCGCTCGACTATGCAATCGGAATCGGCGGCGTTCCGCGCGGACGGATTGTGGAAATCTTCGGGCCGGAATCCTCCGGTAAAACGACGGTCGCGCTCCACATTGTTGCCGAGGTGCAGAAAACGGGCGGGACTGCCGCATTCATTGATGCGGAGCACGCGCTTGATCCTGTGTATGCAAAGGCGCTCGGTGTGGACATTGACGATCTGCTTGTTTCCCAGCCCGACAGCGGCGATGACGCGTTGGAAATCTGCGAGGCGCTCGCTCGCTCGGGTGCGGTGGACGCGATTGTCATCGACTCGGTTGCGGCGCTGTCTCCCCGTCAGGAAATCGACGGGGACATGGGGCAGTCGATGGTTGGCGTACAGGCGCGCATGATGTCGCAGGCGATGCGGAAGCTTTCGGGCGTGATTTCCAAGAGCAACTGTGTGGTGATTTTCATCAACCAGATCCGTGAAAAGGTGGGGCAGGTGTACGGCAACCCCGAGACGACCCCCGGCGGACGGGCGCTCAAATTCTTTGCTTCGGTTCGGATTGACGTCCGTAAGACCGAGCAGCTGAAGGACGGAAACGACATTTACGGCAACCACGTCAAGTGCAAGATCGTGAAGAACAAGGTTGCGCCGCCGTTCCGCGTGGCGGAGTTTGACATTCTTTACGGCAAGGGCATTTCGCGTTCGGGCGAGATTCTGGACTTTGCAATCATGATGGACATCATCAAGAAAAGCGGGTCGTGGTTCTCCTACAACGGCGACCGCATCGGGCAGGGCAAGGAAAACGTCCGCAAGATGTTGGAAGGTAATCCTGAGTTGCTGGCTGAGATTGAAGAAAAAGTTCGTGCGCAGATGGACGACAGTCCGTTGCCGAACAATTCCGAGGAGGAATTTGAGGTGGACGACGGCGACGATTTCGACCTGCAACTTGACGGCGGAGACGGAGAGGAATCCTAAGTGACAGACGGAGAGAATCGCCCCGCGCCGTTGGTTATCACGGTGGGGGACATTCGGGAGCAGAGCGGCGGCGATGCGGTTGCGATTTCGGTGCTTCTTGCGGCGGGAACCCGCTCGGAGCATCGCACGCTTGTGATCGGCGTTTCCGACTACGCGGTTCTGAAGCCGAGGAAGGGAACTGTTACCGAGGAAGAATTCGAGGCTTTGGAAGCGGCGACTCGTCTCTTTGGCGCGATGCGGTGCGGCGAGAAGTTGCTTGCCTACGGTGCGAACACGCGCCTGATGTTGGTACGGAAGATCATGCGGCACGGCTACAGCCGCGAGGAATCGGAGACGGCGGCGGCTCGGCTTTCGGTTTTTGGTCTGATTGACGAGGAAGGCGATCTGCGGCGCGAGGTGGAGAAGTGTTTACGGAAGCTATGGGGAGAAGGACGGATACGGAATCACCTCTATGCGCGCGGTTTTTCCCGCGAGGCGATGGAGACGTTACCCGAGGTTCTTTCCGAGGTTGACTTCCCGGAAAACTGTCGCCGTCTGATCGAAAAGCAATACGACACTCTGCCGCAAAGCGGTGATGAGGAACGCCGTATGATTGCCTGCCTATACCGCTACGGCTACCGCATGGACGACATCCGCACGGCTGTACGGATGTTGCGGAAGGGGTAGGGCAGACCTTGGAGGGAGAGAGCCCCCTCTTGAAAGAGGGGG
>URHR01000114.1 GCA_900547725.1 uncultured Eubacteriales bacterium
GACTTCTCCTTAAGAAGTCCCCTAAGCAGGGCTTGGGACAGAGTCCCAAGGTCTTAGGTTTGGGACAGAGTCCCAAGGTCTTAAGAAAGGAGGAAACACTCATGGCAGAGGAAAACACGAACGAAGAGAAATTTGAAAAGCTGGCGGAATTGTTCCGAAGTCGACAGTACTCCTCCTTCATGCACGAAATCGACGAAATGAACCGCGTGGACGCGGCGGAATTTCTGACCTCGCTCGAACCGAGACAGCAGACCGTTGTCTTCCGAATGCTGAAGAAGGACGCCGCGGCGGAAATCTTTGCGGAGCTTGACCCCGACATTCAGGAAAACATCGTGGAAACGCTCTCGGATCGCGAGATCGGCGAAATTTTTGAAGAGCTTTACACCGACGACGCCGTGGATATGTTGGAGGAAATGCCGGCGAACGTCGTCAAACGGGTACTGCGTAACGCCACAAAGGAAACGAGAGCGGAAATCAACCGCTACCTCGCCTACCCCGAGGACAGCGCGGGAAGCGTAATGACAAGCGAGTTCATCGACCTGCGGGCAAACATGACCTGCGCGCAGGCGATCGAACATATCCGCAAAACGGGTCTCGACAAGGAGACCATCTACGTCGCATACGTCACCGATAACCAACGGATTCTCAAGGGCGTGGTGCCCCTCAAACAACTGCTGTTCGCCTCTCCGGACGAGCTGATCGGCGATATCATGGACAAAAACGTCATCTTCGCCCACACGCACGACGACCGCGAAACGGTTGCAAACCTCATTTCCCACTACGATATGATCGCCCTGCCGATTGTGGACATGGAGGAACGTCTCGTGGGTCTGGTCACGGTTGACGACGCACTGGACGTTCTGGAAGCCGAGGCGACCGAGGACATCGAAAAAATGGCGGCAATTCTGCCGAGCGATAAATCCTACCTCAAAACGTCGGTCTTTGAGACGTGGAAAAAGCGCGTCCCGTGGCTTCTGCTTCTCATGGTCTCGGCAACCTTTACCAGTACCATCATCACCCACTACGAAACCGCCATCGGCGCATACGCCATCCTGACCGCATTCTTCCCCATGCTCATGGACACGGGCGGAAATGCGGGCGGACAAACCTCGGTTACCATCATCCGCGGACTGTCGCTTGGCGAGATCCGCCTGCGCGATGTCTTCCGCGTGCTGTGGAAGGAGTTCCGCGTTTCGCTGTTGTGCGGCGGAACGCTCGCCGTGGCAACCTTCTTCAAAGTGTTTGCGGTGGACTTCCACTTCCATGCAACCTCCATGTTGGAAAGCGGCGTACTGCAGAACAATCTGATCATCTGCGGCATCGTCTGCCTGACCGTGTTCTTTGCGATTGTCATTGCGAACATCGTGGGAACATTGCTCCCGATCGGCGCAAAGCGGCTCGGCTTCGACCCTGCCGTGATGGCAAGCCCGTTCATTACCACCATCGTGGACGCGCTCGTGCTGATGATCTATTTCACCGTCGCTTCCATGATTCTGCCGTTTTAGAGACTATACCTCGGGGCTTTGCCCCGAACCCCACTCAGGGGACTTCTTAAAAGAAGTCCCCTGAGAACCTTCAAGAATTTTCCTGCAGGCGGGATTCCGTAGAGAATCCCGCCTGCAGGAAATTTTAAGGGCTTTCGGGGAATTTCGTTCAGGAATCCCCGGAGCGGGGTTCGGGACATCGCCCGCAGGCTGAATCTTTGTTACATTTGCACCTTGTCAAGCGGGGGAAAAAGTGGTATAATGAAGAAAACCCCTTAAAGGAGAAAAGTGGCAAGTATGGAACTCTGGAAAAAGCTGTCGAAACGTTACTTCATCGACGCAATGGGCGCAATGGCGTTCGGTTTGTTCGCTTCCCTTCTGATCGGAACGATCTTCAACGCGCTCGGAATGATCCCCGGGCTGTCGGTTCTCGGGCAGATCGGCAAGGACGCGGCAAAGGTCGCAGGACCTGCAATGGCAGTCTCGATCGCGGTTTCCCTCAAAGCGGCGCCCCTTGTGGTCTACTCCTCCGCGCTGGTTGGGTGGCTCGCCAACTCTTACGGCGGCGCGGGCGGACCGCTTGCCGTCCTTGTCATCACCGTCATTGCCTGCGAGGTCGGTATGCTGGTTTCCAAAAAGACCAAGGTTGACATCCTCGTCACCCCGTTCGTCACCATTCTGGTCGGCGGTCTGATCTCGATCTGGTGCGCGCCGTTTATCGGAAAGGCGGTCGGCGTGGTCAGCGCGGGCATCTCCTTTGCCATGACCTGCCAGCCGTTCGTGATGGGCATTCTGGTCTCGGCTCTGGTCGGCATCGCGCTCACGCTCCCCATCAGCAGCGCGGCAATCTGCGCGGCGCTCGGGCTTTCGGGTATCGTCTCGGGAGACGAAGGACTTGCGCTCGCGGGCGGCGCGGCGGTTGCGGGTTGCTGTGCGCAAATGGTCGGCTTCGCCGTTATGAGTTTCCGCGAAAACCGTTGGGGCGGGCTTGTTTCGCAGGGAATCGGAACCAGTATGCTCCAGATGCCCAACATTGTGCGCAATCCGCGCATCTGGATTCCCCCCACGCTGGCGTCCATGATTACAGGTCCTATGGCAAGCTGCCTGTTCCGGATGCGGATGTACGGCGCGGCAATCAACTCGGGAATGGGCACATGCGGGATGCTCGGCCCTGTCGGCATCATCCTCGGTTGGCTTGATCCCGCGTATCCCGACCCCGTCACCGCGTTTGACTGGGTTGGACTGGCGCTGATCTGCTTTGTGCTTCCCGCCGTTCTCTCCACCCTGTTCTGCCTGCTTTTGCGGCGCGTCGGTTGGATTCACGAAGGCGATATGAAGCTGCCGGAATAACCTGCTCGTAACGTCTCACCACACAGGAGGAACAAAACCATGAAAAACGTATACCGCGACGGAAAGCGGTCGCCTGCGCTGACCCTGAAAACCTATCTGCGCGACGGCGAAACGGTTCTCTGGACAGGAACGCCTTACGAAAACGCTTCTTACCACCCGCCGCTGGTCTTTATTTTCGGCGTGCTGTTCTGGCTCGGCTTTGTCATTGCGTGGATGGTGATTGCCGCCCGTCTGGGCGGGCTGTTCGCGCTTGCGGGGATCCCCTTCCTGCTGGTTGGCGGCGTAATGCTGTGGTTTCTCACCTTCGGCATTGCGCGCAGAGGCAAAACCACGCTTTACGCCGTTACCGAGACCCGCGCGCTGATCCTTTACGACACGCCGCACGGAACGGACTGCCTGGAATACGCCTTCTCCCGCCTCTCGGGCGTGATGCTCCGCCATGTCCGGAACGGCTCGGGAACGATTGAACTGGTCTCCCCCGAATCCATGGTTCTGCAAAACATGAACTATGTTGCGGGGCGGCGCGCGCGGCTTGCGGGCGGCACGTTTGAGATGATTTCAAACCCCGAGCGGGTCTACCGTCTGATTTCGGAGCGCATTTCGGGAGAAGTCAAAAAACCCGACATTCCTGTGTGAAGCGGGTTTGAAATTCGTTTCGGAACTGTAAAAAAGCGGAAATTTTGCGTTCTCCCCCTTGCACGGCGCGTTCGGATATGTTATAATAGTAGCATAACGACGGAAAAAATCCGTTGGAAAGGAGAATTTTTATGAAAATCAAATGCTTATCTCTCGCCCTGTGTCTCTGCCTCCTGATCGGCATGGCTCTCCCGCTCGCCTCCTGCAAGAAGAGCGAGCCGACCCCGCCCGAAGGAACTTACACCCGCATGACCGTTGACATCAACCCGAGTGTGGAATTCATGGTTGACGATCAGAACAAGGTGGTATCGGTCACCGCACTGAACGACGACGGCAGCATTCTCATTGCGGGCGAAGCCTTTGTGGGCAAAACGCCCGAGGAAGCAACCCGGATGGTAGTCAGTCTCGCAACCGACGCGGGCTACCTTGTCAAGGGTGAAATCCATGTGGAAAACACCGACGAAAGCCAGAAGGTCGAGATTTCGGTTTCGGGCAACTCGGACTACGCCAAGGAACTGGCGAAGAACGTGAAGTCGGATGTGGAAAAGTACCTCAAGGACAACAAAATCACCGCCACGGTGGAATCCGTCAAGGCGAAAACGCTGGACGAGATGCGCAAAGTGGTAATTGCGGACGGTCTTTTCACCGAGGACGAAGTGAAGGACATGACCGAGGAGCAGCTTTACAAGGCTCTGGCGGCGGGACGGATTGAGACCGCCCAGCTTCTGACCGCCGAGATGCGCGAGGCATACTACCGCGCGAAGGATTACAAGATTTCGTTTGTGGAAAAGCAGGCAACCGCTGACATCATCAGCGGTATGGGCGCGACCTACAAGGTTCTGATGTCGGGTTACTCTACGGCTCTGGCTGCGTACAGCACGTCGATTGACACGCTGGACGAGTTGCGTTACTCCCTGCTTGTAGACCCCGAGTCGGCTTACCAGAAGGCGCTTGCAAGTCTGCGCGACGCGAAGGAAGATCTGCTGAAAGAGAAGAAGTTGATTTTCTCCGTCAAGGACGGCGACAAGACCTACGCCGAGATTTCCGCTTCCTTCAAACTGAGCGAAGAGACCTACAACAAGGCGCTCAAGGCTGTTGAGGACGCGGGCGCTGCCGCAAACAAGGCTATGGAAACCGCGATTGCGGCACTGCGCGAGATAGAGACTCAACTCAAGGCATTGGAAGAGAAGCTCCGCGAGAACGAAGATATTTCCGCGAAGCTGACCGCCGAGGCGCAGAATCTGGAGGACACGCTGAACAAGGCAAAGGACAATTTCTTCGCCGAGTTCGAAGCGGCTCACAAGTCCGACATTGAAAAGGCTGAAGCCGATCTCGAAGCCAAAAAACAAGAGCTTATCGCCGCCGCGAAGGGGTAAGGCGAAAAAAGACCTTGGAGGGGAAGAAAGACCTTGGAGGGAGAGAGCCCCCTCTTGAAAGAGGGGGCTCTCTCCCTCC
>URHR01000115.1 GCA_900547725.1 uncultured Eubacteriales bacterium
TTTGGAGGGAGAGAGCCCCGTCTTTCAAGAGGGGGCTCTCTCCCTCCAAGGTCTTTCCCCTTCCCCATCAATAAATCTTCTTGTAAGCGCGGGGGAATTGGAGGACGTCGCGGATGTTGCCAATGCCCGTGATATACATCACCATGCGGTCGAAGCCCAAGCCAAAGCCGCTGTGCTCCACCGTGCCGTACTTCCGCGTGTCCAGATAATCTTTGTAGTTTTCAAGCGGCATGTTGCGCGCAATCATCGCCTGCGTCAGCTTCTCAAGATCGGTCTCACGCTCGCTGCAACCAATGATCTCGCCAACCGTCGGCACTAACAGGTCGGTCGCCGCAACCGTCTTGCCGTCGGGGTTCTGCTTCATGTAGAACGACTTGATCTCCTTCGGGTAGTCGGTCACAAAAACAGGACACTTGAAGTGCTCGTCCGTCAGATAGCGCTCGTGCTCGCTTTGCAGATCGCACCCCCATGTTACGGGGAACTCAAACTTTTTGCCGCAGGACTGCAGAATTTCAACCGCCTCCGTGTAGGTCACACGCGCAAAATCCGTACTGACAACATGGTTCAGCTTCTCCAACAAACCCGGTTCGACGAACTTGTCGCAGAACGCCATCTCGTCGGGGCAGTGCTCAAGCGTGTAGCGGATAATCGACTTGATAAAATCCTGCGCAATCTCAATGATGCCGTCCAGATCGACAAAGCAAACCTCCGGCTCTACGTGCCAGAACTCCGCAACGTGGCGCACCGTGCCGCTCTTTTCGGCGCGGAAAGTCGGTCCGAACGTGTAGATCTTGCCCATGCCGCCCAAAGCCGCCATCTCGCCCTCCAACTGGCAAGAGACCGTCAAGCCCGCTTTGCAGCCGAAATAATCGTTTGCGTAGTACTCTTCCTCGCTCTTCGCCGCCGCATTCCACGGTTGGGTCGTTACGCGGAACATCTCGCCCGCACCCTCGCAGTCGCTCGCCGTGATGATCGGCGTGTGAATGTAGGCGTAACCGTTCTTGTGGAAATAGTCGTGAACCGCATACGCAAGCGTGGAACGGATGGACATACAGGTCTTCATCAGATTCGTCCGCGTGCGCAGATGCGGGATCGTCCGCAGGAACTCGGCACTCGCCTTCTTTTTCTGGAGCGGATAGTCCGAAGGGCAAGCGCCCAGCAGCTCCACATCGGTCGTCTCCAGCTCAATGACGTTGCGCTCGGAGGCAACAATCGTCCCCGTTGCGCGGAGCGAACAGCCGTGCACCAACACCGGCTTGATGCGCGCCGCGTATTCCTCGTCGGTGAACGACTCCTGCGGAATGGTCAGCTGAAGATTGCGGGTCGTCGTCGAGCCGTCGTTCAGCTGAACAAAGGTCATCGGCTTGACCTCGGCGCTCGTGCGAACCCAGCCGCAAACCGTGACAACCTGTCCGATATATTGTTCCGGCGCTCCAAACAGCGCCCTGATCTCGGTGTGTTTCATATCCAATTACCTCATCCGTAATGTTACCCTATATTATAACACAGCTTTTCCCCAATGTCAAGTTTTTCCCCGCGCAAGGCGGTTCATACAAAGAAATATTACATTTTGTTCATTGTTTGGCACACCTTGCGCGCTTTTCTGCACAGGATTCGGCGCGACGAGCAAAATCAACGGTCGGATAAATCTGCACTCTTCATAGAAATAATCTTTCAACCAAAACGGAAAGACCCGTGTGTCGTTCCGCGCAACCCGTCTACCAAACGTGCGCGACAGCCGCACTCTGCAGCAAGTCCGTACCTCCCCAAGCGACAAAAACTTCCCCCGAGAGCACCCGCACCAAACATCGCGAAACAAAATTTCACCATGCCAAGGCGGGTGCTCTTGGGGGAAGTTCGGGGAAGATGAGGGAGGTTTGGAGGGAGAAGGGACACCCTTCGAAAGGGGGTCCCTTCTCCCTCCAAGGTCTTCCCCTCTCCCTCCAAGGTCTTTCCCTAATTTTGCGAAAAAAACCTTGACAAGAAGAAAGGGGTGTGGTATAATAGAAGAAAGATGGATATTTATCATGGAAAGGTGACAGAGAATGGGAAGAATGCAAGTGAAACGAATTGCAAAAATTGCGCTGTCAGTCCTGCTCCTGACCCTTGCGGCAGTCCTGCTTGCAGTCCCCGCATACGCGGAGGGAAGCGAAACGGCGACCGCCGCGCCGTTCTGGTTCACGCCAATCGGCATGACAGCAATCATTCTGGCGGTCGCAGTCCTCGTTGTCGCTTTGGTCTACCTCGTGCGGGCACAGCGGGCGCAGAGAAAAGACGAAAAGCCAACCGTTATCCCGTTGAACCCCAATCTGCCCGAAATGCGGACGCAGGAAGACGAACCGAAAACCTTTGCGGAAGCCGTTGATCGGTACGCAAAAGAGGAAGAAGAAAAAGCCGCCGCAGAGCAAAAGCGCGAACTGAACCGCGCAATCAACGAGGTTCTGTACGATATCCGCCTTGCGGATCTCAGGGAACAGCGCGCACAGGCACAGAGCCGGGCAGATGTACATCCCGGAGCGGCGCAACCTGCCCAAACTGCCAAAACTGCCAACGGAGAAACGGTTGCCGCATCCTGCGGGGAAACAGCGCCCGTAATCGCCGAGGATGACGATGTGGCGCGCGAGTTGGCGGATCGGGTGGAACAGAGAGCCGACCGCAGAACCGACGCGGACAGCATCCGCGAAGCCGACGAAAAGAGCGTGAAGAAAGCCGCGTATTACGCCGCTTTCGAGGAAGCAAAGAACATCTCCGCAGACGCGTCCGACGCGATTGAACTGACCGAAGAGGACATCTCCCCTGCGGTCACGGCGGAATTGGAAGAAGAACTGGAGAAATCCGAACAGCCGCTTGAAACCGGAAAAGCGGATAACGCGGAGATTGACGCGGTCATTGCGGATATCCGCGATTCGGTGCTGTCCGAAGGCGAGAAACCGATCGAACTGACCGAAGAGGACGAGGAAGCAGCCGAAGAGGCAGTGGACGAAGCCTTGGAAGAAGCGATTGCGGAAGAACCCGCTGCCGCGGCGTATGCCGATCTGACCGAAGAAGAACCCGAAGAACCCGAAGAGGATGACGAGGAAGAGGATTCCGACGAAGAGGATTCCGAGGACGACGAAAACGCCGAGGACTCCGGAGCGGAGGAAGCACCCGCAATGCTCGGCGGTCAGCGGATTGTTTATATCGACGCAAAAGCCAACCCGGAAGCGTATGCGGAGCTTCTGGAGCAGGAGAAGCGCGGCGAAGTCACGCTTGTTTACCGCTATCGCAAGAGCTTCCTTGCCAAAATGGCGCTTGCCGAGGACACCGTCAAAGGGTACTACAACGAGCTGAAAAACGCGCTTCTTGCCTACAAGGGCGTAAAATGCCGCACCAGTTGGGGCTATGAAGCCTTCAACAAGGGCAGAACCAAGCTGGCGCGTATGGACGTCAAGACCAAGTCACTCTACCTTTACCTTGCGATTGACCCGCAGTCGCTTGTTGACACGAAGTACAACTTCAAGGATATGTCCGCGAAGAAGAAGTACGCCGCAACGCCTGTGCTGATGAAGATCCGCGGCGAGCGGAAGTTCAAGCACGCGCTGGAGCTGATTGAAAAGATCTGCGGCGAAGAGTTGCAGCTCAAACGTTTGGAAGCCGACCCCACCGACTACCGTCTGCCGGTGATGTCGCAGGACGAGATGGTTGAAGCGGGCTATGTCAAGATGATGGTCGGCGCGATTCCCGTTGCGCCCGAGACCGAGAAATCTGCCGAAGAACCTGCGGAAGCTGTAGCGGTTTCTGCGGAGACGGAAACGGTCGAGCCTGTTGAGCCTGTTGAGTCTGTTGTCGAAACGGCAGAAGCTACCGAAGAAGTTGCGCCTGCCGAAGTTTCCGACAGCGCGGAAAAGACCGAGTAATCGGTTCGGATAAACCAAAAGCAAGAATGCCCCGGATGTCGCATGACGTTCGGGACATTCTTTTGTCTTTCGGGACGTTTTGCTTGCTTCTAATCAATATTAAAATCAATTCTTATTCTTTGATTGGATGCAGACAAAAAGAATAACGGCGATCTTCCGATCGCCGCGTTTCTGTTTCGTTTTTCAGACCGCCCATCAGACTGTCAGCTTATCCAGATACCAGACCCCGTCAACATTGGCGAGGATCAGGCGGTAAGAGAATTTCTCCTCCGGCTTCCCGACCTCCCACGCATCCACGGTGAGCAGGACTCTTTTTGCATTGCTCGGCCGGATAATCTTCATCGTTCCGTAGTCGAACACCAGTTCGGCTCTTGTCTCCTTTTTCGCGCTGTCAAGGCAATAGAGGTTGCCGCCTTCCTCCTGATATCTTGCCACCGCGATGGCGGAAGCGCCGCCGATGGTGGCGGTCAGTCCGTCAAAAACTGCGGGATAGACCTGCATTTTCAGTAATTCGGGGCTATAGACCTTTTCCGCCGCTTCCTTCAGTTCCGCGACAGACCCCAATCCGCATCTGGGGTCGACGATGCTGTAGTCCTGTTTATAGGTGGACATATCCGCGTCGTAGACGTCCCGATAGATCGGGGATTTCTTATCGTATGTCGGCAGTCCCGCGCCGTAAAACGCGGTGTTCAGCTGTCTTGCTTCTTCCGTCAGTTCGACGACCCGATCAAACACGTCGTCAATTTTCGGTGCTTTACTACACCCTCCGCACCCCGTCAGCCCAACGATCAGGGCGACCGCGCAGAGAATGGTCAGAATTGTTTTTTTCATATTAAGACCTCGGGAAAGACCTTGGGACTCTGTCCCCAAACCCTGCTTAGGAAACTTCTTGAAAGAAGTTTCCTAAGAACCTTCAAGAA
>URHR01000116.1 GCA_900547725.1 uncultured Eubacteriales bacterium
TTCGCGCCCTCGACTGCGCCGCCTTTTGAAAAAGGCGGGCGAAAACTTTCACTGCCTTGTCTACAGTCTGAGACCCCCGCACAGATGTCTGTGCGGGGGTCTGTCTTTTTGTCTTCGTTGCAACGGATCGTCCGCCTATCCCTTATTTCCCTCCAGAAACGGCGCAAGAGCGGTTCGCCATGCCTCCGTTAAACGGTCGAGAGACCATGCAGCATTAGCGGGACTGGTAGACGGCAGAACAATCGGCTCGGGATAGCCTTGCGGCAGATCAAACTGACGGTAAAACCGCTCGGCGGTCTTGCCGTTCACCGCCACGGGAAGCCCCGGAGAAGCGGCGAAAAACGGCGCAAGATCGTTCGGTATCACATCGGTCACACTGCTGTCCGATGACCCGCGGATTTTACAGGACGCAATCACATCCCAAAGCGCAATCCCGTGAGACAGCAGAAATTGCATTTTCCCGTCGACCGTGCACGGGACTGCATCCCGTACCACCCCCGCAAGAACCCGCCAGAAACGGTTCTGCGGGTGCGCATAGTAGAACATCTCCTCCCGCGACTTCACCGACGGAAAGCTCCCTAAAATCAAAACGCGGCTTCCGCCGTCAAACACAGGCGCAATCGGATGCCGTTGAACGGATGCTGAATTCATGGTTTTTCCGTTCCTTTCTCCCCTGAATGATATGCCTATCTGCCCTCATCCGTCACCTGCGGTGACGGATGAGGGCAGTCAATCAACAACGAACTCCCCTACCACTTCTATCCGGTAGCGGAGAGAGTGTAAACGTCCGCATTTCGCTGGCGGAATGCGGCTCGGAGCAGCCGGAAACAGCAGCACGGAATATGGCTACACCAAAATCTGTACCTTATAAGGAAAGAACCCAAAATCCCCTTCGTTAAAGTTCTTGAAGGTCCTTAGGAAACTTCTTGAAAGAAGTTTCCTAAGCGGGGCTTGGGGCAGAGCCACAAGGTCTTACTCCCCGTCCAACATCCTGCGGGTCGCATCCTCCTCGAACTGGCGCGTGTAAAGGTTGTAGTACGCACCCTTTTGCGACATCAGCTCGGCGTGCGTGCCGCGCTCAATGATCTTGCCGTCGGATACCACCAAGATGACATCCGCGTGCCGGATCGTTGAAAGACGGTGCGCAATCACAAACGACGTCCGCCCCGCAATCACCTCTCCGATCGCATTCTGAATCTTCTGCTCGGTGATCGTGTCAATCGAAGCCGTTGCTTCGTCCAGAACCAGAATCTTCGGGTCGGCAAGCAGAGCGCGCGCAAACGAGATCAATTGCTTCTCGCCCGTGGAAAGTCGGTCGCCTCCCTCGCCTACCTCGCTGTCCAACCCGTTGTCCATCCGCGCCACAATCTCATCCGCAGATACCCGCCGGAGCGCGCGCATGATCTGCTCCTCGGTCGCCGCCGGGTTGCCGTAAAGCAGATTCTCCCGTACTGTCCCCGAGAATAAGTGCGGCGTTTGCAGAACGTAGCCAATGTTGCTGTGTAACCAAAGCTGAGACCGCTCCCGCGCGTCGCGCCCGTCAATCAGAATCCGCCCGGCCGTCGGCTCATAGAAGCGGCAAACCAAGTTGACCAGCGTCGACTTCCCCGCCCCCGTCTCCCCGACAATCGCAACGTTCGTTCCCTGCGGAACTTTCAGGCTGAAGTGCTCCAGAACGTTCACCTCGCCGTCCGGATAACGGAAGGTCACGTCGTCAAACTCCACGTCGCCGTGAAGCGACTCCCAATTCTCCTTTTTCGGGTGGAACGTGTCGCCGTACTTCGCCACCACCTCGGGGCGGTCGGCAACGTCGGATTCGGTTGCAATCAGATTGGTCACACGTTCAATGTTCACCTGCGTGGTCACAAGATCGGAGAGCGCGTCAATCAGCCAGCGCACAGGCTCCATAATGCCGAGCGCATAGGAAATGAATACCGACAGCGTGCCGATCTCCATCACGCCCGCCGCCGTGATCTGTCCGCCGCGCCACAGCACAAGCGCCAGTGCAAGCGAGGAAGCAAAAGTGATTGCCGAGCCGAACATCGCCCGCCAACGCGCCGCCGTGGTCGCGGTTCTGCGCATCTGCGAGGTTCGCGCGGTGAATTCCTTTTCCATCTGCCCTTCGGCGTTCATGGTCTTTACCGTTTCAGCCCCCGTGATCGCCTCGTTGAAATCGCCCGTGATCTGCGAATTGATTTCCCGCACGCGGCGGTTCAGCGGCAGAACCTTTTTCTGGAACAGCACAATGGTCAGCGCAAACAGCGGAATCACCGCAAGCACCAGAAGCGCCAAGCGCCAGTTGATCGACAGCATGACCGCCGCCGCGCCGGTGATGTAGGTCAGATTGTACACTCCGTCAATGCACGACCACGAAATCAACGTCCCGATGCGGGAGGTGTCGCTCATCACGCGGGCGTGAATGTAGCCCACGCTGTTCTGATTGAAATAGGAGAAGGACAGCGTTTGCAAATGGTGGAAGCAGGTCTCGCGGATGTCGTGCGCCGCGCGGATTTCCAGTTTTGCAGAACCGTCGTGCGCAAGGTAGACCGAAAGCGCCGACAGTCCCATCACGCACAGGTACAGCAGAATGAACACGGGAAGCGTGTCAAGCGTTCCCTCGGCAATGTAGTGGTTGATTGCGTAGCGCTGAAAGAGCGGGTAAATGATCTCCCCCAGACTGCTGATCAGCCCGAATACCATCAGTTGCAGAAACAGCCGCCTGTACGGCTTGAGGAACGGGAGCAGGCGCGGAATGCCGAACCACTTCAGATGCGTCTGCTTTTCGGTTTTCTTTTCGCTCATTGCCGCTCCCCTCCGTTCTGAATATCGTAAATGCGGCGGTAAATGCCGTTTTTCGCAAGCAGTTCCTCATGCGTTCCGATCTCCGCCACCCGCCCGCGGTCGAGAACCACAATGCGGTCGGTGTGCATGAGCGTTGCGGTGCGGTGCGAGATCAGAAGCGTTGTCGCGCGCCCCTCCCGTCCCGCAAGACGGGCACGGATGGTTGCGTCGGTCTCGGTGTCAACCGCTGAGAGCGAATCGTCAAAGATCAGAATCGGCGTGTCCTGCACCAACGTCCGCGCAATGGCGGCTCTCTGCTTCTGCCCGCCCGAAAGCGTTACGCCACGCTCCCCGACAAAGGTGTCGTACCCCGAGGGGAAGCCCTCCACGGCGCTGTCAAGACAGGCAATGTGCGCCGCCGCGCGCAGTTCCGCGTCGCTTGCGGTCTGCTTGGCAAGGCGCAGATTCTCGCCGATGGTGCGGGAGAAAAGATACGGCTCCTGCAACACAAAGCCGATGTTGGAGCGCAGCTCCGCAGCGCGCAGGCGGCGGATATCGATTCCGCCAACCGAAATCGTCCCGCTCCCCTCAGGCAGAGGGTAAAGGCGATCCAACAGGCGCACAAGCGTCGATTTGCCCGAGCCGGTACCGCCCAGAATGCCGACGGTACTGCCTGCGGGAACGGTGAAGCTGACATCCTCCAGAACGGGCGTTTTGCCGTCAAAGGAGAAGCTGACGCAGTCGAAAGCAATGTCGCCGCGGTAGTCGGTTGTCACGTGTTCCGCCCCGTCCTCGTCCCGCTCGGGCGCGGCGTTCAGAATGTCCTCGATGCGGCGGAGCGACACGCCCGCCTTGCTCATTTCGGAAATGACCCGCCCCAGTTGGCGGATGGGCCACGTCAGGTAGCTGTTATAGGAAAGAAACGCGATGTACGCACCCGCGCTCAGCTCGCCCCGGATGGCAAAGACCGCGCCGAACACAACCAACAGCATGATCTGCAGGTTGGCAATCAGATCCGCAACGCTCCAGTAGCGGCAGAACATCTTGTTCACGCGATCCCACAGCCCCATGTAGTAGCGGTTCTGGTTGTCGAATTTTTCCTTTTCGTAGACCTCGCGCCCGAACGCACGAACCACCCGCACGCCTGTGAGGTTCTCCTGCACGATGGCGGAAAGCTTGCCCTCGTTCTCGTCGCAGATTTCGAATTCGGGACTGACCTTCTTATGGAAAATCAGCGAGGTTGTCAACAGAACCGGCACGCCCGCCAGTGCGATCAGGGTCAGCCCGACATGGAGCGAGAACATGAAGAACAGCGACAGCGCAAGCATCACGACAATGCGGAACACCGAGACAAGCTGTTCGGAAAGGAAGTCCTTGACCATGTTGATGTCGGATGTACAGCGCTGAATGATGTCTCCCGTGCGGTTCTTGCCGTACCAATCGTCGGGAAGCGCTAACAGGTGGCGGAACACCTTATCCCGCATGGTTTTGACCAGCGTTTCGGCGGCTTTGGTATTGAACACGCGCGAGCCGTAGAAGAACGCGAAGCCGAACACGGCAATGCCGACGATGACAATGCCGATCATCCAAAGCTTTTCCCGCAGAACCTCCGCCCCGCCGAGACGATTGAGCAGGTCGGCAAGGAACGGCGGCAGATCGAACGGTTCGCTTCCGAGGACAGAATCCACCGTCACGCGGACGATCTGCGGCGTGAGCATATTGGTCAGCGCCAGCCCGACGGTGGACAGAATCGCGGCAAGAAACCACCGCTTCGAGCCGTCCAGAAAGGACGACACCAACCTCAGCCGGCTGTTATTTCGTTTCAAAAAATCACCTCCTGAGACCTTGGGGCGTTACCCCAACAAACAAACGCGATGTTGAGTGGTTCCCCACCCTCACCCATTGCCTTATTGTATAGTGCGAAAGAAGATTTGCAAAATGCTTTCCTTTTTGGGGAAACTATGATTGGTTGGTACAGATTTATCCCCCCTCATCAGTCGCTTACGCGACA
>URHR01000117.1 GCA_900547725.1 uncultured Eubacteriales bacterium
CGCCAGTAGCGAAGCGTTACTTCTTCCTTAAGAAGTCCCCTAAGCAGGGCTTGGGACAGAGTCCCAAGGTCTTAGCTTTTCAGAAAGGAATACACACATGAAAATCTTAGCATTTGTACTTGCGGCAATCGTCCCCTACCTTCTCGCGGGAGTGAATCCCGCCATCCTGCTGTCGAAGATGATCTATCGGCAGGACATCCGCACTCAGGGGAGTAAGAATCCCGGGTTTACCAACTTCAAGCGCGTGTACGGGTGGAAATTCGCATGGCTCGTCTTTCTGCTCGACCTCTGCAAAGGCATCCTCGCCTGCGTGTTTGCGGGATACCTCGTCCGCTATGCATGGGGCAACTTCCAGCTCGGAGCAGCCTATGGCGCACTGTTCGCCATGCTCGGGCACGCCTACCCGGTCTGGTATCGCTTCAAGGGCGGCAAAACCGTTATGGTGTGGCTCGCGTCCATCTGGTTTGTGGACTGGCGCGCGGGGCTGATCGCCGTCGGCGTGTTCCTGCTCCTGCTGTTCACCGTCAAATTCATGTCGCTCGCATCCATCAGCGCGGGCATCGCGTTTCTCATCGCGCTGGGCTTCCTCGGAACGTCCCATACCGCAGTCCTGCCAATCTGCGCCGTGTCGGTCCTGTTGCTGATCTGGCGGCATAAGGCGAACATCGGGCGGCTCGTTGAGGGAACGGAATCGAAGTTCAACCTGTTCGGTCACGGCAAGAAAAAGGACTCAGGAACGGAGACCGCGCAAAAATGAAACAGTACCGCATCCTTTACAACCCATTGGCAGGAGGCGGCAACGGAACAGAACGCGCCATGCACCTGCCCGACGTGTTGCAGGATTGCGAAATGCGCTTTTACGACATCACCGAAATCGACAGCTACTCCTCCTTTCTCGCCAAAATCGCGCCGCAGGACGCCGTCCTGATCGCGGGCGGCGACGGAACGCTCGCGCACTTCATCAACGGCATCGGAAACAAGCCGCTCCGCCACGATATCTACTACTACCCCACGGGACAGCATAACGACTTCTGGCACGACATCGGGCGGCAGTCGGGCGACCCGCCCGTGCGCATCAACCGCTACCTGCGGAATCTGCCCACCGTGCAGACCGAACGCGGCTCTCTGCGCGTTCTCAACGGGGTCAGCAACTTCGTTGGCAGTAGCAAGCTCCCGCGCCTTCCAAACCGACCGACCGATATCACCGTGACCGTGGACGGCGTTCCGCACACCTACCGCAAGGTCTGGCTCGTCCCCGCAACGCAAGGCAAATTCTGCGGCGGTATCATGCCGACCCCGAGACAGAACCGCCTTTGCGCCGACCGCAGAATCTCGGTCATGATCCTGCACGACGCAGGCAGATGGCGCGCCGCGCGCATCCTCCGCGCGCTCGCGGCAGGACGGGCGGAAAAGTATCGGAACAACGTTACGGTTCTGTGCGGCAATCGGATTGAAGTCCGCTATACCGAGCCTGTCCCGATTCAGGTGGACGGTGAAGCACAGCCCGCCACCCGCTTCTGCCGCATGGCGACGGAAATGACGTAATACAATAACGCAAAAAAGCCCCGCCTGCAATTGCACAAGTCCGCTTTAACAGACTTGAGCAACCGCAGAGGGCTTTTTGTTCTGTCCGTATAATTGAGGGCAGTTCAGAAGCCGGGCGGCTTTGGACGATTCCGCAATATCGCATAACAGCTTTCGGAAAACCGCTTACGCCGTTGTTGCGAACAAAATTTTTCCATTCATAAAAGAGGACATGCGGCGAACAATAGTAACAGAGCGGCGGGAAACCGCGCTCAATGATATAGATAAACGAACGGCAGATACATGATCGCTCGCCTCGGTGAACGGTCGGAATCGGACCGTTCAGAAGAGGAGAACAAAAACAATGGCAAGCAACAAGGCTATGGTTCCGGAAGCGAAGGAAGCTCTTGAGAGATTCAAGATGGAAGCTGCGAACGAAGTCGGTGTGAACCTGAAGCAGGGCTACAACGGTGATATCACCGCGAAGCAGGCCGGTTCGGTCGGCGGACAGATGGTCAAGAAGATGATCGAGTCCTACGAGAACTCCATTAAGACGAAATAAGGATTTCTCCGATTTCCGCCGTTCGGAAAGATGCTGACTTCTTCCGTTCGGTCTCCTGACGCGCCGTCGGCTCTTGCGGGATGCCGCAACGCATGACGGCAGGTCGGCAGCCCGTCCCTGTTGATCGGGACGGGCTGCTTTTTTTGTTTCATAATCGGATTGCGCTTATTGCTTTTCTTCCTTTTTGACCGTTTCCGCAAGTTTCAGCGTCAGCCAGCCGTCCGCATTCGTCACGCCGTCCTCTGCCAGTTCCCGCTCCCCGTAGGTACGCTTGACGTAATCCTCCGCGCCCGCCGCGCAGTATTCCGGTCCGCTGTGCCGCAGAACCGCGATTCTTACATAGTCATATGTTCCGAAATTCACTTCCGATACCTTCATATTCTTCTCTCCTATTCCTTGTTTTTCCACCCGGACGGACTGACCCCGTAGGTCTTGCGAAACAACCTTGAAAAGAGAAACATATCCTCATATCCGCACCGCTCCGCCGTTTCTCCGACCGACAGCCCCGCGCGCAAACATTCGGTTGCCTCCCGCATCCGGGTTCTGAGCAGGTAGTCACGGATGCTCATGCCCGTTTCCGCGTGGAACAGGCGCGTCATATATCTGCGATTGAGGTGCAACTGTTCCGCCAGTCCCTCAACGCTGATCTTTTTCATGTACGCCGCATCGATATAGCTTCGGATTCTGCGGACATACTCGTTTCCGTTCTGCGTGTGATCGGCAAACAGTTCGTCGTAAAGACGGAAGAGGTTTGCCGTCAACCCGAATACGGACGCGTCGGTATTCTCCGCGCTCCTGCGGAACAGGTTTGTCACCGTTGCCGACACGGAAAAGACAGGCGGCATGGTTGCCATTTTCTCCGCAAGTCTGCCGTCAAAGCCGATCCACGCATAGTGCCACGGGTCGCGGGTGTCCGCTTGGTAGACCGTCTCCTCCCCCGGCAGGATGCGGAAGATCTGCCCCGCCGCCACAGGATACGTGACCCCGCCGCAGGTGTAAGTTCCCTTTCCCGACAGCACGCAATGCAAAAGGACGTATTTTCTGACCGACGGTCCGAACCGATGCCCCGGGGCGCAGACCTCCTGCCCCACAATCACCGGGTTCAGTTCGGCAAAATGTCGGTTAATCAGCAAAACATCGGATTTCCGACCGCTCCTTGCCTGTTCCATTTCCTCACCGCCCCTCGAAGTAGTTCCATTATACCATATTTTCTTCCGTTATGCAATAGACAAACCGAAAAAAATGTTGTATCATAAAAGAGACACCGCAGGAAGCGGGAATTCAGGAAAAAGCGAGGAAACCACGATGAAGCTGACCTTTATGGGTGCTGGAAGCACCGTATTTTCCAAAAACGTGATTGGCGACACCATGATGTGCGACGAATTCCACGATATGGAAGTTGCCCTTTATGACATCAACGCGGAGCGTTTGGAGGAGTCCTATCTTCTGATTACCAAGATGAACGAAAGCATCAACGACGGCAAGGCTACGGTCCGCAAGTATCTCGGCGTGGAACAACGCAAAGATGCTTTGCGCGGCGCGGATTTTGTGGTGAACGCGATTCAGGTCGGTCTTTACGATCCCTGCACGATCATCGACTTTGAAGTTCCAAAAAAGTACGGTCTGCGCCAGACGATTGCCGACACGCTCGGCATCGGCGGCATTTTCCGCGGCTTGCGGACGATTCATGTGCTGAAGGATTTTGCCCGCGACATTGAGGAAGTCTGCCCCAACGCGTGGTTTCTCAATTACACCAACCCGATGGCGATTCTCTCGGGCTATATGCAGCGCTACACGAACGTCAAGACGGTTGGACTTTGCCACAGCGTGCAGGTCTGCGCGCGCGATCTGCTGAATCACGTTGGCATGGAGGACAAACTGGAAGGCTGTCGGACGAAGATTGCGGGCATCAACCACATGGCATGGTTGCTTGAGATTACCGACAAGGACGGCAACGATCTTTACCCCGAGATCAAGCGCCGCGCGAAGGAAAAGAACGCGACCGAGAAGCATGGCGACATGGTTCGGTTCGACTACCTTGACAAGCTTGGTTACTACTGCACGGAAAGCAGCGAGCACAACGCGGAGTACAACCCGTTCTACATCAAAGCGGGGCGCGACGATCTGATTGAGAAATTCAACATTCCGCTTGACGAATACCCGCGCCGCTGTGTGAACCAGATTGCGAAGTGGGAACAGCAGAAGGAGGAACTGATGGCGGGCGGCAACGTTCAGCACACGCGCTCCCGCGAGTACGCGTCGCACATCATGGAAGCGATTGTAACGGGCGTTCCCTACAAGATCGGCGGCAACGTCATCAATCGCGGGATGATTCCGAATCTGCCGTATGACGCGTGCGTGGAAGTTCCGTGTCTGGTGGACAAGAGCGGCATTACGCCGACCTATGCGGGTGCGCTCCCGCTTCAGCTTGCGGCGATGAATTCCTCGAACATTTACCCGCAGATGCTGACGATTGAGGCGGCTCGCACGGGCAGTCGCGATCTGATCTATCAGGCGGCGATGATGGACCCGCACACGGGCGCTCAGCTCTCGACCGACGAAATCGTTTCCCTCTGCGATGATCTCATCGCGGCGCACACCGCTGCGGGGTATCCTGTGTTGGGATAAGGAAAGACCTTGGAGGCGCAGGGAGACCCCTTTCGGAGGGGTCTCCCTACCCTCC
>URHR01000118.1 GCA_900547725.1 uncultured Eubacteriales bacterium
GGAGGTTTGGAGGGTAGGTGACAGATTTTGCAACGCAAAATCTTGTCAATAGCGGGTTTACCGCGTTAGCCCCTCTCCGAAAGAGGGTCTCCTGCGCCTCCAAGGTCTTCCTCACCTTCCCCCAAGTCCATTCCCATTCAGGAGGGTGGTTGTGTGTGCCGCGAGGGGAACAACACCCTGCGCGGCGTATCAGAAATTCCGATTCTGCCGGATAGCGGGCAGACGGAATGCTTCTGCAAAACAGGTCAGTGCGCGCGCACCGTCAAACGGGAGAGCGAACGATGCCTGCCGTAGGCTTCGCGGTAGACGCGCGTGCACTTGCGGTAAAGCGCAAATTTCTTTTGAGCCGCCGCTTCGTCACCGTAAACCTTCCATGTGCCAACGCACTTCGCGCCTTTTGCACCGTTCGTGATGAAACCGCTCACATCCTCGGAAGGGTATCCGAGAAACAGTCCCACCTCGTGCGGGAAAGATCCGTCTGCGCGCAAACGGCGCATCAACTCGACCACACAGCGCTCGGAATCCTCGGCGGGGTAGCCTCGCGACGTGAGAATCTCCTTCGCCACGCCGTTGGAAAGATCCTTCCGCAACCGCGCGGGGCGGTAGAGATAGATCAGAATGCGCTCTTCCAGATACCGGACGGGCAGAATCCGCACGCCGCGCGGGACGAGAACCCGATTCAGCCGACGCAGACTTTCCCGCAGACTGCCGATGTCCTCGGCAGGGCAGGCGAACAGATTTCCGGTTTTCAGACCCGCCAACGTTGGCGAGGCATTGTCGATGAGCAAGGCTTCGGACATGGCGGCTCCTTTCTGGTTAGTCTTAACTAACTGATAACAGTATACCATACAAAAAACGGTTTGTCAAGAGGTTTTTGCAATTTTTTTCGGAGAAAATTCCGATGTGCGAAAAAAGGTTGACTTTCCGGGGAGAGTATGGTATACTATAGGAAGTAATCGTATGGGAGGAAGCATGAAAAAACAGTCTTTTGCAAGAGCGGCGGAAGTCTTTGCACGCTTCTATCCTCCGTATGCGTGGATTCCGTCGGCTGTGATCCCGATTTATAATTACTTTGTCTTTTTCGGAACCAGACTGTTGGATCGTCCGGTAGTGACAACCTTTTTTCAGACCCCGCTGGACCGCCTGATTCCGTTTGTCCCTTTTTTTGTCCTGTTTTATGTTCTCGCGTATCTGCAATGGGGTTTGGGGTACTTCCTGACCCTGCGTTATAATCGGAGGCTCTGCTATGAAACGCTGTCGGTCAACCTCATTGCAAAAACCGTTTGCCTTGTCTGTTTTCTGGCGTTCCCGACCGTAATCGTGCGCCCCGAAGTTACGGGCGGCGGGCTGTGGAACGCACTCGTGCGGTGGATTTACCGCATCGACCAACCCGACAACCTGTTTCCGTCCATCCATTGCATGGCGAGTTGGCTTTCCTTCCGCGCCGTGTGGAAGGTGCGGGAACTGCCAAAGTCCGTGCGGATTTCCAACGGGGTGCTGTCGCTTTGCGTGTTCGCCTCCACCGTGCTGATCAAACAGCACTATCTACCCGACGTGCTCGGCGGGATTCTGGCAGTGGAACTCGGATATCTGCTGACCCGATTGTTTTGCACGGAACGCCTGTTCCGCGCTCTGGAGCCGTCTTTTGCAAAACGCGCGCCCGACTGTTATCCGGACGTGCGCCCAACGCTTGATTGAGGAATTGTGAATGAATCAGAACCGTGACCCGCAAACCGAGCGGGAACTTTTCCGGGAAGAGCCGACCGTAAAGGAGGCGACCCCCGCAGTGCCGACAGGGAAGAAGAGTTGGCTCTTTACCCTGCTGTTTGTGCTGATCGCCGCCATGACTTTCTGGGCGGTCACCGCGCAGATCAAGGACTTTTCGTTCTCCGATTTCGCGGCTTATATCGGCGGTGCGAATCCCGCGTGGCTGATTGCCGCCGTTGCCTGTATGCTGGCGTTTATCCTGTTGGAGGGGGGCGCCCTTCTGGATATCACGCGCAGTTTCGGCTACCGTAAGAGTCCCGCGAAAGGGTTTCTCTGGTCGGCGGGGGACATCTATTTTTCCGCCATTACGCCCTCGGCAACGGGCGGACAGCCCGCAAGCGCGTACTTCATGATCAAGGACGGCATCCCGGGGATGGTCACTGCCGTGGCGTTGGTGGTCAATCTGGTGATGTATACGTTGGCAATCCTCGCCATTGCGTTGATCTGCCTGTGCCTGCGCCCGCAACTGTTTCTGCAGTTCGGAACGTTTTCCCGCATTCTGATCGTTGTCGGGGTCGTGATTCAGGTGGTGTTGGCAACGTTCTTTGTGATGCTTCTGAAAAAGGAACGCACCCTGCACCGCATCTGCGACACGTTTCTGCGCCTGCTCGCGCGTCTGCACCTGCTCCGAAAGCCCGAAGAGAAGCGCGCAAAGCTGCGCAATTACATGGAGGACTATGCCCGCTACGCGCAGGCGCTGAAGGGGCGCGGAAAAATGCTGTTCAGCGCGTTCCTGTTCAATTTCTTTCAGCGCGTAGCACAGATTGCCGTGACCTCGTTTGTATTCCTTGCGGCGGGCGGCGATCCCGCGCAGGCGTTTGACATCTGGGTTCTGCAGGGCTTTGTGGTGCTCGGTTCCAACTGCGTGCCGATTCCCGGCGCGATGGGCGTTTCCGACTATCTGATGCTGGATTGCTACGGCAGTGTGTTGAGCGCCTCGGAAGCAGGACATCTGGAGCTGCTCAGTCGTTCGGTGTCGTTTTACAGCTGCATTCTGATCTGCGGCGTTTCGGTGCTGATAAAATTTGCAATGATAAGAAAAAGGAGAAATCGGTTATGATCGGCGTTTACAATTACACCGTGGTGCTCACTTACCTGTCGCTTCTCTCGGCAAGTTCGGGAATCATGGTGTCGCTGTGGGGGAAGGGACATCCGTTTATCGGCATCTTCTTCCTCCTGCTGTGCGGTCTGTTCGACGCGTTCGACGGCAAGGTCGCGCGCACCAAGCAGGACAGAACCGAGAACGAGAAGAAGTTCGGCGTACAGATCGATTCGCTCTCCGATCTGGTCGCGTTCGGCGTTCTGCCTGCCTGCATCGGAGCGTCTCTGATTAAGAACGAGCTGTTTCTGAAAAAGGTTGTGCCGAGCGGCGCGCCGATCTGGCTCGGGAAGCTTCTCTACGGTCTGCTGTTTGCCTGCCTGATTCTCTATGTCCTTGCGGCGCTGATCCGCTTGGCATACTTCAACGTGGAAGAGGAAGAGCGGCAAAAGACCGAAAGTTGCCCGCGTAAATACTTCACGGGTGTTCCTGTGACCACGGCGTCTCTGATCTTTCCGTCGGTTATGCTGCTTCAGTACATCTTTTCGCCCGCCGATATCGCGGTGCTCTACTTTATCAGCATTGTGATAACCGGATTCCTGTTCGTGTCGCGCATTCAGATTCCCAAGCCGGGGACAAAGGGTGTGCTCCTGATGGTGGGAATCGGCGTGATTGAGGTTGCGCTTTTTATTCTCTATTACTTCATTTTCAAGCATCGGGTGGGATAATGGAAAAACAGAAAACAAAGCCGGCGCGCGAGAGTGCGGGACTGCGCTTTCTCTACCATACCGTCTCCGGACGGGTGATTCTGCGCCTGCTCAGTGCGCGGTGGGTGTCAAAGGGTTGCGGCGCGTTTCTGGACTCGCCGCTCTCCAAGCCCATGATCGGGCGTTTCTTCCGCAAAAACGGAATTGACCGCGCGGACTATCTGCCCGAGAAGTATCGGTGTTTCAACGACTGCTTTTGCCGTCATATCCGACCTGAACTGCGCCCGATTGACCGCACGCCAGAGCACTTGATTGCGCCGTGCGACGGGCTTCTCAGCGTTTACAGGGCAACCGACGACACGGTTCTGCCCGTCAAACAGAGCCTTTACCGTCTGCCCGCATTGCTCGGGAGCGCGGAGCGCGCGGCGCGTTACCGCGACGGGTGGGTGTTCGTATTCCGTCTTTGCGTCAATCACTACCACCGCTATTGTTACGCGGAGGAGGGGGATAAGGGAACGACCCGCTTTATCAGGGGGCGCTTGCATACGGTGCGTCCGATCGCACTGGAGCAGGTGCCTGTTTTCACAGAGAACTGCCGCGCCTGCACGGAAATTGTGACCGAACGGTTCGGAACGCTGACCCAGATTGAGGTCGGCGCGATGTTGGTGGGGCGCATCTGCAATCTGCACAGCGGGGAATGCCACGTCCTGCGGGGCGAAGAAAAGGGGTGCTTTCAATACGGCGGGAGCACGGTCATGCTGTTGGTCGAGCGGGATGCAATCGCCGCCCCGGAGGCGCTTCTGGATGCGACCGCAAACGGCGTGGAGACTCCTGTCCGGATCGGCGAAGCGGTGGCAATTGGAGATAAGGGCGGAATAAAGGGATAGACCGCACGGGGCTTGGGTTTCCTGCAACTTGTTCCGCTTTCACGATGAGCGGGTGGATTCTGGAAAAGGCGTGTGTTTACCTTCTTTTTATCAAATTTATCCCCCTCATCAGTCGCTTACGCGACAGCTTCCCCCCGAGGAGAAGCCTTCCATACGCAGTGCGAACATGGCAGATGGAATTTTAAAAAGAGAATAATTTTCTCATATTTTCGCTTACACGCCTTGTTATGAAAGCCATGAAATACGAAAGGAATCTTGCAAAAAGGCTTCCCCTCGGGGGGAAGCTGTCGCGTAAGCGACTGATGAGGG
>URHR01000119.1 GCA_900547725.1 uncultured Eubacteriales bacterium
ATCCCGTCCAGCGGGATTTGGACAGCTGTCGCTTCTCTCCGCTACCGGATAGAAATGGCAGAAAGTTAGTGGATGATTGAGGCGGAACGACACGCGGGTCGTTCCCTACGGATTATGACCCTGCAGGGGGCGAAAGCCAGTATACGTAACCCCTCAAAAGCACGGTATTGTAGGGAACGACCCATGTGTCGTTCCGCCTCGGGTGAATATTACATTGTTCCCGCAAAATTCAAACGGGAGACAGGCAAAGCCCGTCTCCCGTTTGAATCAGTCCTCCTGCAGTGCGCGATCCAACCAGACCACGCCGATGCCGAATGCATCGTAAAGACTTTTCTTATCCGTCTGGCGGATAATCTTGTTCGGATCTTTGGAATCCACCAATTGAACCAGTACGCTCTGCGGCATTTTTGAGGTGTCGTCCCGTTTCAGAATCTCCAGAATCAGAACGCATTTTTCGCTCATATCCCCGTAAATAATCGTGTCATCCTGCCTCACAAGAGGTCTGCCCATATATTCCAGATAGGATCCGCTGACCAGCGGGCGTGTTTCGGTTGCCATTGCAAATTCCTCCTTGGGTTTGTTTTATTTTATCCCCATAATTCGGGGTAGAAAAAGCCATTTTATATAGTATACCACACTTTTCCCAAAAAGTCAATAGCCAAAATTGCCATTTTTCACGCCGCACGCATACTCTCAGAATTCAGACCCGTATGTTTGCACCACCCCAATGCGTTGAAGGTTTCCAAGCGTTACGTTTCCTCTTTGGCATGTGCCCTTCTCAATTGACCGCAGGAGGCGTTGATGTCTGCGCCAAGGGTTCGGCGAACCGTTGCGCGGATGCCGCGCGACTCGAGAATCGCCGCAAAGCGATGCAGTGCGGGCTTGCCCGACTTTTCAAAGCCCGTCTCCGCAACGGGGTTGACGGGAATCAGATTCACGTGAATCGGCATCGTGTCGGTTCTGCTCCGCAGATGCGAGTTCAGCACCTGCGCCAGCTTCTCCGCCGCGGCGGGGCTGTCATTCTTCCCCGCAATCAGCGTGTACTCAAACGAGATCCGCCGCCCCGTTGCCGCGTAGTAGTCGCGACACGCCGTGAGCAGTTCCTCCACGCCGTACCGCTTGTTGACGGGCATAATGGAAGATCGCGTTTCATCATCGGGTGCGTGCAGGGAGATCGACAGCGTGATCGGCAGATCTTCCGCCGCCAGCGCGCGGATGCGGTCAACCAAGCCGCAGGTCGAAAGCGAAATGTGGCGGTAGCCGATATTGATTCCTTCGGGACAGTTCACAAGACGCAGAAATTTCAGCACGTTGTCATAGTTGTCGAGCGGTTCGCCGATGCCCATCATCACGATGTTGGAAATCCGCTCCCCCATATCGCGTTGCGCCGCGAGAACCTGCCCGAGCAGTTCGCCCGCCGAGAGATCGCGCACCTTGCCGCCGATGGTCGACGCGCAAAAGCGGCATCCCATCCTGCACCCGACCTGAGACGAGATACAGATCGTGTTGCCGTGCTCGTATTTCATCACCACGCTCTCCACGCAGTTTCCGTCCGCAAGGCGGAAAAGGTACTTCACCGTCCCGTCGATTGCCGAGACCAGCCTGATATCCACCTGCGGCATCGTCCACCGCGTCCCCGCGCGCAGTTTTTCCCGCAGGGGCTTCCCGATATTCGTCATTTCGTCGGGCGACAGTCCGCGGTGCATTCCCGCAAACAACTGCTTCGCGCGGTAGCGCGCCTCGCCCATTTCCTCCATCAGCGCCGCCAATTCGTCCGGCATCAGCGAAAGAAGTTCGGGTTTCGTTTCCTGTTCGGTCATAGTCCCTCCTATCGGATTTTCTCCATTGCGGCAATGAAAAAGCCGTCTGTTCCGTCGGTATCCGGATAGAACGTCCGCTCGGAGAGCAGGCGGAAATTTCCGTTGTCCGCCAGGAATCGTGCCACGTTCTCCCCGTTTTCCGCAGGCAGAACCGTGCAGGTCGAATAGACCAACCGCCCGCCAACGCGCAACAGTTCCGCCGAGCGAACAAGAATCGCCGCCTGAATTGCGGGCAGTCCCGCGCTCTCCCGGGGATCTTTGCGGCGCAGTTCGGGTTTCTTTCCGATCACCCCAAAGCCCGAGCACGGCACATCGCACAGCACGCGGTCAAAACTTCCCTCCGCGCCCGCCATCGGCTTCCGTGCATCGCGCGCCAATACCGACAGAATCCCGATGCCGAGCCGTTCCGCTCCGCTGCTTACAAGCGACAGTTTGGAAGCGTGCAGGTCGCACGCCAACACCTCGCCGCGGTTTTCCATCTCCATCGCAATGCCGAAAGACTTCGACCCCGGGCAGGCGCAAACGTCCGCCGCCCGCATTCCGGGGCGCGCGTCCAGCGCTTCCACCGCCAGCTGCGACGCTTCGTCCTGCACAAAAAACATCCCCTCGTCAAAGCCCGGCAGTTCGCGCACCGCCGCGCCGCGCGGCAGAAGAATCCCCGTGCGGCTCCTTGCGGTCGGGTGTGCGTCAAAACCCGCTTTTTGCAGTGCGTCAAGCAGTTTTTCCCTTTCGGTACGCAAGGTATTGACCCGCAGGGTCAGAGGCGGCGGGGTCTCCAATGCGTTCAGGAACGCCGTTGCTTTTTCGTTTCCGAGATCGGCAAGCAGGCGCTCCGCAAGCCTCTGCGAGACCGAATACCGCACCGCCAGCCATGCCGCGCGGTCGTCCTCTCCCGGTAGGGGGAGCGTTTTCCCCCGCCGGATCTCCTCCCGCAGAACCGCGTTGACATACCCCGCCGTTTTGCGGCTTGCGAGCGCGACAGTCTCGTTCACCGCCGCATGGTCGGGAACGCGATCCAGAAAGCAGAGCTGATACAGCCCGAGCCGCAGAAGCGCCCGCACGTCGGGCGAAAGTTCCTCCACGGGGCGGCTCGAAAGCCCCGCCAGCGCAAAATCCAGTCTCCCCTGCTTTTCCAACACGCCGTAGACCAGCGTGGTTGCCAATGCGCGATCCTCCGCCGACAGCGCCGCTCTTTCCAGCGCCGCGTCCAACGCGAGGTTCGCGTACTGCCCGCGCTCCACCCGCCCGAGCACGTCAAGTGCCAGTCGGCGCGGATTTTCGGTTCTGTTCCGGTTTTCCATCAGTCGTTTCCGCCCAACAGGTCGCCCGTTTTCACGCCGTGACCGTTGAGGAACGCCGCCGCCGTCATTCTTCCCTTGCCCTCCGGCAGAACGCCGAGGAGATCGAGAACGCCCGTTCCGCAGGCAACCGAAATGTTCCCGCCGTCGGTTGCGATCACCGTTCCCGCGGGCACATCGTCGTTCTTTTTACGCTCCGACACCCGCGCTTCGGTAATCTTCAGCAGCTTTCCGTTCGGCAGATGCGTAAACGCGAGCGGAAACGGCGACAGCGCGCGGATGCGGTTATGCAGGCTTTCCGCCGTATCCGAAAAATGCAGGATGCAATCGCTCTTTTCGATCTTTGCGGCGTAGGTGGAACGGCTTCCGTCCTGCGGAATGCGCCGCAGCGTTCCGTTCCGCAACGCCGCGAGGGTACGGAGCAGAACCTCCGCCCCGCACGCGCCCATTTTATCATGGACGGTTTCAAAATTATCCTCGGGTTCGATTTTCACCTCGCCCGTGAGCAGGATATCTCCCGTATCCAGTCCCGCGTCCATCATCATGGTGGTAATGCCGGTCACGGTCTTACCGTCCATAATGGCACGCTGAATCGGCGCTGCGCCGCGGTACTCCGGCAGGAGCGAGCCGTGGATGTTGATGCACCCGCAGGCGGGGTAATCCAGCACGGCGGCGGGCAGGATTTTGCCGTATGCCGCCACAATGATCAGTTCGGGGTCAAGTTCAAAGAGCAGATCCGAAAATTCCTGCGTTTTCAGCTTTTCGGGCTGATAGACGGGAATTCCGTTCTCTTCAGCGCAGACCTTGACGGGTGGCGGGGTCAGGACGTATCCTCTCCCGCGTGGTTGGTCGGGTTGGGTCACAACGCCGATGACGTCCTCCCCCGTCTCGATCAGTGCGCGGAGGGCGAACACTGCGAAGTCGGGCGTTCCCATAAACAGAATTCTCATTTTTTCTTCTCCTGCGGCTGTTCGGGCGCAAGGCGGTCGAGAAACAGTCTGCCGTCCAGATGGTCAATCTCATGGCAGAGGGCGCGCGCCAGAAGGTCGCTTCCCTGCACCTCGAATTCTTTGCCGTTGCGGTCGGTGGCTCTGACCGTTACGTACTTCGGTCTGATCGTCACGCCCCAACGCCCGGGGATAGAGAGACACCCCTCTTCTTCGCGCTGTTCGCCCGCGTATGCCACGATTTTGGGGTTGATGAGTTCAATCGGTTTGCCTTCCTCGACCTCCACGACCGCGATGCGGCGCAAAACTCCGACCTGCGGACCTGCCAGCCCGCATCCGTTCGCGTTCCGCATGGTTTCCAACATATCGTCGAGCAGTCTGCACACCCGCGGCGTGACTGCCTCGACAGGTCTGCAGACCTTCCGCAGTGTTTCGTCCTCGTACTGCACAATTTTCAGTTTCGCCATTTTTCGTTTCCTCCTTTTAAGACCTTGGGACTCTGTCCCAAACCTAAGACCTTGGGACTCTGTCCCAAGCC
>URHR01000120.1 GCA_900547725.1 uncultured Eubacteriales bacterium
GAGGGAGAAGGAACCCCCTCCGAAAGGGGGTTCCTTCTCCCTCCAAGGTCTTTCCTAAACCTTCTTCATCTTTGCAAAAGAGCCCATCAGCTTTTTTGTGCCGACTTTTTCGAAGATAACCTCATAAAGAATGTCCGTGCCCATCTTTTTGCAGGAGATGACCTCGCCCGCGCCGAAAACCATGTGCTCCACCCGGTCGCCCGGAGCAAAGACAGGCGCTTGGCGCGCAGGCGTTGCCGCAGGACGGGACGGCGCGGCCGTGCGGGTCGGCGCAGAAGCCCCGACCGCTACGCGTACCGCACCGCACCCGGGTTTTGCGCTGTTCGGGCTGTTCCCGGCGGGGCGGCTGTCCTGCTCGCGGTAGTAGGTCTTTTTCTGCGAGACGGGAGACTTTGCACCGAAACTGCCGTATGCCCCCTGCGACTGCACACGCCCCCAAACGCCCGCGCGCTGCGTTTTTTCTTCCTCAATCAGCGACGACGGGATCTCGGACACAAAGCGCGACAGCGGGTTGTAACCAGTCCGCCCGTAGAGCAACCGCTGATCCGCGTGCAGGATGTACAGCTCCCGCTTTGCCCGCGTGATTGCAACATAGGCAAGCCGCCGTTCCTCCTCCATCTCGCTCTCGCCGCCCTCAATCGTCTGCATACCCGGGAAAATGCCGTCCTCCATTCCGGGCAGGAACACGATCGGGAACTCCAACCCCTTCGCGCTGTGAATCGTCATCATCACCACCGCGTCGGCGCTCTCGTCGTAGCGATCCACGTCCGCCACAAGCGCCGTTTCCTCGAGGAAGCCCGTCAGGGTCGGCGTTTCGTTTCCGTCCTCCGAATCCTTCATGTACTCCAGAATCTGCGACTTGAATTCCTCTAAGTTCTCCAGCCGTTCCTCTTCGGCTTCGCCCGCCGCAATCAGCATCTGCCGATAGCCCGAGCGATCCAACATCGCGTCAAACAGCACGTTCAGCCGCATCTCCGCCGCGTCCGCCGTCAGCCCGTTGATCAGGCGCGCGAAATCGTCCAGCATCGGCGCGGCGTTCTTCAGCGCCGCGTAGGACTGCGCCCGCTCAATGACTTCAAACTGCGAGCAGTCCTGCTCCGCCGCAATCGCCGCAATCGCCTCGAGCGTTTTCGGTCCGATCTTGCGGCGCGGCTCATTGATGATGCGGAGCAGGCGCACATTGTCGTCGTGGTTGTTAATCAGCTGCAGATACGCCACCGCGTCGCGGATTTCCTTACGATCCGAGAAGCGCGTGCCGCCCAGCATCCGGTACGGCACTGCCGCGCGCGCAAAGGCTTTTTCAATGTTCTGCGACTGCGCGTTCATGCGGTACAGCACCGCAAAATCCCGATAGCAGGCGTTCCCGCTCGCCACCAGTTTCTGCACCGTGTCCACAATGCGGCGGCTCTCGTCGTTCTGATCCTCGCACCCGACCAGATGAATCATCGACCCCGCGCCCGCCGCCGTCCAGAGCGTTTTGCCCATCCGCCCGTTGTTCTTTGCAATCACGGCGTTCGCCGCGTCCAGAATGTTCTGCGTGGAGCGGTAGTTCTGCTCCAGACGGATGACCTTTGCGTCCGGGTACGCCTTGTCGAACGACAGGATGTTCTCAATCGTTGCGCCGCGGAAGCGGTAGATGCTCTGGTCGTCATCGCCGACCACCATCAGATTCCGCCTTCCCTCGGCAAGCATCCGCGTCAGCTCGAACTGCGCAACGTTCGTGTCCTGATACTCGTCCACGCAGACGTAGCGGAAGCGCTTCTGATAGAACGCCAGGATCTCGGGATGCCGGCGGAACAGGAGCACCGTTTGCATGATGATATCGTCGAAATCCAGTGCGTTGGATTCGCGCAGGATCTGCTGATAGGCGGTATAGACCCGCGCAATCTGCCCCATGCGGAAATCCGCGCCCGCCTCGGTTTCGAAGTCCTCGGGGGTCAGGAGGCGATCCTTCGCGCGGCTGACCGCGTTTGCAACCGATTTGACCGGCAGAAGCTTTTCGTCGATTCTGCACCGTTTGAGCGCCTCGGCGTATGCCTTTTTGCTGTCGTCGGTGTCATAGATGGAAAATCCCGCGTGATAGCCCGCCGCTTCGGCGTGGCGGCGCAGGATGCGCACGCAGACCGAGTGGAACGTTCCCGTCATGATCTCGGCGCACCCTGCGGGGTCGTCGGCGAACATGGCGTCAATGCGGCTTTTGATCTCCTTTGCCGCCTTATTGGTAAAGGTAATCGCCAGAACGGCATAGGAGGGGCAGGGATCTTCGGCAAACGCGTCGAGCATCGGACGCAGTTGCTCCTTTGTGCAGGTTTTCGCCGCCTGCGCGAGGTAGTCGACCTGCTCGTCGGTCAGCCCGTCGGGGACGGCATCCGAGAGATACGCGTTTCCGTAGCGGATGATAAACGCGATGCGGCGGACGAGCACGGTGGTCTTTCCGCTCCCCGCGCCCGCAAGGACAAGCAGGGGGTGATTGACGGTATAGACCGCTTCCCTCTGGCGGTCGTTGAGGTCGTTGTAAACCGCGTCAAACAGGGCGCGTTTGGCGGCAAGATAGCGTTCGGCAAGCGTCATTCGGTTCTCAGTTCCTTTCTTGCGGCAAGGTAGGCGTTTTTCATGAACAGTGCGTCCTCCGCCTGCGTGCCTGCGGACTCGCAGATGATACGCGGGCAGACATTCTCTCGCGCGATGGCTTCGGCGAGCGGCTCAAACGCAGGACCGTAGGTTTCGTCCGCGAAGGTGAGATGTCGTTTCTCGCCCGCCGCGGTATACTCGATTTTGGAAAAGTGGCAGTGGAGGTATTTGGCGTGTCTGTCCCCGAGTTTCCCGGCAATGGTATCGAACACGCGGCGGTAGCTGTCGCAATCGGGGAAAGCCCCTCCCCGCTCGCGGGCATTGAGGTGTCCGAAGTCGACGACGGGGGTATAGATGGGGGCAACCTTACACTGTTCGATGACCTCCTCAAGTGTGCCGAGTTGGTTGACCTTTCCCATGGTTTCGATGCCGAGTCTTGCGCAGGGGTTCTCTCCCACGTCTGCGGCGATCTTTTCGAGGGTATCGACAGACAGCTTCATTGCTTCCTCGCGGGTGATTTTTGCGGCGCTCCCGCTATGGATAACGATGGTATCCGCGCCGAGGAGTTCCGCCGCCCAGAGGCTTTTGCGGATATACTCCAGACTTTTCAGGCGCTTTTCGGGGTCTGTTCCCGAGAGGGAGATGAAATAGGGGGTGTGGAAGGACATCAGGACGCCTGCCTGTTTTGCCTTCTCCCCGACTGCCCGGAGTGACGCTTCCCCTGCGCTGATTCCGTTTCCCGCTTCATATTCGAATGCGTCCAGTCCCTTTTCCGCGACCCACTCGGGGGACTGCGTTGTGGACTTCTTCCCGTCCGCGTAAAACCACTCGCCGTTCCCTCCCGGTCCGAACGTTGCGGTGGTGATGGTTTCTGTGTTCATTGATACCTCCTCTGAAAAACCTTGGGCGTTGCCCAAACCCACTTAGAAAACTTTTGAAAAAGTTTTCTAAGAACTTTCAAAACTTTAACGAAGGGGATTTTTTCCCCTTTCTTTTTGTGGTGCGAATTTTGGTGTAGCCAGTTGCCGTGCTGCGAATTCCGGCTGCTAAGGCTTGCCGCTTTCTCCGCTACCGGATAGAAATGGTTCAGGTTAGTTGGTGACGGAACTCCCTCATCCGTCGCCTACGGCGCCAAACTGCTTGCAGTTTTCTTCCCCCCTTGAAGGGGAAGGCTTACAAAAGTCCTGCCAATCTCTAAAAAAGTGCTTCTGGCATTTTAGACATCAATATTCAGAGTAAAGCGGAAGAAGTCTGCACAATAGCCTTCCCCTTTGAGGGGGAAGGTGGCGCCGTAGGCGACGGATGAGGGCGAAAAAAGCACTTCCGTCTACCATCTTCCCTTACTTCCGCCCGCCCTCGACGTGCCAGAAGCGCATGAAATCCTGCCAACCGTGGTACTTGGCGTATTTTCGGATAAAGGGGCGTTCCAACAGCCGTTTGAAGCGGAAGAACAGGTTTCTCTTATCGCGGATGGGCGGGACGATGATCGCGGGCAGTCCCAATCGTTGTCCCGCGCAGGCATCGGTCAGGAGTTGGTCGCCGAGGACGGCGGTATTCCCCAGCTCCGCGCCCATGTTTTTCATGGCGAGCAGGAGCGTCTTTTTCCCGGGCTTCCCGCTTTTCGGGTATGCGTCAAGTCCCAATGTGGCATTGAAGCGTTCGACCCGCTCCCTGTCGTTATTGGAAACGAGCGCGAGTTTCACGCCGTCGTCCCGCAGGCTCGCAAGCCATGTCCGCAGGTCGTCGTCCGGCTCTGCCTGTTCATACGGCGCCAACGTATTATCGATGTCGACCAACAGGTATCGGATTCCCTTCTCCCGCAAAAACGTCGGTGTAATCTCCCGATAGCTTCCAAACATATAATTCGGTACCATGTTTCTCCTTCAGGTTGCAGTGTTTTGTTTTCATGAACAGCGAATTTGTGAATGATACAGGCAGATAACTTATCCCCATCTAATTTATCCCCCCTCATCAGTCGCTAACGCGACAGCTTC
>URHR01000121.1 GCA_900547725.1 uncultured Eubacteriales bacterium
CGGTTGCCGTGCAGGGAAGTTCGGGGAGGGTCAGGGAGGTTTGGAGGGTAGGGAGAACCCTTTCAAGGGGTCTCCCTGCGCCTCCAAGGTCTTCCTTCCCCCTACCTCCACCTCGACTTCGATGAGTAGTAGCGATTCCATTGCGCCTTGGTTCTGCGGCGGAGGTAAACCTCAACGCCGATCCAAAGCGTCATGCAGACCACAAAGAATATGACGGACGCCTTCGCGCGGCGGCTCTTCGTCAGATTCCGAAGCGAGAGTAAACGGCTGACAAAACCGCTCCGCTCCGCGCTTTCCGCAGTCTCCAGAGGAACAGTCCCGATCACCTGCCCGGCGTAAACCGCCGCCACAAACCCGACCGGCGTTCCCTCCGCAACAGGCGCTTCCAACTCGTCCACACTCAGGCGAATGCTCAGGAAAACGTCCTTTCCAACCTCACTGCCCACCGGAAGATACGCGTAAAGCGACTCCGCCGGGCGCACGTCCACCGCGTCCACCATGTCGGAAACCGTCACGGGAACCGTGCAGACCTTGGTTTTGGGCGAGAGCACCTCCAGGTTTGTGTAGTTCGCATACCCCCACCGCACAAGCGACCGCGCAAGACGGTACGCCGCCGTCTCACTCGCCGCGCCTTCCTCGTCCTTCGGATCAAGCAGAACCAGAAGATAGCTGTCGTTCGCCTTCTTCGCCAGAGCAACCAACGTCACCCCCGCGTTGTTCGTCTCCCCGACGCACATCCCCGCATACTGCACACCGCCCGACTGCGAATCGGTAATCAGCCGATTCCGGTTGAGAAAGGTTTTCCCGTCGTCGGTCTCCCCGTTCCTCAGACCGACAAAAGAGAGATAGATATCGTTTTTCATCGCCGCCAGCGCAATGCGCGAGAGATCCGCCGCCGTTGTGTAGGAGTTGTCCCCCACCCCCGTCGGGTCGCCGATATAGGTCGCGGTCGCGCCCAATTCCTTTGCGCGCGCGTTGAGCAGAGCGACATAGCCCGCCGTTGCGCTCTCCGCCGTTCCCGCACTCCCGCCGTTTCCCACACAGTAGGCGATCACGTCGTAAGCGTCGTTGTAGCTGCCGCAGAGCGCCAGAAGCAGAATGTCGCGCAGACTGTATTCGTCGCCGGCTTCCAACTTGTAGCGCAAACCGCCCGACACCAGCATTTCCTCGCGAATCATCACGGTTTGGTTAAGACTGTTTCCCAGCCGCTCGCAGGCAACCAGACCCGAGAGCAGCTTGACGCTCGCCCCCGCAGGAACGCGGGTGTTTTCGCTCTTCCGCCCCATCACGCGCCCGCTCTCCACATGGAGCAGATACACCGCGTCGGCGCTGTCCAACGCAGGGAGCGCCGAAGTCTCGCCGTGCGCCGTTACCGCCAACAGCGGAAACAGACAGAGAACCGCCGACAGCCAGGCAATCAGCCTGCGCCGCCTTTGCTTTTTTTGCATCGCAGTCCTCCTTTTTCCTTACTTTGTGCCGGGAAGGGCAACCGCCTACCCCTGCTCCCCTGCAAGCCTTCTCACGGTTTCCCTGTCGCGCGCAATCTGCTCGCGCAGAGCCTCAACCGTATCGAATTTCCGTTCCTCGCGCAGGTAGCGCAAAAACGCAACCCGCACAGTTTTCCCATACAGATCCCCGTCAAAATCCAACAGGTGCGTTTCGCACCGCACCTCGTGCGCGCCGTTCACCGTCGGGCGCGTTCCGATATCGGTCACGCCGGCGTAATGCCGCCCCGACATCTCGCAATCGGTCTGATAGACCCCCGCGCGCGGGATCAGCGCAAGCGGCGCAAAGCGTTGGTTGACGGTCGGAAACCCGATCGTCCGCCCCAGTTGCGCGCCGGATATCACGGGCGCGGTCAGCCGGTACGGGCTTCCCATCAGCGCCGCCGCCTCGTCGGGCTTTCCATCGGTCAGAAGCCGACGGATGCGCGTGGAGCTGATCGGCTCTCCGCCCGCCATCACCGCCGCCTGCACCAACAGTCTCCCGCCCAGCATTTCACGCAGCAGGTCGGGCGTTCCCTCCCCGCGCCTGCCGAAACGGTGGTTGAAACCGCACGCCGCGGCAACGCAACGGCAGTCCCCGATCAGAATACGGCGGACAAATTCCTGCGGCTCGGTGTCGCGCAGAAGCGGAAAATCAGCAACCACCGCCAACTCCGCGCCCGCCCCGGCAAAGCGCTCCAGCCGTTCTTCCTCGCTTGTCAGGTGCCCCGGCGGATTCGGCGACAGCCAGTCCGACGACAGCCCCTCAAAGCAGAAAACACCAAGCGCGGCACGGGGAAAATCCCTGTCCCGCATATCCCGCGCGGCGCGGATGAGCGCCCGGTGTCCGAGGTGCACGCCGTCAAAATTTCCGAGGCAAAGAACCGTTTCGCGCGGCATTTCGCAGGTCTGCGCAGTCCCCGGATTCAGAATCCGCATGCAGCCTCAGCCTTCCAGTCCGAGATAGGTACGGACAAGTTCGCCCATCAGCTCGTCCCGATCCACGCGGCGGATCAGCGCCCGCGCGCCCGAGCAGTTGGTAATATAGGTCGGATCTTCCGAAAGCAGGTAGCCCACGATCTGCCCGATGGGGTTGTAGCCCTTCTCGGTCAGAATGCCGTAGACCTGCCGCAGCGTTTCTTTCATTTCCTGTTTTTCGTCCGGTCGGTTTTCCATGTTTTCTCCTTTACGATCCGAGAATCGTTTGATCGGTTTTGTCATTCCATCATTATCTATATGATACCATAAATCCGCGCCTCTGTCAAGAGATTGTGCGCAGAAAGGCTTTCACGGCGGGGCTGATACGGTAGCTTTCCATCGCTTTGCGGATGGCTTTGCGCCGCGTCGGCTCGGGCAGTCTCCCCTTTTCAAAATAGGGCAGGATCGCCGCCTCCTGCTTTGCAAGCGCGGTTGCGAAGTACCACGCCACCATCATGCGGATGTAGTATTCCTCCCTTGCAGCCGTAATCGCCGCCACCCGGGCGGGGTAGGACGGGTCGAAGTCCTCTTCCAGATAGTACCGCATCAGAAGCCCGATGGCATAGCGAACCGCATATACGTCCTCCGCCGCCATCCACCGTTCGATATGCGGCAGCAGTTCCGCGCGGTGCTTTCCGAGAACGCGCGGATTGAAGCAATCGCAGGTGGACCAATCGTCCACAAACGGCAGGAAGCGATCCAGTTCGCGGATTACGGTATCAAAATCCCGCTCCTGCTCCAGCAGGATTGCATGAAGCAGCTTTTCCTCGTGGTATTCGTGCGGCAGGGCGGAAAGAAACGCCGCGCGCCCATCGGGATCACGCGCCAGCTCCTTTGCGTAGGCGCGCAGGGCGGGCATTCTTACGCCGATGACCCGTTCCTTCGGAACAGAGGGCATGAGGGCGCTCTGAAAGTCGCGGAACGGCAGATCCTGCATACCGAGCAGATCCGCGCGGATTTCATCGGTTGTTTTCATGTGCATCCCCCTCGTAGGTGAATCGCGGAAAGGTTTTTCCGTCCCGCGTTACGGTCTCGTTCCACATTTCGGCGGGACGAGTCCACAGCCCGCCGTCGCCGTATTTCGCGCGGTAGACGACCATTGGTTCCAGTGTTTCCGAATGTTTTGCAATCCCGAGCACCTCGTATTCCCCGCCCTTGAAGTGCCGCCACCTGCCTGCGGGAATCGTTTTTTTTGCGTACTCGTAGCGCATCCGAAGCAAAATTTCCCTGTCTGCGGGGCAAAAATCATACTGCGGGATTTCTGCGGGTGTGATCCAGCGGAGATCGCGGTGCTCAAGCAGGGTAGGCTCGCCCTCGGCTGTGGCGCAGAAGAGAGTCAGCCGGACGGTGATATCGGGGTATTCGTGCAGAACCTCGGCGTAAACTTCCGTCGGTTCGACCTTCAGCGCCAGTTCTTCCCGGCACTCGCGCCGGAGCGCGTCCTCCCGGCTCTCGCCCTTCTCGACCTTCCCGCCGACGAACTCCCACAAAAGTCCTCTCGCTTTCTTTTCGGGGCGTTGGCAGATGAGGAATTTCTCCCCTCTCCAAATCAGCGCCGCCACGACCTCCGTTACGTCTCTCTCCATTTCCATCCCCCCGCTCTTTTGTATTATTGTACCACATCCTCGCAGAAAAGTCAAGATGAAAGTAGGAAAGACCTTGGAGGGGAAAAAGGCCTTGGAGGGAGAGGGATGCCTCTTGAAAGAGGCGTCCCTCTCCCTCCAAACCTCCCACTCCCTCCGAGAACTTCCCCCATGACCCCGCCACTCAGAGAAAGGAATTTTGTTTCGTTTTTGTGAGAGGCGGGGTCACGGGGGAAGTTTTTGGTTTGGACGGGAGGTGGAAATTTGGGGCAGCGTGCGGCTTCGCGCACGGTTTGAGGGTGGGATGCGGAGAGGAAAGAGCGGGCGGGGCGCTCCCTGCGGATTGCGCCCCTGCAGGGTGCGTAACCTGTCAAAAATGTTACGTTGTAGGGAACGACCCATGTGTCGTTCCAGTTTGGGGGAAAGATACTTGCTGACTACAATGGAATTCTGCACACGAGTGCCGAGATCCCGCCTGCCGGCGCCCCTTCGGGGTTCGACTCCGCGGC
>URHR01000122.1 GCA_900547725.1 uncultured Eubacteriales bacterium
GGCTTATTTTTATGGAAAGGAAGGATGAACGCTATGATTGCAAATCTGACAAGAGGAGCGAAGACCGCTTCTCTCCACCTGCCCGCAGACAGATTTCAGATCGCCGGCGTGCTATCGTACCTCGGTGTCGACAGGCTCGACGATTACGAACTCCTCTGTGAAGGTCAGGATTCCTCGGGTACATATAGTTATTTGAACCCTTTGACAAGCAATAAATGCGGATGAAATAATGAAAGCGTTGAAAATTGCAACATCACGTAACCCGGACATATTTTCCACGGTTGCGTTTTTTTACTTTGCAGTGCAATCTGAGGGATTCAGAAACTCGTCCAACAGTCTTTGTGCAATCGGGGAAAACACCTGATATTTCTTCCAGATCAGATACATTTTATTCTCAAGCTTCGGCTCCAACGGGCGGAACACCAAACCGTTTTCTGCACTCGGTTGGATGAGATGTTCAAAAGACAGCATCAAGCCCAGTCCTTCTCCGACAAAAACGCTTCCGTTGTAGGCAAGATTCGTGTTTCCGGTAAAATTCAGCCGATCGGCTTTCTTTCCGCACCAACGCGGAATATCCACCTCCACCGATTGCTCCGAGCAGATCAGTTCCTCGCCGTACAGGTCGTCCACGCGGACGGCTTCTTTTTGGGCAAGCGGATGCTCTTTCGGCATGATTACGCCCCATCTGTCGACTCCCGGCAACTCCAGATACTGATAACGGTCAATGTCCGGCATCTCCACGACCACGCCGAAATCCAAAAGTCCGCGGTCAAGTCGGTCAAGCACCACCGTGCGGTCGCCGCTGATGATGTGATAGTGAAAAAGCGGGTAATGCTCTTTGAAATGTTTGATCTTCCGCGCGATATGCGCAATGAGATGGGATTCCGCACATCCGAGGTACACATCTCCGCCCTGCAGATCGTCGATTGCGCGGAATTCCTCGGTCGTTTTATCCACCATATCGAGAATGTCCTCGGTGCGGCGGCGCAACAGAATGCCTTCTTCCGTCAAAGACATACTGCGGCTTCCGCGGCGGAACAGATTTTTGCCAAGCTCATCTTCCAGCTCCTTCATTTGTTTGGAAAGTGCCGACTGCGACACATGAAGCACCTCTGCGGCGGCAGTCATGCTCCCCTCGCGTGCAATCTCCAAAAAATAACGTAACACTCTGATTTCCATAACCGCCTCCGTTGATATGATCTGCTTCTATTATACACCGATCTGATATTCCTGTCAATCATATCACGATATAAAATATAGATATTTGTAATTTCACGTGCTGCATGGTATACTGGGGAGGAAGGGAGCGTGAAACACATGAAAGAAAGGATTACCCAAACAGCCGGGCGTGCACAGCTCGGCGAATTTGCCCCGATGTTTGCCCATCTCAACGACGATGTGCTGTTCGGCGAGGTGTGGGACGCGGAGGCAATGGATCTGAAAACAAAATGCATCATAACCGTTGTCGCGCTGATGTCCTCGGGGATTACCGATTCCTCGCTGACCTATCATCTGCAGAACGCCAAGGCTCACGGCGTGACCAGAGAGGAAATCGCCGCGATCGTTACCCATGCGGGAATGTATGTCGGCTGGCCGAAGGCGTGGGCGGTTTTTCGCCTTGCCAAAGAGGTCTGGGGAGATGACACCGATGCTGTCACCGACAAGGAAAAATATCAGAGCAGTATTTTCTTCCCCATCGGTGCGCCGAACGATGCCTTTGCAGAATACTTCATCGGACGGAGCTATCTTGCGCCCGTGTCAACAGAGCAGATCCCGATCTGGAATGTGACCTTTGAGGCGGGTTGCCGGAACAACTGGCATATTCATCACGCAAAGACCGGCGGCGGACAGATGCTCCTCTGCGTCGGAGGTCGAGGATTCTATCAGGAATGGGGCAAAGAACCTGTCGAAATGACGTCAGGCACGACCGTCAATATTCCCGCCGGGGTCAAGCACTGGCACGGCGCGGCAAAGGACGAATGGTTCTCGCATCTTGCCATTGAAGTTCCCGGCGAGGAAACGAAAACCGAGTGGCTTGAAGCCGTGGACGACGGACAATATCTGCGTACCCAGAATCAAGGCAAGGCGGAGTGACCAATGCCAAACGCCTTGAATAAAGAAGAAATCCTGCGGCGGTGTCTTGCAGATGCAGGATGTGACGAGGCACTGACTGAGGAGTGTCTGCGCCGCTTCCGGGAGGGCACGCTGAGTGAAATGCTTCCGAAACTGACCGCACACCGCAAATGCGTGCTTTCGGATGTGCGCAGGGGGCAAAAACAGATCGACTGTCTCGATTATCTGACAAATAAGATCAAATCGAATGAATATAAAAAGGAGACGTAATCATGTTAGGAAATTTTACTTATTGCAATCCAACCAAGCTTTATTTCGGTAAGGACGCGCTTGACGGACTGAACGCCGAGCTTTCGAAATACGGAAAGAACGTCCTGCTGGTTTACGGCGGCGGCTCCGTCAAAAAGAACGGAATCTATGACAAAGTGGTTTCCGTACTCAAAGCAAACGGTAAGGAAGTATTTGAAGATGCCGGAGTCATGCCGAACCCCACGGCAGACAAGCTGCGCGAGGGCGTTGCACGCGCCAGAGCGGCAAAAGCGGACTTCATCCTTGCGGTCGGCGGCGGTTCGGTCATCACCAACCGGGAAAAGAAGCTGAAAATCGGTCATGTGTTCGGCGAAAACGTCTACCCGAAGTTTTCGATCCTGAACCCCGAATTCACCTTCACCGTTCCGCACTATCAAATGATCTCCGGCATTTACGACATCCTGTCGCACATTCTGGAGCAGTATTTCTCCGGCGAGGATGATAACACCAGCGATTACATCGCCGAGGGGCTTCTCCGTTCGCTGATTCACGCGGCGGAAATTGCAGCGGTCAACCCCACCGATTATGAAGCGAGAAGCAACATCATGTGGACGGCGACCTGGGCGCTCAACACCCTGATTGCCAAGGGTAAGACCGAGGACTGGATGGTACATATGCTCGGTCAGGCGGTCGGCGCGTATACAAACGCCACCCACGGCATGACGCTCTCGGCGGTTTCGATGCCGTATTACCGTCATATCCTCCCCTGCGGCACCGCAAAATTTGCGCGCTATGCCGTGAATGTCTGGAATGTTGACCAAGGCGAAAAAACCGAACGTGAGGTCGCCGAAGAAGGACTTTGCCGCATGGAGGCATGGATGAAGAAGCTGGGACTTGTGATGAATCTAACCGAACTCGGCGTGACACCCGACATGATCGACGGCATCACGTCCGCAACCCTTGTCATGAACGGCGGATACAAGGTGCTGAGTACAGACGAGATCAAAGAAATTCTCAAAGCGAGCCTCTGAAGGGAGCGAAAGATATGAGCAAAGTACTGATTATTTCAACCAGTCTGCGCGGGAACAGCAACTCGGAATATCTTGCGCACGAGTGTGAAAAGGGCGCAATCGACGCCGGAAACGAAGTGGAATTTCTCACCCTGAAGGGCAAAAACATCGGCTACTGCATCGGCTGTCTTGCCTGCCAGCGCGCGGGCAAGTGCGTGCTCCGCGATGATGCGGCAGAATTTTGTGAAAAAGTAAAAAACGCCGATGTGCTCGTCTTTGCCACGCCGATCTACTACTACGAAATGTGCGGACAGATGAAAACGCTGCTCGACCGTCTCAATCCGCTTTACACCTCGGATTACCGCTTCCGCAAGGTCTATATGATCGCAACGGCGGCAGAAGACAGCGATTCTGCGTTTGAAAAAGCATATAACGGTCTGCTCGGCTGGGTGGACTGCTTTGAGAAGGCAGAGGTTTGCGGTCTTGTCGCAGGCGGCGGGATCGGTGACAGCGGGGACGCAAAACATCACGCCGAGGCGCTTTGCCGTGCCTACGAACTCGGAAAAGCACTATGAAAAGATATCTTACTTTGTTTATCCTTCTTATGCTGCTTTGTTCATGGATTCTGTCCTCCTGCGGCACACGGAACAATGCTACTGCAGGTGACTCAACAACGGAAACCGTTCCATCCGACAGAGGAACAGGCGAAATCACATCCGAAGAACCGAACGGCAGTGAAAAAAAGGAGGAACACATGGGTGTTTTGATTCTGCAGATTGGCGGACGAACCATACCGGTCACATGGGAAGAAAACGAGAGCACCGCAGAACTGAAACGACAAGCCGCAAAGGGCAATATAACGATTCTGTTATCTCCATACGGCGGCTTTGAACAGGTCGGCTTTCTCGGCAGAGAATATCCTTCAAGCGATGTGCGGCAGACCGCCGAGAGCGGCGACATCATGCTCTACGCTTCAAGCAATGTGGTTCTGTATTACGGAAGCAATACCTGGGCCTATACCAAACTCGGACATATTGATCTGCCTGCAGATGAGATTACAGCGCTGCTCGGAGGGGATGCTGTAACAGTCAGTTTTATTCTGAATTTTCCGGATACATAAGCTCGTTTACAAGCATGGTTCTGCAAGCCCGGAAGATAGCGGTCACTTGCAATCCCCTGCTTCACCAAGGGAGA
>URHR01000123.1 GCA_900547725.1 uncultured Eubacteriales bacterium
AGTTCTGGGAAGGTCAGGGAGGTTTGGAGGGTAGGAAACCCTCTACGAAAGAGGGTTTCCTGCGCCTCCAAGGTCTTTCTTATCCCCCCCAACATCAAGCCCAAGACATCGTGGTGGGCTTTTCTTCGGTGATGATAACCTTGTTCAGGAAGTCGACGGCTTTGCGCAAGCCCTCGTCAATCGTCATGACGCTGTCCTCATGCTCGATCGACAGAACGCGGTCGTAGCCGCAGAGACGCAGATTGGAAACGAGATCGCGCCAGTAAGTCTCGCCGTTGCCGTAGCCGACCGTGCGGAAGACCCAAGAGCGGTGCAGCTCGTCGCTGTAGTGCTTCGTGTCAAGCACACCGTTGATTGCCGTGTTGTAGCGGTCAACCTTCGTGTCCTTCGCGTGGACGTGGTAGATCGCGCCTGCCAGTGCGCGGATCGCCGCAACGGGATCAACGCCCTGCCAGATCAGGTGCGAGGGGTCGAAGTTCGCGCCGATGACAGGTCCTACCGCCGCGCGGAGCTTCAGAAGCGTTTCCGCATTGTAAACGCAGAAGCCCGGGTGCATCTCAAACGCGATGTGCGGCACATGGTGCGCCTCGGCGAACGCGCCCGCTTCCTTCCAGTAGGGGATCAGCTTCTCGTTCCACTGCCAGTTGAGAATCTCGAGGAAGTCCTCCGGCCACGGGCAGGTGACCCAGTTCGGGTACTTCGAGCCGTCGCTGTCGCCCGGGCAACCCGAGAAGGTGATGACCGTATCAACGCCCATCTTCTCCGCAAGCAGAACGGCGTTGCGGAAGTCCTCGTCAAACTGCTTTGCAATCGCCTTGTTCGGATGAAGCGCGTTGCCGTGCGCGGAGAGCGCGCAGACCGTGACGTCGTACTTCTTCAGCGTATTCATGAATTCCGTGTACTTCGCTTCGTCAGCCAGAAGCTCCGCAGGATTGCAGTGCGCCTTTCCCGGGTAGCCGCCCGCGCCCAACTCCACCGTGTGAACGCCAAGTCCTGTCAGAATTTGCAGGGCCTCGTCCAACGACTTTTTGCCGTACAGATTAGCAAGAACACTCAATTTCATAGGTGTATCCTCCGTTTTTTTGCTTTGATATCTTTATTATACCATTTCCCGCGCGAAAACGCAAGAGGGGAAACTGATATTTTTGCCCCGCTTACCGATTTTCCGGAAAATCCTTCGCTTTTTCCCTTGCCAAGCGCGGAAAAATCTGTTACAATGGTTTTGGTGAAGATTTTTGATGAATTTCGTTTGGTGAGCGGAGATTTATCCCCCTCATCCGTCGCCTACGGCGCCACCTTCCCCCTTGAAGGGGAAGGCTATTGTGCAAACTTCTTTTGTCTTACCTTAAAATCTTAATTTGCAAAATGTTGAAGTCCTTTTCCAAGATTCGCAGAACATACGGAAGTCTTCCCCTTCAAGGGGGAAGGTGTCACCGTAGGTGACGGATGAGGGCGTGCATATATGCGCCATCCGTTGCTTGCACTCCCTTTATGCATCCCACAAACCAAACGAGCGCGAAGCCGCACTTTGCAACAAAATCGCACCTCCCAACCAAACCAAAACGTTCCTGCACGGCAACCGCCGACCCCAAAAATCAAAAGGATTTTGCAGATCAAATCGGCGGTTGCCGTGCAGGAACGTTCGGGGAGAGTCAGGGAGGCTTGGAGGGTAGGGAGGACCCTACGAAAGGGTCTTCCCTGCGCCTCCAAGGTCTTTCTATCCCTTCTCCATCTGCCTGTACCGCAACGGGCTGACACCGTGCGCGCGACGGAAAACGCGGGAGAAGTACTCCGCGTCGGAGAAGCCGCAACGGTCGGAAATCTCGCCAAGCGTCATGTCGGTGCGAAGAAGCATTTTCTCTGCCTGAGCAAGCCGGCGTGCATTCAGATATTGCAGAACCGTGACGCCGTATTCCTGCCTGAAATGCCCCGTCAGCGTTACCGTGCTGCAGTGAAACCGAACGCTTAACTCGTCCAACGTCACCCGACGGTCAAAATTGCAGTCCAGAAACCGCTGTACCGTCGTCGCAATGGAGCGATACCCCTGCGCGGTTACGCCGCGCTCCGCGAGAATCTCGGCGAACGCCGTGACAAGGCGCAGATTGTCGGTCAGACGTTCCGCCGAGAGATGCGGAACGCCCGCAATCGCGTCGTCCAACCACGACAGCCGCTCGGCTTCGGGACAGCGCGACAGAACCGTCCGCCGAAGTTCCGCGTCGCAGTCGGGAATGTTTTCCGCTACCTTGCCCGCCATCACAAATCCCAAAAGCCGCTCGCCGCGCCGGATCGGAACTGCAAATTCGGTCAGCCCGATCGGACAGCGGTAGCAGTAGGGCCCACGCTCCTGCGCTGTGCGGAGCGCCTCGTTGTCAGAACCTACGCAAAGCTCGCGCCCCAATCCGCACCCGTGCAGAAGATTACACAAATTCCCCTTGGTTTGCCCGCTGTAGCCGCAGGGGCGGAAGTCGGAATCCCAGACCGAGATTTCCATTCCCGTCAGCCGTGCAACCGCCTCGGTCAGCTCGGAGACCGACTCCGTGTCTGCGGGCAGTTCACGCGGCGTTGTATAGGATTTGTCACACACAAACGTCACCTCCGATTCCAACCGTCAATCCAACAACAGACAAGGATATTATAGCAGACTTGCACCGCAATTGCAAGGGAAAAAGGAAAAAACGCGAAAAAGGAGAAGAAAATGACGCCCGTGATCCTGCTCAAACCGATGTCCTCACTCGAAAAGTGCTTTTTGGACGAGAATATTCTCTTCAAGCCCACGACCGACCGCTTTACCGTTTTTCGCGGGCAGCCGCTCTGCTTTCAGGTTGCGGTCAGCCGCGGCGACGAGGGCGAGATTGGCAGATCGGCGGCAAAATCCCGCCTGCCCGTTACCTTCTCAGGGGCGCTCGCGCCTTACGCAACCGCGCGGGTCGTTGTCAGCGTTGCGGCTCATTACCCGACCTATCCGGGCGAAAATCCCGAGCCTTATCTCCGCACCGCGCCCGGGCTTTACCCCGATCTGCTTCGCCCGCTCCATTATGACGGACAGCTGACCGTCCCCGTCGGGCAGACCCAAACGCTCTGGGTGGAAGCCGATCTGCCGCAGGATCTGGCGGCGGGGGAGTACCCGCTGACGGTTTCGGTCGGAGACAGTGCGGTGACCGTGACGGTGCGGGTTCTCGCACACGAACTCCCGCCGCAAAAGCTGATTCACACCGAGTGGTTCTACGCCGACTGCCTTGCGGATTATTACCGCGTTCCCGTCTTTTCGGAGGAACATTGGGCAATCCTCGACAACTACATCACCACGGCGGTGCGGAACGGCATCAATATGCTTCTGACCCCGTTGTTCACCCCCGAACTGGACACCTACATTGGTGGGGAGCGGACAACGACCCAACTGACGCGTATCCGCGTGACGGGCAAGGATCGCTACGAGTTCGATTTTTCGCTGCTCGGGCGGTGGATTGACCTTTGCCTTGCGCGCGGGGTGGAATATTTTGAAATGCCGCACCTCTTCTCGCAGTGGGGCGCGCACGCAACGCCGAAATTCGTGGCGGAGGTTGACGGCGCGGAAAAGCGGATTTTCGGTTGGGAGACCGACGCGCTGGGAGCGGAATACGAGACGTTCCTGTCCCAATTCCTGCCCGCGTTGGTGGCATATCTGCGGGAAAAAGGTGTGGAGAAAAAGACTTTCTTCCATGTTTCGGACGAGCCGAATATCGAAAATCTGGAGCATTACAAGGCGTGCCGCGAGCTACTTTCCCGCTATCTCGGCGACCTGCCGCTGATTGACGCGCTGTCAAGCTACGAATTCTATCGGACGGGGGCGCTGAAAAAGCCGGTTCCCGCCATTCACCACGCGAAACCGTTTCTGGAAAATCATGTTCCCGGGCTATGGGTCTATTACTGTGGCAGTACAACGGGAAATCATCACATTACGGGGCGTCTGATTGCGCAACGGTTATGTGACACGCGGGCTTTGGGGGTTCAGCTCTGGCAGAACAACATTGAGGGCTTTCTGCACTGGGGCTACAATTTCTGGAACACGCAGTATTCCTACGACCACGTCGACCCGTATCTGCACACGGACGGCGACTATTTTGTGCCGTCGGGCGACACGATGCTGGTTTATCCGGGGATTGACGGGACGGCGTGGGAGTCTCTCCGCCTGAACGCGCTCCGCGAGGCGATGGAGGATATGCGGATGCTCTCCCTTTGCGAAGCGAAGCGGGGGAGGAATTTCACCGAGTCTCTTCTGACCCGCATTGCGGGTGCTCCCGTAACCTTCCGCGTGCTCCCGCCCGCGTCCTTCTATCCCGCTCTCCGGGATGCTGTGGCAGAGGCGTTGGGGGAGGGGTAAGGAAAGACCTTGGAGGGGGAAGGACCCCCTTTCGGAGGGTGTCCTTCCCCCTCCAAACCTCCCTCATCTCCCCGAACTTCCCTGCACGGCAACCG
>URHR01000124.1 GCA_900547725.1 uncultured Eubacteriales bacterium
TCTGCTACCGTCTCCAGGGCAATCGCATTGATGACAACACGCACCCTTGGATTCTGTTCCAGCAAAACTTCCAGGATTTCTTTTAAATTTCCGGAAGAACCTCCTATAAAAGCATGTGTCGGTGCCGGCAGCCCTTCTAATGCCTCCGGAGCCAATCCTTTGATGATCTCAAGATTGTCTGTTCCGAATTTTCGTTTATTCTGCTCCAGCAGATCAATGGCTTCGTCTTTTCCCTTCGCCATACCAACAATCTCAGGACATCTGGCATAATAGCTCTTCTGGATCAGCATGTAGGACGGTACAATTTCAAGAAGATTTCCCGGATTCTCAGACAATGTGACCAGATAAACACCAAAAGCCACCCTGCCTGCGTCAATCCTCCTCCGTGCTTTTGCCGCGTCTCATCTGCCGTTCGTCTTCAGCAGGGCATACTTGATGTCCCACAGCTTCTGAGAAAGATCCACATAGTAGTTGTGCGGGTTGCTGAAGCGGCGAACCTCATCCCACATTCCCGCAATCTCCGCCGCGCACCGATTGCGGATCTCTTCCAGAGACGGCAGCTCGTAAACCTGCTTGCCGTGACGGAAAATCGGAACCAACAGCTCGGTCGCCGTGAAATTCGTCAGCGTCTTGCGCTTCCACGTGTACTCGGGGTCAAAAATCTCCAACGGCTTCGTGTCGTCCACAACCTCGTCGTGAACGCAGATCAGATCGGCTTCCGCCTTCCCCGTGTCGCGCCCGCGCAGACGGTACACCTTCTTGAAATGCGGCGTTGTGATCTTCCCGACGTTCTCGCTGATCTTGATCTTCGGAATGATCGTCCCATCGTCTGCTTCCACCGCGCAGAGCTTGTAAACCCCGCCGAAAACAGGGTCGCTCTTTGAGGTAATCAGCCGTTCGCCGACGCCGAATGCGTCAATCTCCGCCCCCTGACGGATCAGCTCGCGGATCAGATACTCGTCCATCGAGTTGGACACCACAATCCTGCACTCCGTCCAGCCCGCTTCGTCCAGCATCTGCCGTACCCGCTTGGTCAGATAGGTGATGTCGCCCGAATCGATCCGGATTCCGCACTTCGTAATCCCGCGCGGCTTCAGAACGTCGTTAAACGCGCGGATCGCGTTCGGAATGCCCGACTCCAACACGTTGTAGGTGTCCACCAGAAGCGTGGCGTTCGTCGGGTAAACCTCGCAGTAGGCGCGGAACGCCTCGTACTCGGAATCGAACATCTGCACCCACGAATGCGCCATCGTGCCCGTTGCGGGAACGCCGTAAGCCTGATCGGTCACCGTGCAGGCGGTTGCGTTGCACCCGCCGATATACGCCGCACGCGCGCCCAGAATCGCCGCGTCCGCGCCCTGCGCGCGGCGCGAACCGAACTCGCTGATCGCGCGCCCCTTTGCCGCGCGCGTCAGGCGTGCCGCCTTGGTCGCAATCAGCGACTGATGGTTCAGCATCATCAGAATGTAGGTCTCGACAAACTGCGCCTCCACCGCGCGCCCCCGCACCGTCAGGAGCGGCTCGCCCGGGAACACCACCGTCCCCTCCGGAATCGCCCAGATATCACCCTCGAAATGAAAATCGCGTAAGAATTTCAGGAATCCCTCGTCGAAGCAGTCCTTGCTCCGCAGATAGGCAATGTCCTCGTCCGTAAAGTGCAGGTTGTTGATATACTCCACCACCTGCTCCAGTCCCGCGACCACCGCAAAGCCGCCGTTATCGGGGTTGTTGCGGTAGAACACATCGAAATACACAATGCGATCCTGCATCCCCTTTACAAAATACCCGTTGCCCATGGTCAGCTCGTAGAAGTCGCAGAGCATGGTCAGATTTCTTGACAGATCCTTCATTTTACGCCTCGTTTTCCGTTTTTTCTATCCGGTATTTTTCCAGCCATTCCTGCGGAATTTTTCCCGTCGCAGGGTCGGGTCTGCAACCGTCGAACAGGTCGTCCGCCGTCTCGGCAATCACGTCCAGCATCTCAAGTCCGCGAATATACTTCAGCGGGATCGCCCGCACGCCGAGGAACGCGCCCAAAACCGTTCCCGTCACCGCGCCCGTTGCCGCGCTGTCTCCGCTGTGGTTGACCGCCGCGATCATCGCGCGCCCGAAATCGTCCCGGTACTTCAGCGCGCAGTACAGCGCGACTGCCAGCACCTCGTCGGCGTTTCCGCCCTGCCCCAGTTCGCGGATCGCGTCGAGATCGTCCAGATCCTCGTCGGCAAGTTCGACCGCGCGGTCGACCAACGCTTCCAACTCGTTCCAACGAACCGCGTCGGGGAACAGATCTCCAACCGTTTCCATCGCGTCCCCGATCGCGTCCTCCAGATCCGCCTCGCAGTACGCGCCCAGATGCACGATGTGCGCCAGCACCGCTGCAGGGAGGTAGCCAAGTTCATGCCCGTGCGTGATCGCCGCCGCTTCCGCCGCCAACAGGTCGATTTTCGGAAGCTGTCCTTCCCCGCTTCCGAAGAACAGCCCTACGGGCGCAACGCGCGTAAGTCCCCCGCTCCCCTGTTCGGCATTGACGGGATTCCGCACACTGCCATAGCGGTCGCCGGACAGCACCTCCGCGCAGACGATGTCGGGCGCGCGGCTGTCGTTCAGTTCGGGAATCCCGCAAAGCCACGCGCACGTGCCCGCCGAAGCGACCCCGTCGTTCTTTTCCTGCGCGCGATACCAATCGCGGTAGCAGTCGATCAGATACTGCCGGTATGGGCGTGTTTTCTCACCCGTCACCCGCCGCGCCGTGGAGGCGGCAAGCAGGGCGTTGGCAGTATAGAGAGTCAGCTGCGTATTTGCCGACACCTCCGCAACCCCGCCTTCGTCCGGCGCGTATTCCGTGATGCCGTTCTCACCCCAACGCAGGAAGATTTCGCTGTCCTCCGCATCCTTTACGGGATAACCGAGCGCGTCTCCGACAGCTCCGCCGCACAGACATCCGCGAAAGCGATCCCTGTTTCGCATATTGTTTCCTCCCGGGGGCGGCGCTTCCCGTTCCGTCCGTTCCGCAGGCTCTGCGGAACGGACTTCGGGTTTGCTCTGCCGCGCTCCCCTGTTTTACCGTTTTTCGTTTTTCAGCAACTGTAGATCGGGAACCGTGCGCAAAGCGCCGCGACCTCCTCCGCCACGCGTGCGGAGCTTCCCTCGGGGTCGCGCAGGATATCGGTCAGAAATCCCGCAATCTGCTTCATTTCCGCCGTGCCGAAGCCGCGCGACGTCACTGCGGGTGTTCCCACGCGCAGTCCGCTTGTCACAAACGGGCTTGCGGGGTCGTTCGGGACGGTGTTCTTGTTTGCGGTGATATGCACCGCGTCCAGTCTCGCTTCAAATTCCTTGCCCGTCACGCCCGTATCGCGCAGGTCAATCAGCATCAGGTGGTTATCCGTTCCGCCCGAGACCAGACGAACGCCCTTTGCGGTCAGCTCGTTTGCCAGTGTTGCGGCGTTCCCGACGATCCGCTTCTGGTAGGTGCGGAAATCCTCGGTCAGCGCTTCTCCGAACGCCACCGCCTTTGCAGCAATGATGTGCATGAGCGGTCCGCCCTGCGTGCCGGGGAAGATTGCTTTGTCGATCTGCTTTGCGTACTGTTCGCGGCAGAGAATCATTCCGCCGCGCGGTCCGCGCAGGGTTTTATGCGTGGTCGTGGTCACGACGTCGGCATACGGAATCGGGCTTGGGTGCAGTCCCGCCGCGACCAGTCCCGCGATATGCGCCATATCGACCATGAGGTATGCGCCGACCTCGTCCGCGATGTTGCGGAACGCGGCGAAGTCGATGGTTCTCGGATATGCGCTCGCGCCCGCAAGAATCAGCTTCGGGCGGTGCTCCTTTGCCAGTCTGCGGACTTCTTCGTAGTCGATGGTTTCGGTCTCGGGGTTCAGTCCGTAGGGGACGATATTGAAATACGTTCCCGAGATATTGACGGGCGAGCCGTGGGAGAGGTGTCCGCCATGCGCAAGGCTCATGGAAAGGACGGTATCCCCGGGCTTGAGAAGCGCGAAAAAGACGGCAAGGTTTGCGTTCGCACCGCTATGGGGTTGGACGTTTGCGTGCTCCGCGCCGAAGAGTTGACAGGCGCGTTCCCTTGCAAGGTTTTCGACCTCGTCGACGTATTGGCATCCGCCGTAGTACCGTTTTCCGGGGTAGCCCTCTGCGTACTTATTGGTGAGGACTGTTCCCGCGGCGAGCAGGACGGCTTCCGAGACGATATTCTCCGAAGCGATCAGCTCGATATTCTGCTGTTGGCGGTGCAGTTCGCGCTCGCAGGCGTCGTAAACCTCGGTGTCGTACTGTTTGAGTTTTTCAAAAAACATTTGGTGCTCCTTTCTTTGTGAGGAAGGTCATAAGACCTTGGGACTCTGTCCCAAGCCCTGCTTAGGAAACTTCTTGAAAGAAGTT
>URHR01000125.1 GCA_900547725.1 uncultured Eubacteriales bacterium
CCGCGTATCGCAAACCGCCTGCTCAAACGCGTGCGGGACTTCGCGCAGATCAAAGGCAACGGAGAGATCAACGCGGCGATCGCAAACTATGCGCTGACCAAACTGGAAATCGACGAGTTGGGACTGGATAACACCGACCGTCGGATGCTGAAAACCATCATCGACTTCTACGACGGCGGTCCTGTTGGCTTGGAAACGCTCGCCGCAACCGTCGGCGAGGAAGCCGTAACGCTCGAGGATGTCTACGAACCCTACCTCATGCAGATCGGCTATCTCAGCCGTACCCCGCGCGGCAGATGCGTCACCCGCCTTGCCTATGAACACCTCGGCATCCCCTACCGTCCCCCGCAAGCCCCCGCCGAACAAATGCAGATATTTGACAGCGGGAACGCCCCAAAATAAAGAATGCCCCATTCGTCCAACCTGACGAATGGGGCATTCTTTATTGCCAAAAGCGCCGCCCTACAATCCAAAAACTTCCCCACAGAACCCCGCCCTCTCAAAAAGCGAAACAAATCATCGCTTAGGTAAGGGCGGGGTTCTGTGGGGAAGTTCGGGGAGAAGAGGGAGGTTTAGAGGGAGAGGAGCCCCTTTCAAAGGGGACTCCTCTCCCTCCAAGGTCTTTTCTCTCCCTTTACTTCAACATCGACACCGCGTCGGAAATGGTCTTTTCGAGCGCCTGCTTGCCGTACTTGTCAACCTCGGCTTTGTTCTTTTCGCCGTGCGTCAGACAGCCCGCACCGCCAATGCAACCGCCGACACAAGCCATACCTTCAATGAAGTTCGCGTCCAGTTTTCCCTTGCTCTTTTGCAGAAGCGCAATCTTGCATTGCTCAATGCCGTCGCAGGAGCAGGGCTTCAGCAGGAAGTCAATCCCCTGCTCTTTCAGACCTTCCGCAACCGCATCGGACAGTCCGCCGCAACGCGCAAAGATTCTGCCGAAATAAGACGCATTGTCCAGTACGCCTTCTTCCATCGAGGTGATGTCAAGGTCGCGGCTGTCAAAGAGTGCCTGCAGTTCCTCAAAGGTCATTGCCGTATCAACATACGGGCTGACACTCTCCTTCTGTACCTCCATCTTCTTTGCGGTGCAAGGACCGATAAAGACCGTTTTGCAGCCCGACTCATGCTCTTTGAGGTACTTTGCAATGGTCGCCATCGGGGAGAGGTTGTGCGAAACAAACGGCTCCAGATCCGGGAAGTTCTTGTGGATGTAGTCAACAAAAGCGGGACAGCAGGAGCTGGTCAGGAATCCCTTTTCGGCAAGCTCACGAGACTCCGCCTGCGCAACCATATCGGCTCCCAGTGCCGCCTCGATCACGGTGTGGAATCCGAGCGCCCGCAAGCCCGTAATCACCTGCCCGAGCTTTGCATAGGTGAACTGGCTCGAAATCGACGGCGCAACAATGGCATAAACCTTATAGTCTTTGCCCTCGTGGCTGTTTTTCAGAATGTCGATCACCTTGAGAATGAAGGATTTGTCCGTAATTGCTCCGAACGGGCACTGATATACGCACGCGCCGCAGGAAATGCACTTGCTGTTGTCAATGCATGCCTGCTTTTCCTCACCCATCGAGATCGCTTTGACCTTGCAGGCGGTTTCGCAGGGGCGCTTGTAGTTGTGGATTGCGCTGTAGGGACAAACCTTTGCGCACGCGCCGCACTCCTTGCATTTGGACTTGTCAATGTGAGCCACATGGTTCTGATCGAAAGTGATTGCACCGAAACGGCAGGCATCCTCGCAACGGTGCGCCAGACATCCGCGGCAGGCGTTGGTGACCTCATAACCGCCCATCGGGCATTCGTCGCAGGCAATGTCAATCACCTCGATCACATTCGGGTTGTTCCGGTCTCCGCCCATTGCAATCTTGACCCGTTCCGCCAGAATTGCGCGCTCTTTGTAGACGCAGCAACGCATGGTGGGAATCTTGCCCGGCACAATGGTTTTCGGAATATCGATCGCGGTCTGTGCCAGACGATCCGCCCACGCCTCTCTTGCCACTTCCCTGAGTACCTTGTACTTCAGATGTTGGACTTTTGTATCGAATTTTCTCATATGTTTTCCTCCGTGGGCTCAGAAATAGCTGACCTTGATCCGCTTCCCCATCTTGCGCAGGCAGGCGGACAGTTCTTCAACCAGATTCATTTTGATATTGAAATTGATCGGCAGATCCGGGTTCTGGTGCGCCGGGTTGATGGCTCTGCCAACAAAGAAGTTGATATCTGTGGCTTCTTCAAACAGCATCCGGCAGATCAGAGACGCGCCGTCGTGCCCGAAGCTCCATTTTTCGTAAAGGCGGTTCTCCCCAACCGAATCCTTGGCGTATTCCACAACGCGGTTGATGGTGATGACCCCTTCGGTTACGAGGTCGACCCCTTCGATCTCCGCAATCGGCGGAATGTCGCTCTTGACAAAATTCAGACTCGCCTTGATCGGTTTTCCGAGATACTTTGCCGCGATGGACGAGGTTGTTCCGCCGCAGACGATATGCTTGCCCTCCTTTGAGAAGAAGAGCGACATCATGCGGTTACAGTCATCGCGGTTGGACGGCGGACCGAACAGGATGTTCATCGGTTCGCGCCGACGGATGCGAACCACACAAGCGGTGGCATCGTCTCCGGGTTTGCGCTCATAAAGCTTGTTGACTTCATCAATCAGAATGGTGGACAGTGTTTTTGCGGTGTAGCCCGCAATGGCAATTGTCTCCATAAAACTGATGATGTCCTCCCGCTTCCAACCGAAATTGTAGGCAAGACCGATTCCCGCGTGCGGGCAACCGTCGCTCATGGCAACGAAAATGTCGTTTTCCAACAGCTTGACCACCGATTTATAGATCTTTTTTCCGCCGATGTTCATCTCGGTTTTTGGGTAGTCATAGTTCTTGCCGTCCCGCAACAGAATCACCAACGGATTGTCATACTGGATCAGTTCCATTTCGCGGTTATCCACCAGATGCAGGATGGTAAAGGTGGAATACGCCACGCCGCGAACGCTACAGATCGGCAGAGTCTGCGCAATGGTCTCCACGCAGTCCTCAAGCGTCAGCCCTTCCGCCATCATAGTGGAGATGATCTTGGAAGTCAGCGTGGAAAGAATGCTCGCCTTCACGCCGCTTCCGAGACCGTCCGCCAATACAATGACCGTGGAATTTTCCCCCTGCTCCACCACGTCCACATGGTCTCCGCAGAGCTGTTCCCCGATATGGTTAATGCTTCTGGAGCCGATATCGGCGCAAAGGTCATTCATCGGAAATACTCTCCTTCAGTTTGGTCAGCGCGATCTTGGTTTCCGCCGCCGTTTCTCCGAGCAGAGAGGCGATCTCCTGCACAATCCGCATCTGCTTGTCAACCACCTTGTCGGCAATTTCCACCGTGCGGCGGCTGATGTCCTCTTTCTTTTCACGCTCGGTTTCCTCGTCGGTCACGTCGCGCATGATGCAGACAAGCAACTGATAGGTGCTGTCGTACACCACGGTCTGCTCCACATACTTCTTGTATTCGGCGAGGTACACGCGTTGGTCGCGGATGCTCCGTTTGGTTTCCAGAACCTTGAGAAAAACGGTGGGGTCGAGAATCCGAACCACCTGATCTCCCAGAATATCCGAAGCGGAGCGGATGTTCATGATCTTTCTTGCCGCCGCGTTGATCTGCTGAACTTCCAATGCGTCGTTGACAACGATCAGACCGTTCGGCGTGTTGTTGACGATGCAATCGGAAAAGCTTTCGGCTTTTTCCTTGAGATACGGCTCATCAATCGCAATATCGTTTACGTAAACAGTTCCATCATCCGATATATTGACCCAGTCACCCGGCATCGCAATAACTCTTTTTACAAGTATCTTGTTATTGTAATAAAAAGCTATGACATCTCCTGTTTTAAAGTCATGTCCCTTTGATGCCATAAGCACCTGCCCCTCCTGTAACGTCGGTGACATAGAGGTTCCGGTCACCTGCAAAATCGGAAGCCACAGGTTTGCGACCAATATTGCTGCCGCTGCCACTACCACAAGTGTTCCTACGGTATTGAAGAGTGTTGCTGCAAATTTGTTGTTATACTTCACTCTTCTTAGCTCCTGACGCAGCTCCTTTATGCCAAGATCATCGCTATAACGGTCATAGTCGTCTGTCATGATACTGCGATAGCCCGATGTATCTTCAGTCTTCTCAGCACTTTTATTCTCAACTTCTTTATTCTCAACTCTGTTTTCTTCTGAAACCTTCCTTGATATTTCCTTTTCTATATGTACAGATATATCCTCCGGCCGGTTTTCTTTTTTAGTTTGCTGATATTCCTTTTCTATTTCAATATTTTTTTCTATATCAATGGTTATATCAGGTGCAGGTGTTACATATTTGACCGGAATTATTTCCGCTATTTCCTGTGATATATTTTCATCAA
>URHR01000126.1 GCA_900547725.1 uncultured Eubacteriales bacterium
TTGTGCAGTTTTTTGGTGTAGCCGTATCCCGTGCTACGAATTCCGGCTGCTTCGAGCCGCATTCCGCCAGCGGAATGCGGACGGCTGTCGCCTCTCTTCGCTACCGGATAGAAATGGTTCAGGTTAGTGAATGGTCGGAAGGCGGGGTGGAATGCGGGGCGTTCCCTTCGGATTACGCCCCTGTAGAGTGCGTAAGCCGTTAAGAATGAGCGTTGTAGGGAACGACCCGTGTGTCGTTCCGGTTCGGGTGAAAGATACGCCTTTCTTCACGAAAAAGACCGTGCGGAACACGCACGGTCTTTTTGGGGGAAGGGGAGAGCGATTACTCTGCCTTTGCGTCCTCAGCTGTCTCTGCAGGCGCTTCGGCGGGTGCTTCGACAGCTTCCTCGACGGGTGCTTCCGCTTCGGTCTCGGCAACCTCAGGCTCGGCGGTCTCGACGGGGGTCTCGGTTGCTTCCTCGGGTTCGCCTGCAAGTTTGTCCTCTTTGGTCAGCTCTCTGATCTTCTTGAAATCATAGATGATTCTGCCGATGAGTGCAACTCCTGCGGCGATGGCGATTGCGCCGATGATCTTTCCCTTGTTTTCGCACTTTTTCATAGCTTTATCTCCTTTGTTTAATTTTGTCCTTTTTCAGTTTTATGCTGATTCGGGGCGAACCATTCACAACTTTCGTAAATTTCCCGTGCTTCGGCGGTCAGTTTCCGTGGGGAACACGGGGTTGGTTCATAGAGAAACAGCGGAGGTGTGACGCGCAGGTCGGGCGCGCCGTCCCTGACCGCTTCCACCAGCACCGCGCAGGGCTCGTGCGCCGCGTCGGCGTGCACCATGGTCATGCGCTTCGGTTCCAGTCGGTTCTCCGCCATGGCGGAGAACAGTTCGCGCAGGCGTTCGGGTTTCCAGACCACGCAGAATCTGCCGCCCGTCCGCAGAACCCGTCCTGCGGCGGCGCAGAAATCGGCAATACCGCCTGCGACCTCATGCCTTGCAATTTCCTTTTCGGTTTCCCGGTTGGATCTGCCCGAGCCTGCCCGCAGATAGGGCGGATTGGAGAGTACCAGTCCAACTTCACCGTCGGTGTCGCGGAGTCCGAGCGTTCGGACGTCGCCCGCAAAGACGCGGATGCGATCCGCCATGCCGTTGAGCGCGGCGTTCCGTTCGGTCAGTTCCGCAAAGGCGGGTTGAACCTCCGCCGCGATGACCGACCGCACCTTATTCCGTGCGCAAAGCAACAGGGAAAGAATGCCCGTCCCCGAGCCGAGGTCAACCGCGCGCTCCCGCGGCTGTGACCGCACAAAGGCGGCGAGCAGGTAAGCGTCTGTTCCGAAGGTCAGACCGTTTTTTCTGCGGATCAGTCGAAGCTGTTCGTTGACCGTATCAAGCTGTTCGTCCGATTGCAATCGGATTGTATGATCATCCGACATCGGAAAATTCCTCCGTCGGACGGAATTGGTTGGAATAAGGGGCGGGCAACCCCGCCCCCGATGCGACGGCTGATGTAATCACGCCTCCTGGGGAGCGCCCACGGGGCAGGTATCAGCGCAGCTTCCGCAGCTGATGCACTTGTCCGCATCAATTTCGTACTTTCCGTCGCCTTCCGAAATTGCCTCAACCGGGCAAGCCTCGGCACAGGCACCGCAAGAAACGCAGTCGTCAGAAATCTTGTAAGCCATATCCATAACCTCCTGTTTCAGATTCCGATAGCGACACATCGGAAATCCGACTGCCGCTACCTATATTGTATCATATTTTTCCGATTTTGCAACCGGTTTTGCAAAATTTTTTCTGTTTTTCGGCGGAAAAAAACGAATTATCGGGGTTTTTTATCCTTCTGTGGCTTTTTTCGGGGCTGTTGGTTGGCTTCCGTGTTCTGTGCGGGGGCTTTTTCGCGCTTTGCAAGCAGAACCACCTCGTCGCGGCTGTAGGTTTTCGGCTCTGCGTCGGGCGCGTCGTTCAGCGCCACCTTGACCGTTCCCGCAAGCGGGACAGACGATACCACCGTTCCGATTCCGTCTGCGGTTTTCACGGTGGAGCGCACGGGCGGGGTCAGTTTTGCCTCGGCGGCGTAGGTCTCCGCCTCATAGCGCAGACAGCACATCAGCCTGCCGCAGATGCCCGAGATTTTGAGCGAGTTGAGCGAAAGATTCTGTTCCTTCGCCATCTTGATGGAGACCTGCCCGAAATCGTTCAGGAAGGTGGAACAGCAGAGCGGTCTGCCGCAAGCGCCGAGTCCGCCGAGCATTTTTGCCTCGTCGCGGATGCCGATCTGGCGCAGCTCGATCCGGGTATGGAACGCCGCAGCAAGGTCTTTGACCAGATCGCGGAAGTCGACCCGTCCCTCGGAGCTGAAGTAGATCAGCAGCTTGGAGTTGTCAAAGGCGTACTGCGCGTCGATCAGCTTCATTTCCAGTCCCCGTGCGGTCACGCGCTCCTGACAGTATCGCAGGGCTTCCTGCTCCTTGGCGCGGTTTTCCTCGTTGCGGGCGATGTCCTCTTCGGTCGCAACGCGGAGCATCGGGCGCAGGGGTGTTGCGGCGTCGGACTTACGGATCATGCGGTTGCCGAAGCTGACCTCTCCGAACTCGGAACCCCGCACGGTTTCGACAATGGCGCAGTCGCCTGCCGAAACGCGGTTGCCCTTGGGATCAAAGTAATAGACCTTTCCCGAGGCGCGGAAGCGGATGCCCACCACCTCAACGCGCGGCACGTCCGCGCCTGCCTCTGCCGGATCTTCGGGCATCGGGTAGAGATCCGAGCCGGGGAGGGTTTCGTCTGCAGGCGTTGCCGAGGCGGGAACTGCCTGCGCGTCGGTTTCGGGAGCGGGGGGATTCTCCGTTTCGGGCTCATGCACGGTGGGTTTGGAGCCGTCCGCCGCTTTGAGGACGATTCTGGCACGCAGTTCCTCCAGCGAGAGGCTGTCCTCTTCGGTCGGCTTGCCGTACACATCTTCCAAGCCCCATTTTGCGTTATAGCGGTTTCCGTCGCGGCTGCCTTCGCGGTTACCTTCGCGCGGCGGTCTGCGGTCTCCTTCGGGGCGGTTCTGCGCGCCCTGCGGCTGCGGCTTTCTGCCGTTTCTGCGGCGGCGCTTTTTGCGTTCCTCGTCCGTGCGGGACTCGGGGCGCGATTCGTTCTTTTCGGTATCCATAAGCAATCCTTTCTATCAGTCCCACCGTCAGAGCGGCAGGAGTCCGGACTCCGTTCCGAGCAGGGTCAGAATCAGTCGGACGTTTCCGTTTGCCCGCAGTCGGTCAATTGCGGTATCCACCGCGCCGCACAGGCGGAGCAGTCCCTGCGTGGGGAAGCGGCAGGAGAGCGCGAGCGCTTCCTCTCGTTCTGCAAAAAAGCAGAGCGGCGCCGTTTCGGTCTTTTTCAAGAGCAACAGGTCGCGCAGGGCGACGAGGCAGAGGTTCATGCGGCCTGTCAGTTCGTCCCGCTTCTGCCCGAGACTTCCGAGCAGGGCGATGGCGTCAGTTCCGTTTCTGCCCGTTTCCGCGAGCGAGAGGAAGCGACGAACCTGCGCGCGGTCTGCGAGCACGGGGGCGCGCTTTTTGGAGTCCAGCAACTCGATTGCAGGACCGATACACCCGCCTGCCGCGGCAATCAGTTCGCGGAATTCTCCGGGGGAGGAACGTTTCAGCGCGCTCGCTTCGGGGAAGCGTTCGGTCAGCGCCCCGGAGATCTGTTCCGCCGTAAGCAGTTCCATTCGTCTCACGGGTGCGCGGCTGCGGACGGTTTCCAGCAGTGCGAGCGCGTTTTCGGTGAGCAGGAGAAACAGGACGTAGGGGGGCGGTTCTTCCAATGTAAGAAGGAAGGCGTTCTGCGCCTGCGGGGTGAGGAGCTGTGCGTCCTCGAGGATATAGAGCTTGGTATCCAGTTCGTTCGGCGCGATGCGGACGTCGGCGTGGAGGGTGCGGATCGGTTCTACGCCGAAGGTTGCCTTCTCGCCCCGGTTCACGCAGATGACGTCGGGGGATTTGCCTTCGAGGATCTTCCTGCAGGCGGGGCAGGCTCCGCAGGGGAGCGGAACGCCGTCGGTATCCCGCTTTTCGCAGGCGAGGGCGGCGGCGGTGAGGCGTGCGAGCGTATGTTTCCCGCTCCCGCGCGGTCCTTCGAAAATATAAGCGTGCGAAAGTCTCCCCGCCCGGATATCGTCACCGAGAAGTCGGCGCAGGCTTTCGTTTCCTATCAGTTCCGGAAATGCCGGTTTCACGGTGCTCTCCTTTCTGCGGTTTTCTTCTATTATAGCAGATTTTTTGGGATTTGTCAAGAGGGGGAAGACCTTGGGACTCTGTCCCAAGCCCTGCTTAGGAAACTTCTTGAAAGAAGTTTCCTAAGAACCTTCAAGAACTTTAAGCA
>URHR01000127.1 GCA_900547725.1 uncultured Eubacteriales bacterium
GTTGCGGAGCAACCTGTCAGTAGCGAAGCGTTACTTTTCTCAAAAGTTTTCTAAGTAGGGTTCGGGGCAAAGCCCCGAGGTCTTACCACTTCTACCCGGTAGCGGAGAGAAACGATAGTTGTCCCAATCCCGCCGGACGGGATTTGGCTCGGAGCAGCCGGAACTCGAAGCACGGAATATGGCTACATCAGAATCAGCACAATAAAAAGGGAGATATGGAAATCCCCCTTAGTTAAAGTTTTGAAAGTTCTTAGAAAACTTTTTCAAAAGTTTTCTAAGTAGGGTTCGGGGCAAAGCCCCGAGGTCTTACAAGGAGGATGTATGAACGGATTTGTGCATTTGCACTTGCATAGCGAATATAGCCTGCTGGACGGCGCGTGCCGAATCACGGACATCCCCGCGAGAGTGAAGGAGTGCGGACAGGAGGCAGTGGCAATTACCGACCACGGCGTGATGTACGGCGCGGTCGCATTCTGGCAGGCGTGCAGGAACGCGGGCGTCAAACCCATCATCGGGTGCGAGGTCTACGTCGCGCATTCCTCCAGATTTGAAAAAACCGCAGGCGCAGACGGCTACGCAGACCACCTCGTCCTCCTCTGCGAGAATAACGAAGGCTACCGAAACCTTTCGGAAATGGTCTCCCGATCCTTTACCGAAGGCTTTTATAATAAACCCCGCGTGGACGAGGAACTCCTGCGCCGCTACCACGGCGGGCTGATTGCCCTGTCCGCCTGCCTTGGCGGAAAGATTCCGAAACAGCTTGCAAAGGGGAACTATAAAGGCGCAAAAGAAACCGCATTGCGCTATGCCGAAATCTTTGGTCCGGAGCATTTCTATATCGAAATTCAGGATCATGGACTCGCGGAACAGCGTACCATGCTCCCCATGTTGGTCGACCTCGCAAAGGACTGTGATCTGCCGCTGGTCGCCACCAACGACTGCCACTACCTGCGCCGCCGGGATGCCAACGCGCAGGCAGTCCTCATGTGCATCCAGACCAATACCACCACCGATATGGGTCGACCCGCCGCGTTCGCAACCGACGAGTTCTACCTCAAGGACACCAACGAAATGACCATGACCTTCAAGGCGTACCCTGAGGCACTGGAAAATACCTGCCGGATCGCCGAACGGTGCGAGGTCAGCTTCGATTTCGATACCACCTACCTGCCGAAATTCCCGTGTCCCGACGGAAAGAGCGCGCAAGCCTTCCTTCGCGAGCGCACCGAAACAGGCTTTGCGGAGCGCGTGAAAAAGGGGCATATCGCCTTTGCGGAGCATCCGGAGCGCGAGTACCGCGAGAGACTGGAATATGAACTGTCGGTTATTCTGCAGATGGGGTACGAGGACTACTTCCTGATCGTGCAGGACTACGTCAATTACGCACGGTCGCAGGACATCCCCGTAGGACCCGGCAGAGGATCGGGCGCGGGGAGCCTTGTCGCGTTCGCGCTCGGCATTACCGATATCGACCCGCTCCGCTTCGATCTGCTCTTCGAGCGCTTCCTCAACCCCGAGCGCGTGAGTATGCCCGATATCGACGTGGACTTCTGCTATAACCGCCGCGACGAGGTGATCGACTATGTCGGGCGGCGCTACGGGCAGGATCATGTTTCGCAGATCATCACCTTCGGTACGCTTGCCGCCAGAGCCGCCGTGCGCGACGTCGGGCGGGCGCTCGGAATGCCCTATAGCGACGTGGACGCAGTTGCGCGCGCAGTGCCGCAAGAGCCGAACGTCACGCTGTCCATGGCGCTCAGACTGCCCGAGTTGAAGAAACTGTACGAAGGCTCTGAAAGCGTGAAAAAGCTGATCGACACCGCCATGACCCTTGAGGGAATGCCGCGCAACGTCTCGATCCACGCGGCGGGCATCGTCATTACCGATAAGCGCGTGGCGGAGTACGTGCCGCTGGCGCTGAGCAACGGAACGGTTGTCACGCAGTACGACATGGACACCGTGGCGAAACTGGGACTCTTGAAGTTCGACTTTCTCGCGCTCCGCTACCTGACGATTCTGCATGACGCAGAGGTTCAGATCCGCGAGAAAGAGCCGGATTTCGATCTGGAAAAGCTCCCGCAGGACGACGCGGCAACCTATCGCCTCATCGCCTCGGGCAAAACCTCGGGCGTGTTCCAGTTGGAGTCGGGCGGAATGCGGCAGATGCTGATGAATCTGGTTCCCGAGCGCATCGACGATATCATCGCCGCCATTGCGCTTTACCGACCCGGACCGATGGACTCCATCCCCACCTTTATCGAATGCCGCCATCATCCCGAAAAGGTGACCTACGCCACGCCGCTGCTCGAGCCGATTCTGCGCTCCACCTATGGGTGCGTGGTCTATCAGGAGCAGGTCATGCAGATTTTCCGCGAGGTCGCGGGGTATACCTTCGGACACGCGGATGTCGTGCGCCGCGCAATGTCCAAAAAGAAAGCCGCCGTGCTGATGGCGGAGCGCGAAACCTTCGTTGCGGGCGCGGTGGAGCGCGGCGTGGAGGCGGCGGTGGCGGAAAAGCTCTTTTCGGATATGGAGAGCTTCGCAAACTATGCGTTCAATAAATCCCATGCGGCGGCTTACGCGGTGCTCTGCTACCGCACCGCATATCTCAAGGCGCATTACCCTTGCGAGTACCTTTCCGCCCTCCTGACGAGCGTCCTCGGCAACCAGACCAAGGTCGCAGAGTATATTGCGGAATGCACGGGGCGCGGAATCCGCGTTCTGCCGCCCGATATCAACGAAAGCCGCGTGGAATTTGCGGTGACGGACGGAAATATCCGCTTCGGTCTGCTTGCCATCCGCAACGTGGGACGGCAGTTCCTCGAGCAGATTCTGGACGAACGCAGGCGCGGAAAATTTGCCTCGTTTGAGGATTTTATCAACCGCATGGACGCGGGAAGCCTCAACAAACGCATGGTGGAGGCGCTGATCAAGGCGGGAACTTTCGACCGCCTCGGCGTGTTCCGCAGTCGCCTGCTCGCTTCGTATGAGCGCATCATCGACCAAGCCGCCGAAAAGGGGAGAAACAACATTGTGGGGCAGTTGGATATGTTCTCCACGCTCGCAACCCCCGCAGGGGAAAAAACGCAGATGTTCGATTATCCGCCCCTGCCCGACCTCTCCCCGCGCGAAAAACTGCTGATGGAGCGCGAGGCAACGGGAATGTTCTTCTCGGGGCAGTTGCTCGACAGCTACAGCAAGCACCTCAAACTGCTGTCTCCCACGCCGATTACCGACCTGACAGGAGAGGATGCCGCGCCGCAGGAGAAACAGCGCGTGACGGTTGCGGGCATGATAACCGGCGTAACGCTGAAAAACACGAAGAGCGGCGACCGCATGGCGTTCTTCCGTCTGGAGGATCAGTACGGCGAGATCGAATGCGTGGTCTTTGCGCGGCAGTTCGCCGAGAGCGCCCATCTGGTGCGCACGGATCTCGCCGTGGCGGTTACGGGGACTGTTTCCCTGCGCGAGGACGAGCCGCCGAAGATTCTGGTAAACCGCATGGAGGAACTGACCGACAATTCGTCCTTCAGCGAACCGGCGGAAAAAGCGCCCGCGCCGTCTCCCGCCCGCACAGCCGGAGGGCAGGGGAGCGCGCCCGCCACGCCTGCCGCAACTCCTGCAACTTCCGTCGCGCCTGCTCCGCAACATCCCAAGCGCCTGTTCCTGCGTGTTCCCGACCGAACGGGAGCGCTCTGGATCAAAGCAAGCGCCCTCGCGGAGATTTTCGACGGACCTTTCCCGCTTGCCATCTACGACGCAAGCACGAAACAATACGATTTCAGCCATGCGGGTCTGACTCTCGATGACTATGTTCTGAAACAGTTCCGCGACCTCTTGGGCGAAGAAAACGTTATCCTGAAGTAATTTGCGGAAGCTGAAAAAACGATTAGCCAAGCAGGAGTGATTACAATCAAATACAAAAAGGAGCATGAAATGAGGAGGATAACCACCTTAATCTTTACGCTAACTCTAACGCTGTGGCTTGTTGGTTGTAACGGAAAAACGGTCAATATCGATTTCCCGTTTGAGGTTGAAGATGTCGAAAGCGTTGAAATGTATCACTACATCGGAGTGTCAACATCAGTAGAAAGGAAAGTAGTCGTTGCTGAAAGCGATATAAAGGTTCTGTATGATATGTTCAAGGGCTTATCCCTAAAGGACAAAACGGTTGAGAAAACCGCCGGAGCGGATGTTACCGGCTTTGGATTTAACCTTTCAGACGGGTCAAGTTACGATTTGATTTACGTCTGCTATGGAGTCGGAAACGGTGAATTGAAGTCAGAAGCAGGCGGTTTTAAGTATTTCACAAGTGCGGATATTGGCT
>URHR01000128.1 GCA_900547725.1 uncultured Eubacteriales bacterium
GAGGGTAGGGAGACCCCTCCGAAAGGGGTCTCCCTGCGCCTCCAAGGTCTTCCTACCCCTTTCTTCGCACATACCTCCGCACCAAGGCAACGGCAAGGAGGGCGAGCGGAATCAGGATTGCAAAAACGATGATCCAGACAACGAAAACCGTCACGGAAACGTTCAGGAGAGCGGACGGGAGAACGTGCGCCTCGCCGATCGGATATTGCAGATCATCCCCCGCAAGCCACGAAAGAATCGCCGCCGTGTAGGCGCTCTCCGCGTCATTCGAGAAGTAGTCCAGATTCGAGGTCGGAAGCATCCCGAGCCATGCAACGCGGGAGGAATCCGAGGAACGCACAGCCGTCGCCGCAACCGTGAACGTGCCCGGGGTTACCGTCTGCTCGCCCTTTCCGTCGGCGGACTGCTCCACACTCTGCCCCGAAGCCGAGGTCTTGAGCAGAGACGCATTCTCCACCCCCTCCGTCTCGGAAAGCAGAATCTCGTGCGCATAACTGATGACCATCCCGCTGCCGACCGTTTCGTTGATTGCGTGATCCGAACGCTTCGGCGAGAAGGTCGGGGAAACCGTCGAACTCGTGCCGTAGCTCACCGTGTCGCCAACCAGATTCACCTTTTCGGTCTCCGCCGACAACCCGTAGGCAGCAAGCACCGCCGCAAGCTTCGGCAACTGCATCTGCGAATAAAGCGTTGTCAGGAACAGCCGACCGCCGCGTGAGAGGAAGCCCTCCAACGCCGTCACGCCCTCCTCATCAAGGTCTTTCTGCGGGGTCAGCCACAGGAGCGCGCCGTCCGGAAGCGCCGAAGGGTCGGAGACCGCGTGCGCTTCAAAGCCGTGCATCTTCAGGCGGAGCATCACGTACCAGTCGGGCGCTTGCCCCACCTCCCCCGTCAGTACCCAGACCGTCCGCATCGTTCCGCCCGCCAGATTGCGCAGGGTCGAAGTGATCACTTCCTCGCCGCAGAAATGCGCCTGCATCACGTCCGGACCGAAATAGTAGGTGAACGCCTGATATGCCTCGTCGGAGGATGACAATGCGGAAATCTGCGCGGTGATCCGCGCGTACTGGGTCATCGAAAGATAGCCGTACTCGGGCGAGTAGGTCTTACTGGAATAGTAGAACAGATCCGAAATGCCAACCGTCCGCTCGTCCTCTCCGCAGGCAATACGGACTGTCTGATCCTCATCCGCCGAGGGCGGATCGGAGACTGCCACCGTGACGTGCGGGGCTTTGTAGAGATCCAGAAACGAGCGGATGTCGGGGTCGGGGTCGGCGGCGTGGTAGGTAATCCGCACGTCACGCTCCAGCGCCCTGACATAGTTGCGCGAGGCGTTGGTCAGCGTGTAAACGCCGTTTCCCGAAACGTCGGGATGCGCCGCGCGGTAAGGCAGGAACACCGCCGCGAGATTCACCGCAAGCACCACGGCAAGCGTGACGAAAAGAAGCAACCGCCGTTTCCGTATCGCCTGATTACGCATGAGCCGCACCTCCTTTTTCGCGCCGCGGGTCGGGCAGAACCGCCGTCAGCGCCAGACAGACAACGCAAACCGAAAGCAGGAAAATCACGCCCGTCAGGTCAAAATGTCCGTCGCGGAAGCCGTCCAGCCGACTGAACACCGAAAGGGAGTCCAGAACCGCAGGCAGAACCGCCGTGTAGAACCGTTTTGCAACAAAGAACAGAAGCACCGCCACCGCACAGACTGCCGCAAACACCGCAATGCCGCGCACGGGAATCCTGCCCGCGCGCACGCCGCGCAGAACCGACGGCAGAACCGCCCCCGCGGCGAGAAGCGCGAAGAAAAGGATGCCGACCCACGGGAACGCCGCAATCAGCGCCGCGAGAAGCGGGAGAACATACAGCACCGCGCAGACAACCGCGCCGAGCAGAACCGCAAGCCACCGCCGCTCCACACGGGAGGCAACCAGGAAGGACACCGCAAGCGCCGCCGCCGCAATGAGAAACCATCCGAGCAGGGCGACATACGCCGAGCCGTAGGCAACCTTCCCCCAGATGCCGATGAGAAGCGGGAAAAGCGCAAAATAGACTGCCGCAATGCCGAAGAGCGAGAGCGCGGCGAAATACTTGCCGCAGAGAATCGCGCCGCGCGAGAGCGGCAGAGAGCGCAACCACGCCGTGTTGCGCTTGGCACGGTCATAGGTCACCGAATGCGCCGCAAGAAGCGGGCACAGAAGAATCAGCGCGTCACAGAGGATCGGGAACATCCGCGTGACGTCCGAAGAAAGGGACAGGAAGTTGTTGAACGTGGTCAGAATCCCCGCGCCGAACACAAGCGCGATCAGAACCGTCCACCCCGCGACTCCCGAAAACAGCCCGCGGAATTCCCGCCGAAAAATACTGCTCACAGTTCCGTCCCCTCCTCTCCCGTTTCCCGCGCGGAAAGTTTGAGGAAGAGCGCCCGCGCAGGGGTCGGCGTTCCGTCGGTTAATTCTTCTTTTTCCATGGGGGCTGAAATCCCCTCCCCGTCGCAGAACAGGAAGCGGTTGCAAAGCATTTCCGCCTCGGTTGCATTGTCGGTTGCAAGGAATACCGTTTTGCCGTCCCCGGCAATCTGCGCGATGTCCTCACGCAGAGCCTGCGCCTCGTCGGGCTTCAGACCCTTGGTCGGATTGTCGAGAAACAGCATATCCGGGTTTCCGACCAGCGCCTGCGCCAGTCCCACGCGGCGGAAATCGTCGGGGGCAAGCGTGCCGAGCCGACGGTTGCGCAGATCGTCAATGTCCAGACTGTCCAGAATCGCGTGGATGTCCCGCGCGCCCTTTTCGCCGTCCTCGCCGCGCATCCCCGCAACGAATTGCATCAGATCCCAGACCGTCATCGTGTCGTAATATCCGCTCTCCGAGGAGCAGAACCCGAGACAAAGCCCGACCTTTTCCGGCTCGGCCACCGTGTCAAAGCCGCCCACGCGCACCGTGCCCTCGGCAGGGAATTCCGCGCCTGCCAACGCGCGCAACAGCGCGCCCGCCATGCCGTCCCCCGTATCGTAGATTCCGTAAACTCTGCCGTTCACAAGCCGCAGATCCGCCGCAGGACGGTTCTCATAGCCCATGAGGCGGAGCTGTACCGCTTCAATCATGCCCGTTTCCTCCTTCCGTTTGTGAGAGCGCCTCGCCGATCCGATCCGACAGCGCGGTGAAATCCGCGATCGAAAGCCGCTCCCCGCGAATGTCCGCCGCCAGTCCCATGTCGGCAAGAATCTTTGCCACACGCTCTTTCCCAAGCTCCGGATATCCCGTTGCCAACGCGTTTGCAAGCGTTTTCCGCCGTTGCCCGAACGCCGCTTTGACGGTGCGGAACAGAAGCGCCTCGTCACGCGGCACGCAGGGCTTCTCCTGCCACAGCGTGATGCGGATCACCTTGGAGTTGACCTTCGGCGCGGGGACGAAACGGTCCGCAGGGACAAACAGAATTTCCTCCGCGCGGGCGTAGTAGTTCAGCACCGCCGTGATCGCGCCGTATGCCTTCTCCCCCGCTCCGGCGCAGAGACGATCCGCCACCTCCGCCTGTACCATGACCGTAATGCCCGAAAACAGCAGACGGCTCTCGAGCAGTTTCATCAGAATCGGCGTGGTGATGTAGTACGGCAGATTCGCGCAGACCGCAACCGGCCCCGCCGCGAAAGCCTCAGCAAGCAGAGCCGGAAGATCGGTCTGCATCACGTCCTCGTTTACCACGGTCACATTCGGACAATCCTCGAGCGTATAACGCAGAACCGGGATCAGACTGCGGTCAACCTCAAGCGCAATCACCCGTTTGTAGCGTGCCGCAAGGGATCGCGTCAGCGTTCCGATGCCCGGTCCGATCTCCAGAACCGTGCAGTCCTCCGTGGGAGAACAGGCATCGGCGGTCGCGTCGATTACCTCGGGGTCGGTCAGAAAATTTTGTCCGAACTCCTTGCGGAACGACAACCCGAACATGGTCATCACCTGCCGCACGGTTCGCTGATCCCATAAATTCATGCCAAAAAATCCTTTCGCTTTGCATTCTCCTACTATTTTATCACAACCTGCGCCGAAAAGCAAGTTTTTTCTTGACAATTTCCTGAAAATACGGTATAATAGAAAGGAACACAGAGATCGGGGCGTTCTTCAACCGACACGGAACGACACACGGATCGTTCCCAACAACCTCTAACCTTTGATAGATTACGCACTCTATAGGGGCGCAATCCGAAGGGAGCGCCCCGCATTCCACCCGCTTTTCCGACCCTTAACTAACCTGAACCATTTCTATCCGGTAGCGGAGAGAAACGGCAAGCCGTTG
>URHR01000129.1 GCA_900547725.1 uncultured Eubacteriales bacterium
CGCATTTCGCTGGCGGAATGCGGCTCGGAGCAGCCGGAAATAGCAGCACGGAATACGGCTGCACCAGAATTTGCACAACGTAAAGAAAGAGATATGAATTCCCCTTAGTTGAAGTTCTTGAAAGTTCTTAGGAAACTTCTTTCAAGAAGTTTCCTAAGCAGGGCTCGGGGCAAAGCCCCAAGGTCTTAATCCCCATAGAAAGGAGGAGCACCCGCATGGTAACAGTCGAATCGGTCGGGAAACATAGCGCGGCGGCAGCGGCAGGAATCGCGGCAGGGGATATCCTTGTCAGCGTCAACGGACATGGCATAAGAGACGTCCTCGATTACCGCTTTTATATGACCGATACAAGCGTCCGCCTGATCCTTACGAGGGACGGGAAAGAGTACGCCGTCAAAATCAATAAAGGCGAGCATGACGACGTGGGCATGGAGTTCGCCACACCGCTGATGGATAAGAAGCATACCTGCGCAAATAAGTGCGTTTTTTGCTTCATCGACCAGATGCCAAAGGGTATGCGGGAAACCCTCTATTTCAAGGACGACGACGACCGCCTCTCCTTCCTCCATGGGAACTACGTCACCCTGACCAACCTGCACGACGAGGACATTGACCGCCTTCTCACCATGCATATCTCGCCCGTGAACGTCTCGGTTCATACCACCAACCCCGAACTGCGCGTGAAGATGATGAAAAACAAACGCGCAGGAGAGGTTCTGAAGTACCTTCCGAAACTTGCCGAGGGCGGCATCGCGCTCTGTACCCAGATCGTCCTTTGCAAGAACCTCAACGACGGGAAAGAACTGGACCGTACCATGCACGACCTCGTGAAACTTTATCCCGCCCTCCGCTCCTGCGCCATCGTACCGGTCGGGCTGACCAAATTCCGCGAAAAGCTCTACCCGCTCGAAATGTTCGACCGGCAGGGCGCGGCGCAGGTCATTGCGCAGGTCGACGCGTTCGGCGCGGAGTGTAAGGAGAAATACGGCACGAGACTGTTCTATTGCGCGGACGAGTTGTATCTCAAGGCGGGGCTGCCCCTGCCCGAGGACGACTATTACGAGGAGTACTCCCAGATTCAGAACGGCGTGGGGATGATAACGTCCCTTGAAACCGAATTCCGAACCGAGCTGAAGTATCTGGACGAATATACCGAGGGCTTCAGGCCGCCGAGACGGGTCTCGATCGTTACGGGCGTTGCGGCGTATGACGAGATCAAATCGGTTGCCGACCGCCTGTGTGAACGGGTCGACGGACTGGACGTGACCGTGTACAAAATCATCAATCACTTTTTCGGGGAGTCGGTGACCGTTGCGGGACTGCTCACGGGCAAGGATGTTGCCGAACAGCTGGCGGGGCACGACCTCGGGGACGAATTGCTTTTTCCCCGCGTCATGCTCCGCGCCGACGGTGATCTGTTCCTCGACGATACCACCCCCGCGTGGCTCTCCGAGCGGCTCGGCGTTCCCGCAAAGCCCTCGGGCGGCGATGCGCCCGAACTGATTCATGCCATCCTCGGCACACACCCCCAACCATGAAAGGACGGTGACAGTATGTCAAAACCCATTATCGCGATTGTCGGCAGACCGAATGTCGGCAAGAGCACGTTGTTCAATAAACTCATCGGCGAGCGGCGCTCCATCGTGGAGGATACGCCCGGCGTGACCCGCGACCGCATTTACGGCGAAACCGAATGGCGCGGCAGAAAACTGGTTCTGATCGACACGGGTGGAATCGAGCCGAAAACCGACGACGTGATCCTTTCGCAGATGAAACTGCAGGCGCAGGTCGCAATCGACACGGCGGACGTGATCGTGTTCCTCTGCGACGTGCGCGCGGGGCTGACCGCTGCGGACCGCGACATTGCGGTCATGCTCAAGAAGAGCGGCAAGCCGATTGTGCTGGCGACCAACAAATGCGACAGCGTGGGCGGCGCGCCGATGGAATACTATGAATTCTACGAATTGGGCTTCGATCACGACCCGATTCAGCTGTCGAGTCTCCACGGGAGCGGCTCGGGCGACCTTCTGGACGCCTGCCTTGACGCGCTCGGCGATTGGCAGGACGAGGAGGAAACGGATGACAGCATCCGCGTGGCGGTTATCGGCAAGCCGAACGCGGGGAAGTCCTCCATCATCAACCGCATGGTGGGGGAGAACCGCCTGATCGTTTCGGATATCGCGGGCACTACGCGCGACGCGGTGGATACGGCGGTGAAGAATCAATACGGGTCCTATACGTTTATTGACACGGCGGGCATCCGGCGGCAGTCGAAAATCGAGGATCGCATCGAGCATTTCAGCGTTCTGCGGGCACACACGGCGGTGGAACGCGCGGATGTCTGCCTGCTTCTGATCGACGCAACGGCGGGCATTACCGAGCAGGACGAAAAGATTGCGGGGATCGCGCACGAGGCGGGCAAGGGCGTGATCATTGTGGTCAACAAGTGGGATGCGGTGGAGAAGGACAACGCGACGGTGAACGAGTTCACAAACAAGATCCGCACCGCGCTGGCGTATATGCCCTACGCGCCGATCTTCTTTGTTTCGGCAAAGACGGGACAGCGTGTGGAACAGTTGTTTGAGAAGATCAACGAGGTGTTTGCGCAGGCGACCCGCCGCGTGACGACGGGAATGCTCAACGACATTCTCAGCGATGCGATGATCCGCGTTCAGCCGCCGTCGGACAAGGGCAGACGGCTGAAAATTTACTACATGACGCAGGTTTCGGTTGCGCCGCCGACTTTTGTCATCTTCTGCAACAATGTGGAGCTGTTCCACTTTTCGTATCAGCGCTTCATCGAGAACTGCCTGCGCGAGACGTTCGGATTCGTCGGAACGCCGATCAAGCTGATTATCCGCATGAAGGGCGAGGAGGTCTGAAATGTTTATTGACCAGACAAAAATTTACCTGAAGGCGGGCGACGGCGGAAACGGCGCGGTCTCCTTCCGCCGCGAGAAGTATGTGGCAGCGGGCGGACCGGACGGCGGCGACGGCGGGCGCGGCGGCAGTGTGATCTTCCGCGTTGACACGGGCGCGAATACGCTGCTTGCCTTCCGCTACAAGCACAAATTTGAGGCGGAGCGCGGCGGCGACGGCTCGGGCGCGAAGTTTCACGGCGCGAACGGCGAGGATCGCATCATCTTAGTTCCCCCGGGGACGGTGATCCGTGACGCGGAAAGCGGGAAGGTCATTCACGATATGTCCGAAGAGGACGGCGCGGACTACGTTGCCTGCCGCGGTGGGCGCGGCGGATGGGGCAACCGCCACTTTGCAACCTCCACGCGGCAAGTCCCGATGTTTGCAAAGAACGGGACGAAGGGCGAGGAGCGCGAGGTGATTCTGGAGCTGAAAATGCTTGCGGATGTGGGGATCATCGGATACCCGAGCGTGGGCAAGTCCTCGCTTCTGGCGCGGATCAGCTCTGCAAAGCCGAAGATTGCGGACTATCATTTCACCACGCTGTCCCCGAATCTCGGGGTGGTGCGGGTTGCGGGGGAGCGCGGCTTTGTTGCCGCCGACATCCCGGGGCTGATTGAGGGCGCTGCCGAGGGCGCGGGCTTGGGGCACGCGTTCCTGCGGCACATCGACCGTTGCCGTCTGCTCTGGCACTTGGTGGACATCTCCTGCTTTGAGGGGCGCGATCCGATCGACGAGGTGGAGATGATCAACGCGGAGTTGGACAAGTACAGCCCCGAACTTGCGGATCGTCCCCAGCTGTTGGTTGCGAACAAGATGGACGCGCTCGATCGCGAAGCGGTGGATATTCCCGCGTTTGAGCATTTCGCCGAGGTGAACGGATGGGAGTTATTCTACATTTCCGCCGCGACGGGCGAGGGCGTGGACGCGCTTCTGCGGCGGACAGCGGAGCTGTTGGAGACGCTGCCCCCGATGAAGGTTTACGAGCGGGAGTACGCGCCCGAGGACGCGTATGTCGGCGGCGGGAAGGAAACGACCATTCGCCGTGAGAACGACACGTTCTACGTGGAGGGTGAGTGGCTTCTGAATCTGATGGGGCAGATCAATTTTGACGACTACGAGTCGCTGAACTTCTTCCAACGCGTTCTCCGCCGCAGCGGCGTTTTCGACGCGCTCGAGGAAAAGGGCTGTCGCGACGGTCACACCGTCTCCATCTACGACTTCGAGTTTGAATATGTGAAGTGAGGAAGACCTTGGAGGGAGAGAGCCCCCTCTTGAAAGACGGGGCTCTCTCCCTCCAA
>URHR01000130.1 GCA_900547725.1 uncultured Eubacteriales bacterium
GGGGACTTCTCCTTAAGAAGTCCCCTAAGTAGGGTTCGGGGCAACGCCCCGAGGTTTTACAGCCCCTTGATAACGTGTGCGAGGACTGACCAGAAGTGCTCGACGGAAGAAAGGTCGAGGGCTTCGTCGGGGGAGTGGATGTCCTTCATGTCAGGACCGATGGAGATCATGTCCATGTCGGGGACATGGTCGTGAATCACACTGCATTCCAATCCTGCGTGAATCACGTTGACCCGCGCGTCTGTTCCCGTTACTTCGCGGAACGCAGACAGATACGCGTCGCGGATCGCCGATTTCTCCGCATAGCTCCAACCCGGATAACGGCTGTGATGGCGTACCTTGCCGCCAACCGCCGAAGCGAGCAGATCCAAGTCACGCTGGGAGGCGTTCAGCTGTTCCTCGATCGAGGAACGCGACGAGAATACAAAGGTCAGTTTGCCGTCCTCCTGCCGAATCACGCCGAGGTTGCGGGAGAACTCCACAAGCCCCGCCACCTTGCGGCTCATCTCCAGAACGCCGTTTGCGGCGCAGGCAAGCACCGTGATTGCTCCGCGCGTTGTTGCGGCGGAGAGCATTTCGCAGGGCGTATCGGTGGGGGAGACCGAAAGACGGAAGCCGCGATCCGCCTCGCAGAGTTCGGCGGCAATCGCCTCGCCGATGTCGGTCAGAAGCGTGACCGCTCCGTCCGCGTCGGGAACTGCCAGAACCGCCACCGCCTCGCGCGGAATCGCGTTGTCCTTCGAGCCGCCCGCGAGCGAAACCAGACGTGCCTCAGGCTGTGCTTCCGACAGCGCGGCAAGCAGACGTCCCATCAGCTTGTTCGCATTTGCGCGCCCGCAGTTGATGTTCTCGCCCGAGTGACCGCCCGCAAGACCCGTCAGCCGGACTTCAATGCAGTCGCCCGCAAGCGCTTCGGGCGTGGCGTCGAGCGTCAGATCGGACCGCACACCGCCCGCACAGCCTGCGGTCACAACGCCGAACTCCTCGCTGTCAAGGTTCAGCATCCGCCGCGCGGACAGGAGCGAGTAGTCAAAGGCGTGCGCGCCGTCCATTCCGACCTCCTCCGCCGTGGTGAACAGGCATTCATAGGCGGGATGAGAGGGCAGTTCGCCGTCCAGAAGCGCCAGCATCATGGCAACGGCAATGCCGTCGTCGCCGCCGAGCGTAGTTCCCCGCGCGCGCAGATACTTCCCGTCAATCCACAGCTTCAGCGGGTCGTGCAGGAAGTCGTGCACCGTGTCGCGGTTCTTTTCGCATACCATGTCGGTGTGTCCCTGCAGCAACAGCGGCGCGGCGCCGGGACGGTCGGGGGAGGCGGGCGCTTTGATGAGCACGTTGTTCTGCGCATCACGGGTATGTTCCAGACCGCGCGCCGCCGCAAACGCGCAAAGGTAGTCGGCAATGCCGGCTTCGTTGTAAGAACCGCGCGGAATCGCGCTGATTTCCTCAAAGTAACGGAAAACCGATTCGGGCTTCTGTCCGTGAATGATATATTCCATATCCGTATCTCCTGTTCGGGTTATTTTGCTTCAAACATATCCAGATTGTCAAGCGATTTTCCCGTGCCGAGCGCCACGCAGGATACCGCGTCGGGCGCAACGCGCGTTTTGATTCCGGTTGCGCGGGTCACGAGCTGGTCAAAGCCGTAGAGCAAACTGCCGCCGCCCGTCATGACAATGCCGTTGCGGAGAATGTCGCCGAGCAACTCGGGCGGGGTTTTTTCGATGACCGTGCAGATGGCGTCCAGAATCGCCGTGACCGGTTCGGCAAGCGCTTCGATCATTTCCTTGGACGTCACGGTGATGACCTTCGGGAGTCCCTGATTCACGCAGCGCCCCTTGACCTCCATCGAGAGCAGCTGCGGGCGGCTGTAAACCGTTCCGATGCGCTTTTTGATCGCTTCGGCGCTCCGCTCTCCGATCAGAACCTTGTACTTCCGCCTCACGTAACGCGCAATGGCTTCGTCGAACTTGTCGCCCGCAATCTTGATGGATTCGGAGACCACCACGCCGCCCAGAGACAGCACCGCAATGTCGGTTGTTCCGCCGCCAATGTCCACCACCATGTTGCCCTCGGGCGCATAGATGTTCAGCCCCGCGCCGATTGCCGCGGCGGTCGGTTCTTCGATGAGGTAGGTTCTGCGCGCGCCGGCTTCCCGCGCCGCGTCCTTGACCGCACGTTCCTCAACCTCGGTAATGCCCGACGGAATGCAGATCATGACGTTCGGCGGCACGAACAGGTTTCCGCAGGCGCGGCGTATGAAGTACTGAATCATTTTCAGTGTGACTTCGTAGCGGCTGATAACCCCGTCGCGCAGGGGGCGAACCGCCGTGATATTCCCGGGGGTTCTGCCGAGCATTAGCTGCGCCTCGCGCCCGACCTTGAGAATTTTGTCGGTGTTGGTGTCAATGGCAACGACCGACGGCTCCTGCAACACAATGCCCTTGCCCTGAACATAGACCAGAACGGTTGCCGTGCCGAGGTCGATGCCGATGTTCCGGCTGACGCGGAATCCGCGAAAACGATCCAGCAGCGCTTGATACCATTTCTTTTTCTTTTTTTTCTTGACCGTCGGTTTGGTTGCCGGTTTTGTGCCCGGATTCCGCACCTGCGTCGGTCGTTCTGCTTCTTCCTGCAAGCCCGTCGCCTCCAATCTTTGGTATCTTCTTATCATATACATTATACACGATGTGCCCCCAAAAATCAATAGGTTTCAATCGGTTTCGGAAATGTTTTTTGAAAAAAGGCTTGACAATCCGCTCTTCAGGTGCTATAATATTAGATATTCTAATATTAGGAGATTTTGAGATGATTGCAATTCGGATGATGGCACTCGGGCGGAAGCTCGGGAATCTTTACGCGGGACTTTGCGCGCCGATCTGCCGGCAGTACGGAATGAATCAGACCTGCTTTGACGTGCTGATGTTCTGCGCCAACAACCCCGACCGCAACACGGCGCGGGATGTCTGCGAGGTGCGGGGAATCAAGAGCGGCATGGCGTCTGTCGCGGTGGAAACGCTTGAAAAGAGCGGTCTGTTGGAACGCCGTGAAGATCCGGAGGATCGGCGGAAACACCGTTTGATGCCGACCGAGCGCGCCGCCGGGGTGATTGCCGAGGGGCGCGCGATGCAGGCGTACTTTACCGATACCCTGCGGCAGGGGATTACGGCGGAAGAATTTGCCGCGTTGGAGAGCCTGATGTCAAAGCTTGAGCGCACGATGGAGGGCATGGAAAAGGAGGGGCGGTTATGCTGCTGAAAACGATTCTGGTCTGCCTTCTGGCGGGGCTTGGCGCGGGGCTCGGGACGGGATTTGCGGGCATGAGCGCGGCGGCGGTTATCAGCCCGATTCTTGTCACGTTCCTTGGAATTGACCCGTATCTCGCAGTGGGCATTGCGTTGGCGAGCGATGTGCTTGCCAGTGCGGTTTCCGCAATCACCTACGGGCGCAATAAGAATCTCGACATCCGGAACGGCTTGATTATGATGGCGGCTGTCCTTTGCTTCACGATGGTGGGCAGCTTTGTTGCAAGTCTTGTTCCCAAGACCACAATGGGGAATTTCTCGGTGTTCATGACGATGCTGCTTGGGGTCAAGTTTATTGTCAAGCCGTCCGTTGCTCCGAAAAAGAGTCTGGTGTCGGCAACCAAGCGGCAGAAGGCGATCCGCTCGATTCTTTGCGGCTCTATGGTCGGGTTCGTCTGCGGCTTTGTGGGCGCGGGCGGCGGCATGATGATGCTTCTGGTCCTGACCTCGGTTCTCGGTTACGAGCTGAAAACCGCTGTCGGGACGAGCGTTTTCATTATGAGCGCAACGGCTTTGACGGGCGCTGTCAGCCACTTTGCAATCGGCGGTTTCCCCGATCTTCTCCCGCTCATTCTCTGCGTTCTCAGCACGCTTCTCTTTGCCCAACTCGCCGCCCTGATCGCCAATCGCGCGCAACCCAAAGTCCTCAACCGCGCCACAGGTGTCCTCCTTGTCCTCCTCGGCACGGTCATCCTCGCGGTGAATCTGTTCTGACGGGGGAGACCTCGGGACTCTGTCCCGAACCCTGCTTAGGAAACTTCTTAAAAGAAGTTTCCTAAGAACCTTC
>URHR01000131.1 GCA_900547725.1 uncultured Eubacteriales bacterium
GGGGAGATGAGGGAGGTTTGGAGGGAGAAGGACACCCTCCGAAAGGGGGTCCTTCCCCCTCCAAGGTCTTTCCCTTTCCCCCACCCATCACTTCTCCTTCACGCCGTACTCGTGGTCGAGATAGTCGTCGATTACACTCTTGAGTTGCTGGGACGCCGCCTCAAGGGAGGTGTGCGTCAGCTTCGCGCCCGCCATGTCGTAGTGACCGCCGCCGCCGAGACGTTGCATGATCAGCTGAACGTTGATCTTGTCGTGCGAGCGTGCCGAAATCGTCACCGTGTTCTCCGCGTGCAGAAGCGCAAAGGAAGCTTCGATCCCGTTGATCGTCATCAGCTTGTCCGCCGCCTTCGCCATCGCAATCGTGTCTTCTTCGGTCGCAGGATGGTCGAGACTCTGCCATGTCAGCGCAATCTTGTCGCGGTAAGTCCGCGTGCGGCTGTCAATGTCGCAGGCAGTGAACAGACTCGTCATCGATTCCGTGAAGAAACTCCGCGCCACATTCGTGTGCGCGCCGCGCTCGTAGAGGTAGTGAACCGCCGCAAAGGTCTGCATTTCCGCGCCCTGCGTAAAGTTCTTCGTGTCCAGCATCAGGCCCGTCAGCATCAGCGTCGCCTCTTCCTTCAGAAGCGCGTCGTGATACGGGCTGAGCTCCAGCATCTCGCTGACAAGCTCGCTCGCCGCCGCAACGCCGGGGCGAATGTAGGTCATCAGCGGCTTGAATTCGTACATCTGGTCAGGTCTGCGGTGGTGGTCAATAATCACCACGTTCTGCACACATTTGAGCAGCTTCGGGCATTCCGTGTTGAATACGTTGCTCACGTCGCTCATAATCAGAAGCGTATCCGACCGCACCGCGTCAAGCGCCGTCTCGCCGCTGATGAACATCGAGCGGTACTCGGGCAGGTGCGCGAGCAGATCGTAACAGTTGCGGAAATTCTGGTGATTCCGATCCACCACCACGCGGATGTGGGAAACATCCCCCTCGCGCGCGCAGATTGCCAGACGGGCAAGTCCCACGCACGATCCGATGGAATCGTAGTCGGGCGCGCGGTGTCCCATAATCAGAACATTCCCCGCCTCGCGCATCAACTGGCAGAGGTGCTGAGAATTCACGCGCGATGTGATGGTCGTCGAACCGTACATCGTGTTGACTCTGCCGCCGTAGGGTGTCACGCTCTTTCCGTCGTTGACCGCCACCTGATCGCCGCCCTTTTGCAGGGCGATATCCAACGCGTCGGAAGCGGCGCGTTCCTTGTCCGCAAAACTGCCGTCAATTGCGCCGACGCCCATCGAGATGGTCACAGGGTAGCTGTTGTCGCCCAGTTTGACATTCCGCACCGTTTCGAGAATGCGGAACTTGTTTGCAATGCAATCGTTAAGAGCCGCGCGGTTGAACACCGTCAGGTATTTCTCGCGCTCGTATTCGCGGATCATGCCGCCGAGCCCTGCGACCCACTCCTTGAGAATGGTCTCGATTTCACTGACCGCCGTCCGGTAGCTGACCCGCACATACTGCGCCAATTCCTGCAGACTGTCGATGACGATATACGCCACTACAGGCTCTTCGTCGTACTTCTTCTTTTTCAGCGCCACCATGTCGGTCACGTCGTCAAAGACCACAAAATAGTAGTCCTTGCCGCGCGAGCGCATGATATAGCACCGCAGGTCATACTTCCTGCCCTCAATCTCGGTCGTCATCGGCTGCGTGTTGTCAATCGGAACACCGTCCTCGTTATAGGAAAGGTTCTTCACCTGCTCACCCGCCTGCGCGTAGCCGATGATTTCGCTCATCGGAACAGAGCAGAAGTCGGACAGCGGCACGTTGCAGATCGGCGAACGGAATTGCAGAATCGTCTGGAGCGCGCCCGACACGATCTTGACCATACCGTCGCCGCCGATGATGGCATACGGAATGTCCACCACATAACGGAACATATCGCTGATTTCGGTGGTCATGAGATCCGCCGCGTCGTTCGCCTCGCTGATACGCCGATAGCGCGCCAGATACGCGCCGAGAATCAGCCCGACCGTCAGCAGGTGCACCGCAAACAGAGCAAGCGCGTAAAACGGCAGGTGTTTGGGCGGTACAATCGGATTGCTGCCCTCGCTCATGAACGCCAGCAATACAAGCAGCGCCAGCAGTACCGCGCCGATCGTCGCGCCCGCAATCAGCGGGGTGCGCAGATCGGTTCGGAAGGAGGAAGGTTTCTTTTTTATCATCTGTCAGTCTCCTTTACTCGGAAATCGCGGAAGGGAATCAGTCAAAGGGGTTTCCGCCGCCGCTGTCGTTGTCATCGTCTCCACTGCCGCTGTTGTCGCCGTCGAACGGACCTCCCGCCGGCGGATTCGGTCCTCCGCGGCGCAGGATTGCGCGGCGCACGGCGGAGAAAATCGTCGCGTAGGCGCCGTAAGCCGCCAACACATAGAAAACCGACGAGTACGCACAGCAGAGCAGTGCGATTGCGGGAACGATCAAAGCCCCCCGACCGCGCGGCGGAACCGACCGATAGAACCGCGCAAGCGCTCCCCATCCGACGGCGCAAAGCCCGGGGGTCAGGATGACAAGCAGGTTCTCCGCCGTGACCACAGGCACTGCGTAGGAGGTGTCAAAGATCAATGACAGGATCATGCAGACCACATAGACGATCGCCGCCGGCAGGCTCAGCACGAGGAATTCGCTCTCGGGCGTGACAAGCGACCGCATTCCCGCCGCGTCATACCCGTTCAGAAGCAGCCGCTGACCGAGGAACGCCTCAATCAGCGCCACTGCGGCGACCGCGCCGGGCAGGACGTTGAAGATCCGCGTCAGTTCGCTTTCCAGTGCGGCGTCGCTCATCAGCCGCCGATAGTAATCCATCATCGACTCTGCCGACTGCGTCCCCGCCGCGCCCGAGTTCTCATAAGCCCGCTCCAACATTTCAAGCATGGCGTCGCGCATTTCCATCCGGTCGGCGAGCATTGCCGCCTTCCATGTATCCAACAGGGACTGCACGGTTTCAATCGAGAAGCCTGCTTCGGTTCTCGCCAGCGCAATTGCGAAGAAGATCAGCGCCGCGCCGAGCAGTCCGCCCGCGCCGAAGCAGATAATCGAGGTTCTGCCCATTCCCCGTTTGGATGCGAATGCGGTCAGCGCCGCGGCGGGGAGCAGGGCGAGCGCCATGCAGATCAGAAGCGGGTCGCGTGTGAATATGGCGGCGGTCGCCGCCGACAGGAGCGGGACAAAGCAGGCGAGGTAGGGCTTTTTGAGGGCGGTCATCAGGAATGCGCCCGCAAAGATTCCAACCGCCAATGCGGTCACAAGCGGTCCGACAAACAGGTAAGAGCCCGAGAGCAGAAACGCCGCGACGGAAGCAATGAGAGTCAACGTCACGCCAAGGCGCATCCTTCGGAGCAGAACCACGCAACCGACCAGCATTGCCGCCCAAAGCCCCATTCCGACCCACGGTTTGGTCACGGAAATCGGGACTGCCGCCGAGGCGAGTGCGAACAGGACTGCCGCGATCGCGATCTCTCGCGCTCCCGGTGTTCCGCCTGCCGTTCCCTGCGCTCCCTGCGGATTTTGGTTCGTTTCGGGTGATGCGATCATGTCGCTCCTCCTTTTCTTTCCGTATAAATATAGATATTCCTATTTAGTATACCATATTTTTGTCCTTTTGTAAACCCTTACGCGCTACTTTTCTCGATTTTTTCACAGAAAGATCAAGACCTCGGGGCTTTGCCCCGAACCCCACTTAGGGGACTTCTTGAGGAGAAGTCCCCTAAGGACCTTCAAGACCTTTCACGCAATTGGATTTATATGTCTATCTTTTACGTTGTGCAGATGCTGATGTAGCCATATTCCGTGCTACTATTTCCGGCTGCTCCGAGCCAAA
>URHR01000132.1 GCA_900547725.1 uncultured Eubacteriales bacterium
TGGAGGGAGAAGGAACCCCCTCCGAAAGGGGGTTCCTTCTCCCTCCAAGGTCTTACCCCTTCCCTCTCCGACTTTTCTCCTTCAAAACGCCGTACAGCGCAACGTAGCTGCGGTGGCGGGAGGGCGCGATTTTGTGAGCGGAGACGGCGGCGAGAATCGCGCAACCGTCCTCCTTCGTGTGCGTGCACTTGCGGTAGCGGCATTGCCCGACGTAGGGCGCGAATTCACGGAAGGAGGGGAGCAGACCGTCCAGATCAAAGAAGTCGAAGCGGTCGAAATCCAACATCGTAAAGCCGGGCGTGTCCGCCAGAAACCCGTCCCCAACGCGGTATAACTCCACCGCGCGGGTCGTGTTTTTGCCGCGCATGATCCGCTCGCTGAGCGCGCCCGTCTCCAACCCGAGGGAGGGGAACAGGCGGTTCAGAAGCGTCGATTTCCCAACCCCGGACGCCCCCGAAAACGCCGCGATCCGATTGCCGAGACGGTCGTTGATCCACTGACGTACCGCGTCAACGCCTTCGCCTGTCAGACTGTCAACGGGAAAGACCGGGTATCCCGCAAGGCGGTAAATGTCCGCAAGGCGGGAGGCACTTTCGGCACTGCGGTCAGTCTTGGTGACGACCATAACCGGCTCAATCGCGTTGTGCTCGGCAATGGAAATCAGCTTGTCGAGCGTGAGAAGATCGGGCGCGGGATCTGCCGCCGCAACCGTGACGAACAGCACCCCGAGATTTGCCATCGGGGGACGGATGAGCGCCGAGGAGCGCGGGAGAATTTCTTCCACCGTCGCGCCGCCGCTGTCTCCGGTCAGCGTAACGCCGCCGTCCGACTCCCGGCGGAACGCCTCGTCGGTGTACGTGACCCGCACGCGGTCGCCGACGAGCAGCGCGCCGCGCCGCCGCAGATTTCCCCGCGCGCGGGTCGGGATTTCAAGCCCGTCGAGCGGCTGCGACTCCCGCCCCTGCGGAAAGAGCCGCGACCCGACCGGATAAAGCAGAACCGAAAACAGCCCGCCGTTGCTTTTGGTTACGATTCCGAAGCCTTGATATGTCATGTGGTTTTCCCAACCCGCCCTATCTCTCAATCAATATAAACTTATTATACAGGAATTCGGCGGATTTGTCAACGGCTTGCTCACAAAAAGTCGGAAATCCGGGATGCGCGAAAAAATCGGAAAAAGAAAAGTTTTTTTCGTTTTCCTCTTGACAAACGCGGAGGAATCTGTTATAATAACACTTGAACAGTTATTCAATCGTTGAAAGGAGGAATCCATGAATCACCTGCCGAGTTGCACCGATCACGAAACGCACCCCGACCGCATGAATGCCGCCGCGTGCGCCATGCCCGACGAGGACAGCCTGTTTGCGCTTGCCGATCTTTATAAGATTTTCGGCGACAGCACGCGCCTGCGCATCCTCTATGTGCTCTACGAAACCGAGCTTTGCGTCTGCGACATTGCCGAGCTTTGCGGCATGACCGTTTCGGCGATCTCGCATCAGCTGCGCATTCTCAAACAGTCGCGGCTGGTCAAGTACCGCAAGTCGGGGAAAAGCGTGTTCTATTCGCTTGACGACGAGCACGTCCACTCCATCCTTGCACAGGGAATGGAGCACCTTTCCGAGAAATGACTTCCGAATCAACAAAATGCAAACAAAAAGGAGAAAACTACCATGAAAAAGAATTTTAAGCTCGAAGGTCTCGACTGCGCAAACTGCGCCGCAAAAATTGAGAAGAACGTCAAAAAGCTTGACGGCGTGAAGGACGCAACGGTCAGCTTCTTTGCCCAGAAGTTGGTTCTGGAGGCGGACGACGAAAAGTTTGACGAAATCGTAAAGGAGGTTGCGGCTCTGGTTCACCGCGTGGATCCCGACTGCACGATGGTACTGTAAGATGAAATTGAAGCTGTTCGGCTTAACGCGGAAGCAGACCAACCACCTGCTCCGCATTCTCGGCGCGGGGATTCTGCTTCTCGTTGCCGTGATTCTCTCCAAAACGGGCGTTCTGCCCGAGGGGACGTGGTACATCGCCGTCCCCGTGTTCCTTGTGCCGTATTTTCTGGTTGGTTGGGACGTGCTGTGGGCGGCAATTCTCAATGTCGGTCACGGGCAGTTGCTTGACGAGCATTTCCTGATGATGATTGCCACCATCGGCGCGTTTGTCATCGGCGAATACCCCGAGGCGGTCTTTGTCATGCTGTTCTATCAGGTGGGCGAGCTGTTCCAGAGCATCGCGGTTGGCAGAAGCCGCAAGTCGATTGCCGCGCTGATGGACATCCGTCCCGATACGGCAACGGTCGAGCGCGACGGCGCGGAGGTCACGCTCTCGCCGGACGAAGTAAAGGTCGGCGAGGTCATCGTGGTGCGCCCCGGGGAAAAGATTCCGCTTGACGGCAGTGTGCTCGAGGGCAACTCCGAGCTGAATACGGTGTCGCTCACGGGTGAATCGGCGCTCCGCGAAGTCAGGGCGGGGGACGAGGTCATCAGCGGCTGCGTCAACGTCAGCGGACTGCTGCGGGTCAGGGTGGAGAAGCCGTTCGGCGAATCGACGGTTTCCAAGATTCTGGAACTGGTCGAAAATTCCGAGATGGTGAAGTCCAGAACCGAGAACGCCATCACGAAGTTTGCGCGCGTCTACACGCCCGCCGTGGTTGCGGGGGCGGTTCTGCTTGCGGTGATTCCCTCGGTCATCACGGGGAACTGGCAACGTTGGGTCTACTCGGCGCTTATCTTTCTGGTGGTGTCCTGCCCCTGCGCGTTGGTCATTTCCGTTCCGCTCTCCTATTTCGGCGGACTGGGCGCGGCTTCCAAGCGCGGCGTTCTGATTAAGGGCGCGAACTATCTGGAGGCGCTCGCATCGCTGAAAGTTGCGGTCTTTGACAAGACCGGCACGCTGACAAAGGGGTGCTTTGCGGTAACCGAGGTACACGCCGAGGGGATGGAGCGCGACCGCCTGCTGTCGTTGGCGGCTTCGGCGGAGCAATACTCGAACCATCCGATTGCGCAGTCCCTGCGCGAGGCGGCGGGCAAGGATCTGCCTGCGGCGACCGACGTGGAAGAGCTGGCGGGCTACGGCGTCCGCGCGGCGGTGGAAGGTCACACGGTATTGGTCGGCAACCGTCGTCTGATGGAAAAAGAGGGTGTGGACTACACGCTTCCCGCGGGGCTCGGAACGGTGATTCTGGTTGCCTGCGACGGGCGCTTTGCGGGGTCGGTTCTGATTGCGGATGTGATCAAGCCGGAGAGCGCCGCGGCGCTGACGGATCTGCGCCAAAACGGTGTGGACCGTTTGGTGATGCTTTCGGGTGACCGCCGCGAGGTTGCCGAGGATGTGGCGAAGAAACTGGCGCTTGACGAGTGCCACGCGGAGCTGCTCCCGGGTGACAAGGCGGATCTGGTTGGCAAAATGCTTTCGGAAAAGACTGCGGGGACGCTTGCGTTTGTCGGCGACGGCGTGAACGACGCGCCCGTTCTGGCGCGCGCGGACGTTGGCATTGCGATGGGCGCGCTCGGCTCTGACGCGGCGATCGAAGCGGCTGACGTGGTTCTGATGGACGACGACCCGCGCGGGATTGCGAAGGCTGTGAAAATTGCGCGCAAGACGCGTGTGATCGTTTGGGAGAACATCACGCTTGCGCTCGTTGTGAAGCTTGGCTTCATGGCGCTGAGCGTTTTCGGCTTGGTGAACATGTGGGCTGCGACTTTCGCCGACGTGGGTGTAGCCGTCATCGCGATCCTCAACGCGATGAGAGCAGGACGGTAAGGGGAGGAGACGAAGAAGACCTTGGAGGCGCAGGGAGACCCCTTTCGGAGGGTGAATCCAACGCGGCAAAGCCGCTATTGACAAGATTTTG
>URHR01000133.1 GCA_900547725.1 uncultured Eubacteriales bacterium
GGGCTTCTTTCAAGAAGCCCCTTTGGCGCATCCTTACGCCTCCCCCGCGCCCCCACGCATCTTCATCGCGGCGTCGATGAAGCCGACGAAGAGCGGGTGGGGCTTGTCGGGGCGGGACTTGAACTCGGGGTGATACTGAACGCCGACGTAGAACGGACGGTCGGAAAGTTCCACCGTTTCCACAAGCTGACCGTCGGGAGAAAGCCCCGAGAGCGTCAGACCTGCGGCAACCATCACGTCGCGGTAATCGTTGTTGAACTCGTAGCGGTGACGGTGGCGCTCGGAAATCTCGCGCTTGCCGTAGCAACGCTCCATCGTCGTTCCCTCGGCAATCACGCAGGGATACGCACCGAGACGAAGCGTGCCGCCCTTGTCGATGTTCTCGCTTTGCCCGGGCATGAAATCGATCACCTTGTTCTTGCAAAGTTCGTCGAACTCGCCCGAGTGCGCGTCCGCAATCCCGACCACATCGCGTGCGAACTCAATCACTGCGATCTGCATACCGAGACAAATGCCGAAGTACGGAACACCGTGCTCCCGCGCATACTTCGCAGCAAGAATCATACCGGAAATTCCGCGCGAACCGAAACCGCCCGGAACAATGATTCCGTCAAGCCCACCGAGAATTTCGGCGCAGGTCGCGTCGTCGGTCAGCGTTTCGGAATCGATCCAGTGAATCTTAACGTGCGTGTTGAGCAGATAGCCCGCGTGCCGCAACGCTTCCGCAACCGAGAGGTACGCGTCGTGCAACTGCACGTATTTTCCGACCAGCCCGATGTGCACCGTCTTTTCACGCGCTTTGATACGCGCAACCATCTCGGTCCATTTCTGCAGATCGGGTTCGGGCGCGTCAATGTGCAACTCCCGGCAGACGATTTCGGAGAAACGCGAAGCCTCCAGCATCAGCGGCGCTTCGTAGAGGCACGGCAACGTGATGTTCTCAATCACGCAGTCCGGCTTGACGTTGCAGAACAGCGAAATTTTCTTGAAAATGGATTCCTCCAACGGCTCGTCGCAACGCAGAACAATGATGTTCGGGTTAATGCCCATGCCGCGCAGTTCCTTGACCGAATGCTGAGTCGGCTTGGACTTGTGCTCGTCCGAACCGTGCAGAAAAGGCACCAAAGTAACATGGATGAACAGGCTGTTCTCAGTTCCGACTTCGAGAGAGATCTGACGAACCGCTTCCAGAAACGGCTGAGATTCGATATCGCCGATCGTTCCGCCGATCTCGGTAATGACCACGTCCGCATCAGTCTGCTTTCCCACGCGGTAAACAAAATCCTTGATCTCGTTCGTGATGTGCGGAATGACCTGCACCGTTGAACCGAGGTACTCCCCGCGCCGCTCCTTGTTCAGAACGTTCCAGTAAACCTTACCTGTGGTCAGGTTGGAATAACGGTTGAGATCCTCGTCGATAAAGCGCTCGTAATGTCCGAGATCCAGATCGGTCTCCGCTCCGTCCTCGGTCACATATACCTCGCCGTGCTGATAAGGGCTCATCGTGCCGGGATCTACGTTGATATAGGGGTCGAGCTTCTGCGCCGCCACCTTCAGTCCCCGTGCCTTGAGCAGGCGTCCCAGCGATGCCGCCGTGATGCCCTTTCCGAGGCCCGAAACAACGCCGCCGGTTACAAAAATGTACTTGGTCATGGTCTGATCCTCCGTTATTTATAGGTAGACAGAATATTTTCGGCGACTGTCCGCTTCGTGACACATCGGTCCATCGCCTGTTTTTCAATGTAGCGGTGCGCTTCCTCTTCGGTCATGCGAAGCTGCTCGATCAGAAGGCATTTCGCGCGGTTCACAATACGGATTTCCACCATCTTTTCTTCCATCGAGACCGCCCGTTCCTCCAGCCGCCGCAACCGCTCCCGCGTGCCGCAAAGCAGCATCAGGGATTGTGCGATCATCGTTTCGGACGTCGGTTTCGGCAACGTCAGAACGCCGTGCGGGCTGACCCTGCGGTTGACTTCGGGAAAATCCTCCGCTTTGACCAATAACAGCACCCCTACTCCGCTGTTTTCGCAGATGGAGCACGCCAGATCCGCGCCCGGAAGATCGGGAAGCGGATCGTTAATCATGGCAATGTCGAAGTGTTCCTGCGCCAGACGTTCCCGCGCTGCCGCGGCGTCGGAGACCCTGACAACCCTGGAATACCGTTTGGGCGGAAGCACGCGCGAGAGCAGGTCGACGACCTTGGACGAGCGCGAAACCAAAAGAACCGCATATTCGGTCGACACGTCAGCCACGGTGTTTCCTCCCTTCGGATCGGATGCATTCAATAACATCTTATTATATCACAAAAGGGGTTCTTTTTCAACTGTTATTTTGGTCAAAAAGAAAGTTTTTTTGTCGCAATTTTTATTCTCCCCGCCGCCGGGCAGAAAAAAGGGCGTTCCGCAGGTGGTCGAAAAAGACCGTCCCGATGAACGCCTTTGCTCATTGACACTGTATTATAGCATGCCGCACGGGCTTTGTCAACCGCATTTTCGCAAAAAAATCACCTTTTTCAAAAAAAAATTTGCAAAAGCCCTTGACAAATCGAAAAAATCGTGTATAATACTCACATAAAGGCAAAGGCGTCTTGAAGATTTTCTATCTTCAGCGCCTTTTCATTTTTCACAAGGAGAGTAAAACAATGAACACGGTTTCGGATTACTTCGGCTGTCTGGTATTCGACGACAGAATGATGAAAGCCACCCTTTCCTCCGACATCTACCGTTCGCTGAAAAAGACCATCGACGAGGGCGCACGCCTGGATACCGATGTGGCGAACGCAGTTGCGAAAGCCATGAAGGACTGGGCGGTTGCGCACGGCGCCACGCACTTCACGCACTGGTTTCAACCCCTGACGGGAGTCACTGCGGAAAAGCATGACAGCTTCATCACGCCTGCGCCGGACGGCGGCGTCATCATGGAGTTCTCCGGCAAGGAACTGATCAAGGGTGAACCGGACGCGTCCTCCTTCCCCTCCGGCGGTCTGCGCGCAACCTTCGAAGCGCGCGGCTACACCGCATGGGATCCGACCTCCTATGCTTTCATCAAGGATAAAACCCTTTGCATTCCGACCGCGTTCTGCTCCTACGGCGGCGAGGCACTGGACAAAAAGACTCCCCTGCTCCGCTCGATGGAGGCGCTGAACCGTCAGGCAATGCGCATTTTGCGGCTGTTCGGCAATACCGAGGTCAAGTGCGTGCGCACTTCGGTCGGACCGGAACAGGAATACTTCCTTGTTGATAAGGAAATGTACGAGAAACGCAAGGATCTGATGTTCACCGGGCGCACCCTGTTCGGCGCAAAGCCTCCCAAGGGACAGGAATTGGACGACCATTACTTCGGCGTCATCAAACCCCGCGTGGCAGCTTACATGGCGGATCTGAACGAAGAACTCTGGAAACTCGGCGTTCTGGCGAAAACCGAGCACAACGAAGTCGCGCCCGCTCAGCACGAATTGGCTCCGATTTACAGCACCACCAACATCGCAACCGACCACAACCAGCTGACCATGGAAATCATGCAGAAGGTTGCCCTGCGGCACGGTCTGGTCTGCCTGCTTCACGAGAAGCCGTTCGCGGGCGTGAACGGAAGCGGTAAGCACAACAACTGGTCGATGGCAACCGATACGGGCGTCAATCTTCTGACCCCCGGCGAAACGCCTTACGAAAACGCGCAGTTTCTGCTCTTCCTCTGTGCGGTCATCAAGGCGGTTGACGATTATCAGGATCTGCTCCGCCTGTCGGTTGCAACAGCCGGAAACGACCACCGTCTGGGCGCGAACGAAGCGCCGCCCGCCGTCGTGTCCATGTTCCTCGGCACGGAGCTGAC
>URHR01000134.1 GCA_900547725.1 uncultured Eubacteriales bacterium
TAGCTATATGGAAACGCAAGCGCCGATCATCGCCTTCCTGTATGACTTCGACAAGACTCTGTGCACCACGGACATGGAGGACTACGCCTTCATCCCCTCCCTTGGGTATACCCCGGCAGAATTCTGGGGCAGGGCCAACGCCTTTGGCTGGGAAAACCGGATGGACGGCCTGCTGGCCTATATGTACACCATGATCCAGGAGTGCGCCGCGCAGAATATCAAGCTGGACCGGGCCTTCCTGAACCACTGCGGTGAGTCCATCCAACTGTTCCCCGGCGTCCGGGAGTGGTTTGCCCGGATCAACGCCTTTGGGGAGAGTCTGGGCGTTCAGGTGGAGCACTATGTCATTTCCTCCGGTCTCCGGGAGATCATCGAGGGCAGCGGAATCGCTCAGGAATTCCGGGAGATCTATGCCTGCGAGTTCTACTACAACGAAAATGGCGACGCCTGCTGGCCCAAGCTGGACGTCAACTTTACCAATAAGACCCAGTTTGTCTACAGGATCAATAAGGGGATTCTGGATGTGTCCCGGGATAAGGAACTGAACGACTCCATGCCGGACGATTCCAAGCGGGTCCCCTTTACCAACATGATCTATATGGGAGACGGTCTTTCCGACGTGCCTTGTATGAAAATGATGCGGGCCTACGGCGGACAGGCCATCGCCGTCTATCAGGCCAGCAACCGGCAGGGTGTGGAAAAGCTGCTGGCAGACGGACGGGTGGATTTCATTTTCCCGGCAGACTACCGGGAGGGCATGGAGCTGGACCGCACCGTCCGGGACATCCTCCGGAAAATGACCATCACCGACCGGCTGCTGGAGGTCAACAACCGCCAGCTCCGCAGCATCGGCGGCGATGTACTTCCCAATCAGGTGGGACTGTTTTGAACACGGAATATCTGAATGATCGGAATACCGGCGCAGAAAATGCGCCGGTTTTTTCTGTTTTTCCGGGAAAATCTCTTTACTTACAGTATCGTTTCTGTTAAACTATACGCTGTGTATTGAATCAATTCAGCCGGGGCAGCGCCCCGGCTGTTTCACGGAGGGTATCCATGGCAACAGAATTTTCCAGAACCCTGTCCCTGCTGCGGAAAGAGCGGGGGGTTTCTCAGCGGGTGGCCGCTGCGGATTTGGGAGTGTCTCAGGCTCTTTTGAGCCATTACGAAAACGGCATCCGGGAATGCGGTCTTGATTTTCTGGTGCGCGCCGCCGATTTCTACGGGGTCTCCTGCGATTACATCCTGGGTCGTACCCCGGACCGCAACGGCCTCACCCTCACCATCGAGGAACTGCCGGAAAGTGATGCCGCGGGCAAGGAGAACAGCTTCCGCAATGGCGTGCAGTGCACCCTTAATAAAAAGCTTATCACCAATTCCCTTAATATCATCTTTGATCTCCTGAACCGCAGCGGCAGCCGCGCCCTCGTCACCGAGGTCAGCGATTTCCTGATGCTCGCGGTCTACCGGGCATTCCGCGTCCTGCATGGCGCTTCAATCTTATCTTTTGTTTGCCTTTGCCCGGCACTCTGCTGGCAGAAACAATAATAAAAGTAAAACTAAATCTAAAAGGAGAAAAAGAAAATGGTAAAAACAACACTGAAGATCGACGGAATGATGTGCGGAATGTGCGAGGCACATATGAATGACGCGATCCGCGCGGCATTCAAGGTCAAAAAGGTCACCTCCTCCCACGCAAATGGGGAAACGGTGGTCATCAGCGAAGAACCGCTCGACGAAGAAAAGCTGCGCGAGACCGTCAAGGCAACCGGCTACACACTCGGCAACATCGCAAGCGAGCCGTATGAAAAGAAGGGGCTGTTCTCTTTCGGAAAATAAAAACATTCCGCGCCGCCCGAAAAATCGGGGGCGCGGATTTTGGGGGTAAGGCATCACCGCGCAATTTTGGTGGTAATATTAAGGTTTTATCCCCCAAAAAGCGGTTTGCGTGGGACTTTTTTTCAAAAAGGTCTTGCAAAGGACGGATAAATGTGGTATAATAAATCCGAAAATGTGGTTTTCAAAACCGGAAAGGCGGAATATCAATGCCGAAGTATCAAAATTATCCTGTTGATATTTACAAAAACCTGAAAGAAATGTTCAATGCGAGCGCCGAAAAATTCGGCGACAAGACGCTGTTCATGGAGAAAGTGAACGGCACATACCGCAGTCTCAGCTTCAAAGACTACGCCGAGAACGTCAATGCGCTCGGAACGGAGTTGCTTGCGCGCGGCTTTGGCGGCAAGCGCCTGATCGTGACGGGCGAGAACTGCATCGCATGGGTCACCGCGTATCTGGCGGTCATTTGCGGTGTGGGCGTTGTTGTCCCCGTGGACAAGGAGATTCCCGCCGAGGAGATTGCCAACATTGCGAAGATTTCCGAGGTTTCGGCGGTCATTTACAACAAAAAGACCGCAGAGAAGATCGCGGGCATCGACGGGAATGTCACGCGCATCTGCTTTGACGAGCTGCCTGCGCTGATCGAAGCGGGGAAGGCAAAGCTTGCCGCCGGCGACCGCTCCTATCTTGACGCGAAGATTGATGAGAATGCGCTGGCTTCTCTGATCTTCACCTCGGGCACGACCGGCGTTTCCAAGGGGGTCATGCTCTCGCACCACAACATCTGCTTCAACCTCTCCGAGATGTGCCAGATGCTTTATATCGGTCCGAAGGATACCTTCCTGTCGGTTCTGCCTCTGCATCATGCTTACGAGTGCACCTGCGGGTTCCTCTGTCAGGTCTACCGCGGCAGCACGGTTGCGTTCTCCGAGGGCTTGCGCTATATCACGCGCAATATGCAGGAGGTTCATCCCACCATTATCAACTGCGTGCCTCTGCTTGTAGAGACGATGTACTCCAAGATTCAGGCGAACATCCGCAAGAACGGTCTGGAGAAAAAGGTTGCGGCAATGGTCAGGCTGACCAACGCAATCCCGAGCGTCAAGGCGCGCATGGCGGCGAAAAAGAAGATTTTCAAAGCGGTGCACCAGACCTTCGGCGGCAATCTGCGGCTTCTGATCTCGGGCGGCGCGGCGATCGACCCGCAGGTGTCGGCAGGCTTGCGGAATCTCGGCATTGCGGTGCTTCAGGGCTACGGTCTGACCGAATGCGCCCCGCTTGCCGCGCTGAACCGCGACAATTTCTACAACGATTCTGCGGCGGGTCTTGCTACGCCGAACACGTTGCTTGACATTTACGACGTACAGGATGACGGCACGGGCGAAATCCGCTTCAAGGGCGATAACATGATGCTGGGTTACTACAATCAGCCCGAGCTGACGGCGGAGGTGATCCGCGACGGTTGGTTCTACACGGGCGACCTCGGGTATCTCGACGCAGACGGTTTCCTGCACATCACGGGGCGCAAGAAGAACGTGATTGTGACCTCGAACGGCAAGAACATTTTCCCCGAGGAGTTGGAAACGTATCTCTGCCGCACGCCGTATGTTGCGGAGTCGGTTGTGGTCGGATTCATCAACCCGAAGAAGAAGGATTACGATATCGTTGCGATCATCTACCCCGACAAGGAGCGGATGAAGGAGACCTACGGCGAGTCGTGGACTCGCGATCAGCTGGATTCGGAGCTGACCCGCGCGGTTGCGGAGGTCAACGGCATTGTGCAGTCCTACAAGCGGATTGAGTACTATGTGATCCGCGACACCGAGTTCCCGAAGAATGCGTCCCGCAAGATCAAACGTCAGGGTCTTGCCGACTCGGTCAAGGCAGAGTACGAGGCGAAGCTTCGGGGGTAAGGAAGACCTTGGAGGAAGAGTAAGACCTTGGAGGGAGAGAGCCCCCTCTTTCGGAGAGGGGGCTCTCTCCCTCCAA
>URHR01000135.1 GCA_900547725.1 uncultured Eubacteriales bacterium
TGAAGGTTCTTAGGAAACTTCTTTCAAGAAGTTTCCTAAGCAAGGTTTGGGACAGCGTCCCAAGGTCTTAATCCACAGGAGGAACTATGCTAAACGACGAACGAATCATAAAGAATCCCCTGTTCGAGGACCTGACGCAACAGGAGGTTGAAGGCATCCTGTCCTGCGCCGACGCAAGAACCGTCCGCGTGGACAGAGGTGGGACAGTGGGACTCCGCGACCCGAAAGAACCGCTGTTCGGCATCCTTCTCTCGGGAAGCCTCTCGACAACGCGCTACGACGCGTTCGGCAACCGCTTTCTGCTCCTGAAAGCCGAAGCGGGAGAGGTTTTCGGACTGTCAATGGCACTCATCGGCTCAGCGCCCGAGGACTTCTTCCTCACCGCTTCCGAGCCGAGCGAACTGTTGCTCATGCGGGCGGATAAAGTCCTCTACGGCTGTACAAGCGACTGTACCTCGCACCGCAGACTCTACCTCAATATCATGCGCCTGCTTGCAAAAAAGAATATGGCGCTCATCCGCAAACAATACCATATGGCACAACGTACCCTGCGGAGAAAACTTTCCTCCTTCCTCAGCGAGCAATCGGGGATAGCAAAGTCCAAACGCTTTACGGTCAAAATGGATCGTCAGGAACTGGCGGACTACCTCGGCGTGGATCGCTCGGCGCTCTGCGCGGAACTTTCCAGAATGCGCAAGGAAGGGCTGATTGACTACTACCGCCACGATTTTCTCATCAAAGGCGCGCTCGTGGAAGAAGATCCGGATTACTGAGATAAAAAGATCGCCGAAAGTGGTTGCTTTCGGCGATCTCGTTTTTTGTTTTATTTTGTCTTTTTCTCAAGATCGGTTACGGTCAGGCAGAACGATACCGCCCCCGTTCCGCGCACTTCGGGCGTGGATTCCGTGGGTGTAGATTCCGTGGTCGACGGTGTCTTTGTGGCGGGCGCGTCATCCGCAACGGGCGGAGCAAGCGTTCCCGCGGGCGGCACGGAAATAATTATTTTGCAGGCGGCAAAAAGCCCCGTAAGGGTCAAAAACAGAGCAACAGGGACAGGGCGCGGAAAAAGTTGTTTGTGCGTTTCATTCGGATGCCTCCCCGGACACCGTAACATTGATATCGATGTCGACCGTCAGGTCGGCTTGTTTTTGTTTTTCGAGTTTATGCAGGACAACGAACGCCACCGTAAAGTGCGTGGCAGCCGTGAGCACCCACGACAGCGGGTAGCAGGCGTAGAGAACTTCCAATGTGTGGTCGGCGGCAAAGACCGTGTAAATCCAGATGATTCTCGTCACGCAGGAGCCGACCAACGAAATCACCATTGCGCGGAAGGATTTTCCCAAGCCGCGCAGAACGCCGCTGCCGACGTCCATCAGCCCGCAAAGAAAATAGGTGGAGGAAAGAATCCGCACCGGGATCATGCCGATGTGAATGACCGATTCGTTCCCCGGCGCAAAGATGGAAAGAAGCGATTCTCCGAACAGAATCACCAGTCCGCCGAGCACGATTCCGAGAACCGTAACCGTTCCCATACAGCAGAAAATGCTCTGCCGCACGCGGCGGTAATTCCGCGCGCCGGCGTTCTGCCCGACAAAGGTCAGCGCCGCGTGGTAAAGCGAGTTTTCCGCAATGTAGATGTAATCGGTGAGACTGCTTGCCGCAGTCTTTGCCGCAACCGTCGTCTGCCCGAAGCTGTTGACCGAGGACTGGATCAGGACATTGGAAACGGAGAACACCATTCCCTGCAGCCCCGCGGGAATGCCGATGGCGACAATCTTTTTCAGCTTGACGGGATCGATTTTCAGCTCGCGCAGGTCAAGGTGGCAGTGATCGTTCAGACGGATCATATGCCGCAGGATCAGGACGCAGGAAATCCACTGCGAGGCGGCTGTCGCGATTCCGACGCCGAGCGCGCCAAGCCCGAACACGATCACCATGACAAGATTCAGGCAGACGTTGACCGCGCCCGCAATCGACAGGAACACGAGCGGATGGGTGGTGTCGCCTGTGGAACGAAGCATGGCGGCGCAGTAGTTATAAACCATATTCGCGGGCGCGCCGACGAAATAGGCGCGCATATAGGGAACTGCCTCATCCAGCACCGCAGGCTCTGTTCCCATCAGGGTCAGGAGCGGGCGGGCGAGGAAAAAGCCGACAACCGCGACGACCGCACCGCAGAGCATGGCGGTGAGAACCGAGGTATGAACCGTCTTTCTGACCTCGTGATACTGCCGCGCGCCCAGTTCCTGCGCCACGCAGACGCCCGCGCCGACCGACAGCCCGAAAAACAGGTTGATAATCAGGTTGATGAGCGCGCCGCACGATCCGACCGCCGCAAGCGCCGCCTCTCTGGCTTCTTTGGTCTCTCCGCCCCAACGCCCCACCACAACGGTGTCCGCCGTGTTGAACAGGAGCTGAAGGATTCCGGTTGCGATCAGTGGGAGCGTGAAAAGAATGATTTTGGGAAGCAATGCGCCCGAGGTCAGGTCGCGATCCGCTTTGATGGCTTTGGTTGACATGACTCCGTCCTTTCGATTTCGTTTCGTGTCTACCCATTATAACACATCCCCGCAGATTTTGCAATGGGAAAAGCAACCAAAAAAGAAATTTTCGCGCCGCGTTTTTGCACGTCCCGTAAAACCGTTTTAAGATTATGAAAAGAGTGTAAAAAACGGACTCCGTGTGATTTTTTTGCGTTCGGCTGTTGACATTTCCGTGAAATTGCGCTATAATAAAACTATCATCACGCGGCACTGACCGCAGAAAAAGGAGTAAACACCATGAAAAACATTCTGAAGTCCGTTCTCGCCCTTTCTCTCGCGCTTGTTATGTTGCTGGCTCTGGTCAGCTGCGACAAGTCCTCGGCTGTCAAGAAGGCATTCGAAAAGGAAGAGTACACCGTTACGTCCCTCAAGAGCAGCGAGCTGACCGACAACGAAATCGTCAAGGGCATTCTGAAAGAAGCCGGCATGACCGACGACCAGATCAAGGAGCTTGCCAGCTACGAAATCATTCTGGTCAGCAAGAAGCTCAGCAACGGTCTGATTATCAAGTTCCCGGGTTCGGGCGATGTGAAGTCCTTCCTGACCGTCAAGAAGGATGACAAAGACGATACTTCCGCTTACGACAAGGCAAAAGAGGACGGCAGAATCAACGGCAACTGCCTCTTCATCGGCACTTCTTCCGCGAAGGATATCTTTAAGAAGGCGTGAGAAGACCTTGGAGGGAGAGGGACGCCTCTTGAAAGAGGCGTCCCTCCCCCTCCAACCCTCCCACTCCCTCCGAGAACTTCCCCCAAGAGCACCCGCCCTTACATGGCAAAGAGTTGTTTCGCTTTGCATGGTGCGGGTGCTCTTGGGGGAAGTTTTTGTCGTTTGGGGCGGTACAGAGTTTTGGCAAAGTGCGGCTTCGCGTCCGTTTGGTGTGTGGGGTGCGGTCGGATATAACGCCTTACACGAGCGCCGGTCACTCTATTGTAGGGAACGACCCATGTGTCGTTCCGTTTCAATTGAATATAACTTGCCGTAGCGTTTTGTGCTATGGTAGGCGGGGATCAATTCGCACTTACAAAAGGCATACACTTTCCCTACGCATCCCGCCCACAAAACGTGCGCGAAGCCGCACTCTACAACAAGTCCGCACCTCCCCGACAAACGAAAAACTTCCCCACAAAACCCCGCCATTGCAAAAAGCGAAACAAATTATCGCTCATGTAATGGCGGGGGTCTGTGGGGAAGTTCGGGGTGGGTCAGGGAGGTTTGGAGGGTAGGG
>URHR01000136.1 GCA_900547725.1 uncultured Eubacteriales bacterium
TCTTAGGGGTGGCGGTTGCAAAGCAACCGCCAGTAGCGAAGCGTTACTTCTTCCTCAAGAAGTCCCCTAAGCAGGGCTTGGGGCAACGCCCCAAGGTCTTCCCCGGAAAGGAGAACAAATGGCAAGAACATGGACGGCATCGCAGGAAGATGCCATGAGACTGCGGGGACGACTGCTGGTCGTCTCGGCGGCAGCAGGGTCTGGGAAGACAAGCGTCCTGACCGAGCGCATCATCCGGATGCTGACCGACCCCGAGCACCCCGCAGAGCTTTCCAGACTTCTGATCGTCACCTTCACCCGCGCGGCGGCGGCAGAACTGAAAAGCCGAATTGCAAAAGCACTCGGAGACGCGCTCGCGGCAGATCCCGAGAATTCCCACCTCTCGCGGCAGGTGCTCTCGCTCGGCAGCGCGCATATCTCCACCATCGACGCGTTTTTCGGCGAGGAAGTCCGCGCAGGCTTCGCGCAACTCGGACTCCCACCCTCCTTCCGCCTCGCGGACGAAGCGGAACTGAACGAAATGGCGCTCCCGATCATGGAAGATACCGTGTCCGCCCTCTACGACCGCTATACCGAGGATCATACCCAAGACCCAAGCCACCCGTTTGCGCGCCTTGCGGGAAACCGCTTTGCGGACGTGATGGATCATCTGCTCGGTAACCGCCGCAACGACGGGCTGACCGAACAGCTCTGGCGCTTTTACCGCCGCTTTTCCAACTACCCCGAAGGGATTTCCCTGCTTCTGACCAACGCAGAGGATCTGCGGCAAGCGGCAAAGACCGACTTCTTTGCTTCCACAGCGGGAAAAGCGGTCTGCAAAACCGTTGCCACGTTCTGCGCCGATACCGCGCGCGGCTTGGACGAGATTCAGCACAACCTCGCGGGCAGTGACCTTTTTCCGAAGTTTGAGGGCTGTATCCACAGCGACTCGGATTTCTGCCTTGCGCTCTACCGCGCCTGCTCGGGTGGAACTTACAACGAAGCGCGCGCACTGGTTGTCAACTTCCAGACCGGACGGCTTCCCGCAGTGCGTGGGGAAAAGCCTGCGGCACTGGAGACCTACAAAGCCATGCGCGAGAACCTGAAAGACAAGGTCAAGGATCTCTGCGCCGACTTTTTCGCATGGTCGGAGGACGATCTGCGCCGTCAGCTTCTGCTCCATGCGGATGCCTGCGAGATGCTCCACACGCTCTTTTCCGATTTCGGCAAAGCGTTGGACGAAGAGAAACGCACGCGCGGCGTTCTCTCCTTTGACGATATGCCCGTCCTGCTCCGTCGGCTTCTGGAAAACGCGGACGGGTCACCCACCCCCTATGCCCGCTCGCTCTCCGACCGCTACGACGCGGTTTTCATCGACGAATATCAGGACGTCAACCCGATACAGGATCGGATTTTCACCGATATCGGCGGCGAAAAGCGCTTTATGGTCGGGGACATCAAGCAAAGCATTTACGGATTCCGCGGCGGCGAGCCGTCCATTTTCGCCGCCTACCGCCGTGCCATGCCGCTCTACAACCGCGAGAACGAAACCGATGTGGGCGGGGTCTGCGTATTCATGTCCGAAAATTTCCGTTGCAGTCAACCCGTGATCGACTACGCAAACCGTGTTTGCTCCTTCCTGTTCTCCGCCTGTGAGGACAGCGTGGGCTACCGCCCGCAGGACGATCTGGTCTGCGGCAAGCAGTCCCCCGAGGGCAGTCTGCAACCGGTGCGTACCCTGCTGTTCGAGCCTTACACCGGGGAGCAGAAACAGGCGGCGGAAGAACGCGGCGAAGCGCTCCCGAACCGCGAAGCGCAGTGGATTGCCGCCGAGGCAGCGCGCCTGCTCCGCGAGGAACATCTGGAGGACGGCTCCCCGATCCGCCCCTGCGACATTGCCATTCTGACGCGGACCGCCGCGCCGATGCAAGTCTTTGCCGACGCGCTTGCGGCATGGGGCATTCCTGCGGCACTGCCGACAGGAGACGACCTGCTCGCTTCCCCGCTGATGACCGACACGCTGAATCTGCTCCGCGCCGTTGACAACCCGTACCGCGATCTGCCGCTTTCCGAATACCTGCTGACCCCTGCGGGCGGGTTCTCTCTGGAGGAACTCGGCGACATCCGCGCCGCCGCGCCCGAACGTCGCGCGCTCTATGACGCCATGTGCGCCGCCGCAGAATCGGAATCGCACCCCTGCCGCGAAAAAGCCGCCGCGTTCGTCGCGTGGCTCGAACACTACCGCACGCTTGCGGCGGTTCAGCCCGCAGACCGTTTTCTGCGCCTGCTCTTCTCCGACCCGCGCCTTTCCCCGCACGCCGCCTCGCCCGAATTGCGCACGCTTTACGATCGCGCGCGCTCCTATCAATCGCTTTCGTGGTGCGGGCTGTACGGGTTTCTCGCCTACTTCACGCGGCTGTGCGACAGCGGCGAACTTTCGGCGGGCGTTTTCAAAAAAAGCGAGGACGCGGTCACGCTGATGACGGTTCACAAATCCAAGGGTCTGGAATTTCCCGTGGTAATTCTCGCGGGGTGCGGATCGCAGTTCAGCCGCAAGAGCTTTTCGGAACCGCTCCTGTTCCACAAATCGGTCGGGTGCGCGTCCGCGCTCTTCAACCCCGAAACGGGAGAGAACGAGCCGACGGTTCTGCTTTCGGCAGTCACCGAAGCCATCCGCGAAGAGGAGCGCGAGGAGGAAATCCGCAACCTGTACGTTGCGCTGACCCGTGCGAGGGAACGTCTGTATGTCACCGGCAGTCTCATCGGGCGCGCCAAAGCGGAAAACCTGATGAAAGCCGCTTCCCTGATCCGTCGCGGCGCGCGCTCCTCGATTCTCGGCGCGGGCAGTCGGATGGTCTGGATTCTTGCCGCGCTCCAAAACGGCGGGGACTGCCCCTTCGGAATTCAGACCGTATCGTCCGACGAAGCAATCCCGCAAGCCGAGCCGACCGCAAAGGCCGCTTCGGAAAATGCCCCTGCGGAGACCGCCCCAGAGAAACAGCCTGCCGACGCCACGCCAATTCCCTATCGCTTTGCGGCTCTGCAACGGATTCCCACCAAAGCGGCGGCATCCAAGCTCTCCCCCGATTTGTTGGATCGCATCACCGACGAAGAGGACGGCGAGGACAGCCCCGAAGCGCTTGCGGCGGCAATCGATCTGATGCAGTCGCAGGCAACCGACTTTGACGCCCTGCTCCGTGACCGCAAAAAAGCCGCGCCGACCGAGGTCGGCACGGCAATGCACGCGTTTGGGGAGGCTTGCGACTTCCGCCTGTGGAAGGAACACGGAACGGAAGCGGAGATCGAGCGGCTGTCCCGCGCAGATATTCTGCATGAACGGACAACCGCGCTTCTGGATCGCCCCCGACTGGAGCGGTTTCGCAACAGTGCGCTGATGGATGACATTCTGCGCGCGAAAGAGGTTCTGCGGGAGCAGAAATTCGGTCTGAATCTGCCGCTGACCGCGCTGACCCGCCACCCCGAGCGTTTTGCGGGCTTGGAGCGGGAAACGGTGTTCGTGCAGGGATCGATTGACCTGATCCTCATCATGCCGGACGGCTCGCTCCGTGTATACGACTACAAAACCGACCGTCTGACCGACGCGGAATGCGCCGATCCCGCAATCCTTTCGCATGATCTCTCCCTGCGGCACGGGAATCAGCTTGCCTGCTACGCGCTCGCCGCACGTGGATTGTTCGGCAGAGATCCCGACTTTCTCGGCATCTATTCCTTCC
>URHR01000137.1 GCA_900547725.1 uncultured Eubacteriales bacterium
CCCCCCATCGCGTCCCCCGCGTCCCCCGGCGTCTCCATACAATGACAGGCAGGACTGAAGCTTTTCGAGCGCGTTGTCACCCTTTTGGAGACGGAGACAAAGATGCGCGTCACCGGAGAGAACCATACGGAGTTGCGGAAGCTTGGCGGAAACCGTGCTCCAACGATCCACATCCAGAGACACGGGGTAAATGTGAATCCCGTTTGCATCCTGCAGAATGCGCGCGATTCCGCAGGCGGAAGCCGTGGAGTGAATCAGCGCAATGCGGAGCAGATTCACGGTTTCGACGGGAGGCTCGCCGTAGCGATCCACCAACTCATCGGTCACGTCCGCAAGATCGACGGGACTTGCAATCAGCGCAATCTTTTTGTAAAGCGCCATCCGTTGCGCGGGGAACGGCACGTATTTTTCGGGCAGGGACGCGCTGTAGTTCAGCGAGACCGTGCAGTCGTTCTCGGGCTTCGGCGCTTCTCCCTTTTCGGTCAGCACCGCCTGATTCAACAGCTTGATATAGAGGTCATACCCCACCGCGTCCAGATGTCCGTGCTGTTCCGCGCCGAGGATATTCCCAGCGCCGCGAATCTCCATGTCGCGCAGAGCCACTTTGAAGCCCGCGCCGAACTCGGCGTACTCGCGGATTGCCTCCAGTCGCTTGGTCGCAATTTCCGAGAGCGCCTTGCCGCGCGCAAAGGTGAAATAGGCATACGCGCGCCGCGCCGAACGCCCCACGCGCCCGCGGATCTGGTGCAACTGCGACAGTCCGAGGCGATCCGCGTTCGTCACAATCAGCGTGTTTGCGTTCGGGATATCCACGCCCGTTTCGATAATCGTGGTGCAGACCAGAATGTCCACCTCGCCGTTCAGCATCTGCTCCCAGATTTTCTCCAACTCGTCCTTTTCCATCTTCCCGTGCGCAACGGTAATGCGTGCCTCCGGGATCGCTTTCGATACCTGCGCCGCAACGCTGTAGATGGTTTCCACATTGTTGTGCAGATAGAACACCTGCCCACCGCGCCGCAACTCCCGCCGCATGGCTTCCTCGAGAATCAGCGGATCTTCCTCCAGCACATAGGTCTGCACCGGCAGACGGTCCACGGGCGCGTCATCGAGAATTGAAATGTCGCGGATACCGCCCATCGCCATGTTCAGCGTGCGCGGAATCGGCGTAGCGGAAAGCGACAGCACGTCCACGCCCTTTGCAACCTGTTTCAGCTTCTCTTTTTGCGCCACGCCGAAACGCTGTTCCTCGTCCACGATCATCAGTCCGAGGTTGTGGAACTTCACGTCCTGCGACAGAATCCGGTGCGTGCCGATGAGGATGTCCACCTCGCCGCGTGCCAACCGCCGCAGGGTTGCCGCCTGCTGTTTGGGCGTGCGGAAACGGGAGATCATATCCACGTTGACCGCGAACGCCCGCATCCGGCTGACAAAAGTCTGAAAATGCTGAAGCGCCAGAAGCGTGGTGGGCACAAGAACCGCCACCTGACAGCCGCCCAGAACCGCCTTGTACGCCGCGCGCATGGCAACCTCGGTCTTTCCGTAGCCCACATCGCCGCAGAGCAGGCGATCCATCGGAATCGCTTTGGTCATGTCCCCCTTGATCTCGTCCGACGTGGTCAGCTGACTGTCGGTTTCGTCGTATTCAAACGCGTCCTCAAAGGCTTTCTGATACTTGTCGTCGGCGGGGAACGCGTGCCCGGGCAGGCGCATCCGCTCGGCGTACAGGCGAATCAGCTCCCGCGCCATCTCCTTGACGGCGGCGGTTGCGCGCGCCTTGGATTTCTTCCACGCGTCGCCGCCCATTTTCGACAGTTTGACCATGCCGTCGTCACTGCGCGCGCCGATATATTTCGATACTTTGTCGAGTTTCTCCACGGGCAGAAACAGCTTATCCGTTCCCGCGTACTGAATGCCGATATAATCCCGCGTCACGCCGTCGCAGGTCTTGCTTTCAATGCCAAGATAGCGCCCGATGCCGTAGGTTTCGTGCACCACATAGTCCCCCACTTCCAGATCGGCGTAGGAGAGGATGCTTTTGGTATTCTTCGGCTTCTTCTTGCGGAGCGCCGACTTGCCCGCGAGGTTCAGCCCGCCCATGTGCGCTTCCGCGTTCCGCGAGAGAACCGCGACGTGCGGCACGATCAGCTCGAATCCCGGCAGGACGTCGCGCCACAGAACCGTCACGCTCCCGCCGGGCATTTTCGCAACGTCCTCGGGGTTATCGACGACCTCGTAGCCGTCGGCGCGCAGTTCCTCCGCCAGCTGCCCCGCCTGCAGGTCGTTTTCGGCAAGCACCACCGTTCGGTAGCTTCCGTCGGAATACGCGCGCAGGTCGTCGCGGAACAGCTCGTCGTTCTCGGCATAGGAAACGGTCTGGCGCGTGCGGAAGCCGAACAGCCCGGCAAGGCGGCGGTCGGAAACGCTGTAGGCGATGGAGTCGAGGTGGAGCGTGACGTGCGCGTCGGTCACCTGCTCCAGATAGGAGGCGGGGCGGTTATATTCGGCATACTTTCCCGCAACGGTGCCGCCCTCCACCAGTTCGGTTACGGTCTGGTTCATGTGCCATTCAAAAGCCTGCAGGCGGTCGCGCAGGGCGTTTGTCGAGCGCTCCACCACCAGCCGCCGCCCCGTGAAATAGTCGAGCAGGCAGGTTTTCTCCTCATAGACTGCGGTGATATACTTATCGAGGAACGGGACGTCCCCCTCGCCGCGCAGAGCCGCGTCCACGGCGGTGGTTTCGCGAACCAGTTCCTCCATTGCGTCCTCGTTTTTCGTTGCGCGGAACTGCGCGGCGATCAGCTTTTTCAGACGCTCAAGTGCGGGTTTGTCGCAAAGCAGTTCGCGCGCGGGCTGAAGCTCCGCCGCCATGACCGACTGCGTCATGCGTTGGGTATCGGGTTCAAACAGCCCCATGCGGTCGATGTCGTCCCCGAACAGCTCGATGCGCAGGGCATACGCGCCGCTTTTGGTATCGCCGTCCGAATCCGCAAAAGTACCGAACGGGGAATAGATATCGACGATGCCGCCGCGCAGGGCGAACTGCCCGGGGCTGTCGACCAGATCCACACGGACAAAGCCCGCCCCGGTAAGGCGTTTTGCCAATTCGGGCAGGTCAAGCGGTTCGTCGGCGTTGATTGCGACGGTCGTCTTCTTCAGGATCTCGAGCGGTACGGTATAGCCGAGCGCCGCGTCGGGGGTGGTGAGAACGGCGTCGTACTCCCCTGCCATGAGTCCCGACAGCACCTTGATGCGCTCGTGCTCGTACTCATGCGAGGCGGTCATATTATAGAAGGTGAGGTCGCGCGCCATATAGAAGCCTGTGCGCAGACCGAAGCGCTCCAGAAGTCCGCCCAGTTTTACGCAGTCCTTCTCTTCGGGGCACAGAATCAGCGCCGCGCCGCCGCGCTCGCGCTCGGTATCCTCCAGAAGCGAGACAAGGAGTGCGTCCGCCGCGCCCTCGCACAGTCCGCTCGCGAGAATCGGGAGCGGGTTCGCCCGAAAGTCCTGTTTCGTTGCCCGCAGGAGTTGCCCGTACTCGGGATCTGCTCGGATAACGGATGTTAAAATGCTGTTCATTGTTCCTCCTTTAAGGTCGCGGGGCGTTGCCCCGCACCCTACTTGAAAACTTCTTGGAAGAAGTTTTCAAGACTTTCAAGAACTTTAACCAAGGGGATTTTTACCCCTTTCT
>URHR01000138.1 GCA_900547725.1 uncultured Eubacteriales bacterium
CGGGGAGATGAGGGAGGTTTGGAGGGGGAAGAGACCCCTCCGAAAGGGGTCTCTTTCCCCTCCAAGGTCTTCCTAATCCTCTGCGGAAGCGTTCAATGTAACGTCTGCGAGATGGTTGGCGAGGTAATCGTAGTAGCCCGCCGCCGCAACCATCGCGCCGTTGTCACCGCAGAGGGAACGGGCAGGCATCGCCAGACGGATGTGATTCTTAGCACAGAGCGCTTCGAGAGACGAACGGAGATGCGTGTTCGCCGCAACGCCGCCCGCAATCACGAGCGTTTCAAAACCCGTCTCGCGGAGCGCGAGAGCGGCTTTTTTCGTCAGGGCGTCCACAATCTTCGCTGTGTACGCCGCCGCAACGTCCGCGCGGTTGATCTCTTTGTGCCGCTGTTCCATCCCGTTGAGATAGTTCAGAGTCGCAGTCTTGATGCCGCTGAACGAGAAGTCCAAGCCGTCCGCCAGAGCGGGGGAGGGCAGCTTCAAAGCGGCAGGATTTCCTTCGTATGCCAACCGATCCAACGCCGCGCCGCCCGGATAGGGCATTCCGATGACCCGCCCGATCTTGTCGAACGCTTCGCCCGCCGCGTCGTCGCGCGTGCCGCCGATGAGACGGATGTCGGTGTAGTCCCGCACCGCATAGAAGCAGGTGTGCCCGCCCGACACAACCAGAGCGAGAAACGGCGGGGTCAGGTCGGGATTGGAGAGATACGCCGCCGCAATGTGCGCGTGAATGTGGTTGACCGCAACAAGCGGAATGTTGTTTGCATAGGCGAGCGATTTTGCAAAGTTGACCCCGACCAACAGCGCGCCGATCAGCCCCGGGTGAGAGGTCACCGCAACCGCGCCGATGTCCGCGAGCGTTACGCCCGCGGTGTCAAGCGCTTCGTGGGTGATACCCGTGACCGCTTCAATGTGCGCACGGCTCGCAATCTCGGGAACAACCCCGCCGTAGAGCCTGTGAACCTCAATCTGGGACGCAACGATGTTGGAGCAGATTCTGCGAACCCCGTCGCGCATTTCCACCACTGCGGCGGAGGTCTCGTCGCAGGAGCTTTCCATTCCTAAAATGTACATGATGTTCTCTTTCGTTGATAAAACCTTCAGCTTTCGTCGTGGAGTAAACGTTTTCGCCCGCCTTTTGGGGGAGGCGGCGCGGTCGAGGGCGCGTAGTCCTCGTCGCGCTCCGCAGAGCGCGAAACTTCTAATTCGGCGTTTTCTTTTCTGCAGCTTTGCGAAGCAAAGTGTGCTTTTCTTTTTGCGCCTACATGGTCAAAGAAAAAAGCGTGAAAGGAGTTTGTGCTTTTTGGGGTGATTAACTCGTGCGTCCTCCGTCCGCTTCCCATACCATGGTGTAAGCATCCTCTGCAGGCGCGGTGTAAAAGCGCCTGCGAACCCCCGCAACCGCGAACCCGCGCGAGCGGTAGAGCGCAATCGCACCGAGATTGGAAACCCGTACTTCCAACGCAACCAACGATAACCCGCGCCGCTTTGCTTCGGCAAGAAGCGCGTCCAGAAGCGCTCCGCCAAGCCCCTGCCGCCGTGCGTCCGGATGCACGGCAAGGTTGAGGATTTCGCCCTCGTCCCCCGAGGGGAGCATCCCGCCGTAGCCGAGCACCTGCCCGCCCGCATCGACCGCAACAAACGCAACGCAGTCGGTCAGATACAATTCCAGCGCCTGTTCGCTCCACGGGGAGGAAAAACAGAGCCGCTCCAACTCCGCCACACCCGCAAGATGCGGGCGGGAGAGCGGGACAATCCGTGCCGCCTGTAAACCGTCAGTCATGCTTCGGCTCGCTTTCGGTCGCGGATGCGCCGAATAACAGTTCCTTTACGCCTGCCGTAATCGCCGCAAGGCTTGCGCGGTAGACCTCCAAGTCCCCGCCGAACGGATCTGGGATCGCCTGCGGCATGGTTCGCACGCGGCTTGCAATTGCGGGGAACTGCATCATCAGCCCCAACGCGTGCTCCGGGGTCATACCGACCAGAATGTCACAGCATTCCGTATCGGCGGCGGTCAGACGGTGCGCGCGGTGCGTGTGGTAATCGCGCGGCGGGAGCGGCTCGATGCCCGCTTCCTCCAAAGCCCGCACTGCGTTTTCGGTAATCGGGTCTCCTTCGGTTGCGTAAAGCCCCGCCGAGGAAACCTCGAATTCGGGAATCGTCAGCGCGCGGATGGTCTCGGGCAGGGCAAGGCGGCGCTCCTCCAACAGATGCCGCGCCACCGCCTCCGCCATCGGGGAACGGCAGGTGTTTCCCGTGCAGACGAACAGCACCCGCGTGGGGCGGTTTTCTTCCTGTGTGTGCTCCGCCGCAGGGGCGGGGCGTTCGGTTAAAAGTACTTCGGACATGGTTTTTCTCCTCTCGGAAAAAGGGTTACCCGGCAGAGGTTTCGGTCTCCTCATCGCCGATAAAGTATTGCTCCAGCGTGTCTCCGACGGGGAAGTAGCGTTGCAGGTCGCGGTCGTAGATGAAGTTCGTTCCGTGACCGTTCACGTCGGACGAAAATTTGCGGTATTCCAACATGATCCCAAAGCCGGCTTCGGGATCGGAGAGGAACAGCAGTTCCCACCGGAGATTGTAATCCGACATCACCGCGTCGGCGGAGATGCCGTCGCCTTCGGTTGCGAGCCGCACAAGGTCGGCAACCTTGTCGGTTTCTTTCAGCGTTGCGATCGGGCGGTGGTAGGTGCGTTCCTCGGTGTAGGTGTAGAGCGAGACCTGTACCGCGCCCAACTGACCCAGAGTCGGGAGCGCAACCCCTTCCGTCGCATAAAGTTTCAGATCCTGATCGGCGAGAAACTGCCCGTCACAACCGACCACGCTGTAAAGCGGGATGTCGCCAAAATTCCCGCGCGTGATGACCGCCTGCACGTCGCCGAGGCGGATGGCATAATAGGTGGCGGGCGCTTCCACATAAGCAAGTTTACCGTCTTTGCTTCGGAACGCGCCGTCCGAAAAGGTCAGCGCGGTCGGATTTTTCGCGCAGGCAATCAGCAGGCAGGGGAGCAGAAGCGGGATGACCGCAAGCGCGGCAAGCCGTCGGATAAAACCTTTCATGCGCCCACCTCAGTAGCCGAACACGCCGCTGAGCGAGTCGTCGTTGTCGATCCAGTCCTGCACGCGGATTTCGCGGTAGGTTTCGGCGGTGTCGCGGACGATGACGGTCTCAATTCCCGCGTTGATGATCTGCCGCTTGCACATCATGCAGGAGTTCGTACCCGCTTCCAGATTGCCGCTCACGGCGTCGATGCAAACGAGATAGACGGTTGCGCCGAGCATCTGATCGCGCGGCGCGGCGATGATGGCGTTTGCCTCGGCATGAACCGAGCGGCAGAGTTCGTAGCGTTCCCCGCGCGGAATCTGCAGTTTGTTACGCATACAGTAGCCGAGTTCACAGCAGTTTTTTCTGCCGCGCGGCGCGCCGTTGTAGCCGGTTGAAATGATGACGTCGTTTTTGACAATGATTGCGCCGTAGCGCTTGCGCAGGCAGGTGGATCGCTCTGCGACGGTTTGTGCGATGTCAAGATAGTAGTTGGTTTTGGAAACCCGTTCCATGGTTTTTCCTCCGTTCGGGTATAATACGGCATTCTACCTTTTATTATATAACAAAACGCGCGTAATTTCAAGAACCTGTACGCACTTTTTACAATTTTTCAAATAAAAAGAGCGCCCCGCACAATGTG
>URHR01000139.1 GCA_900547725.1 uncultured Eubacteriales bacterium
GTATGTTTGGGTGAAAAGGTTTGGGGAGTCCAGAGGGGGCTTTCCTTAAAAGCCCCCTCTGGCGCGTCCTCCCGGAATAGAACAAGCCCTGTCTCTCATATAGTTAGGTACAATGGGGCGGAAACGCCCGATGAGGGAGGGGAAAGAAGATGAACCAAGAGAGGTCCGGACTGATTCAGACGGTGTCGCTGACCGACCGCAAGGTATTGGAGTTGGGCGGCGTAGAGGACGTGGTGCGATTTGACGAGGAGAGCGCGGTATTCTCCACGAGCGCGGGGACATTGACGGTGGAAGGAAAGGGACTGCACGTCCGCGTGCTGGATCTTGACTCGGGACACGTCAGCGTGGACGGCGTGGTTGACAGTCTGCTGTACGAAGACCCGACTGCGGCGGAGAACGAGAAGCGCGGGCTGTTTGCAAAGCTCTTTCACTGACCGTGTATCTCTCGCAAACAGCGATTGCGCAACTGTATCTGTGGGCGTTCCTCACGGGGGTTCTGCTCGGCGCGGTGTATGACTGCCTGCGCCTGACGCGGATTCTCCCGGGGGGCGTACCGCCGATCGGTTTGCGGCGGCGGAGACTGCCGATTCTGGGCGTTTTGCCCGAGCCGAAAAAACGCCGCGCCACGGCGGTGCTGATCTTTGCGGAGGATCTCCTTTTCTGCCTTGTCGCGGGCGTTGCAACGGTTCTTCTCTTCTACGAGGCGTTCGACGGAAAGATACGCGTTCCCGCACTGGGACTTCTCGCGGCGGGATTCGGCACGTTTCACGTCAGTCTCGGCAGACTTGCTACGCGCGTGGCGGCGTTGGTCGGCTTCCTTCTGGAAGTTGCGGTTCGTTATCTCTGCCACTTTGCCGCGCTCCCTGTGAAGTGCGCGGCAGGACTGATAAAGCGGGCGAATCGGGCGCGCGAGCGGCGTGCAAGATTGCGCTATACAAAAACGGAATTTGAAAAACTGCGAAAAGCTGAGGAGGCGGAACAGGATGGCAAAAACAAGAAAAAAACAGTTCAGTCTGAGTCTGATGGTCAGAATCTTTCTCGCGGTGCTCGTGGTCGTGTCCATCGTGGTGTTCGTCAGCAGCACCATGCGGTACAATGAACTGCTCAAGCAGAAGGAAGAACTGGAGCAGACGAAAAACGAACTGACCGAGGAAAAGGAAGAGCTGAAGGAACTGACCGAGGCGGACAAGGACGAGGCATACGTCGTCCGCATGGCGAGAAAATTCTGGAATCTTTTCTTCCCGGACGAGGAGATATTCTTCAACAACCGGAAATCCTGAGGGGGACAGCATGGCGGAAGTGAAAAAGGCGCAGAAGATCATTGCGCAGAACAAGAAAGCGTGGCACGATTATTTCGTGGACGAAAAATACGAAGCGGGCGTTGTGCTCACGGGAACCGAGATCAAGAGCATCCGACAGGGGAGAGTGAACCTCAAGGACTCCTATTGCGAGGTCACGGGCGGCGAACTGTTCGCGGTCGGCATTCATATCAGCCCCTACGAGCAGGGCAACCGCTATAACCATGAGCCGTTGCGGGACAAAAAGCTGCTCATGCACAGGCGGGAAATTATGAAGCTGCAGGGACTGATTCAGCAGAAAGGGTATACCCTTGTGCCGCTGTCGCTCTATTTCTCGGGCGGTTACGTCAAGGCGGAGTTGGGACTTTGCCGGGGCAAAAAACTCTACGACAAGCGGGAAGCGGACGCCGAGCGGCAGGCAAACCGGGACATCGACCGCCACCTCAAGGACAGAAAATACGAAGGATCATAACGGAGACCCGAGCATGGACACAAACAAAACCTGTTATCTTTTTCTTGATTTTGACGGAACGGTCTTTCTGAACGGGACGACCGTTCCGCCGGAAACCCGTGATGCATTGAAAACGGTTCAGCGCGCCGGACATCAGGTCATCCTCAATACCGGGCGTTCGCGCGGCTTTGCACCGGGCGATGTCGGAATTATGTGGGACGGAATGATTTTCGGCGGAGCGGACTATACTTATCGCGGAGAACGGCATAGCGAGCACAGTCTGGATCCCGAAGAAGCGCAGGCGTGGTTTCGGTCGGCGATCAGACGGAAATGCTGGATCAATGTGGAGGGGGTGAAGCGGTTTTACCGCGTCAACCTCGCAAAGCACGAAGGGGAATATACGGAAGAGGAAACGAAGGCGCTGATGCGGGAATATGCGGAAATGACGAAAGGGAATCCCATCACCAAGCTGTCGGTCGGCGTTTCGGAGGTCAGAGGAGAGCCGATTGCGAACCTGAACCCGGTCAGCCAGCAGACCTATCTGGAACTGTTTCCGAAGGGAATGGATAAAGGTGCGATTCTGAAGGAATTCTGCAATCGGTACGGAATCGAAAGAGAGCAGTGTATCTCGTTCGGAGACAGTCGGAACGATCTTGCGGCATTTGCGTTTACGCCGACATCAGTCAGTATGAAAGGCTCGCCGAAGGAACTGGAAGCGTTGGCAACCTACCGCGCAAAGACCGATCTTGGCGTTGCGGAAGGGGTCAGACACTATTTTCCCGCGCTTTTCTCCTGACAAATTTCTCTTGACAAAGCGGAAAAAAGGGTGTATAATGGAATAGGATCGGGAGAACCGGTCAAAGAATGAAAGCATGGGGGTGTAAAGGTTTCGACGGGGATTCTGAGGCATGATAAGCGTGGCGAGCCGGGTAAACTCGAAAACTGCCCAAAACAAATAATAAACGACAACAATACTGTTGCTATGGCTGCCTGAGTTTTACGCGAAAGCGTAAAATTCAAGCAGTGCCGTGACCTGCGGGTCACCCGTTCCTCCCAAGAGTACCGCGGCTTGGGACTGAGCGTCAAATGAGCGGTGAACCTGCATCGGCGGTCGCACCTGAACCGGTCAGGAAAAAAGGTGCTACCGTGAGGAAAAGCGTGTCTGCTCGCGTCTCCGAACGGGAAGAATAAAAAACAGACTGCCCACGAAGAAAGTTGTGTCAAGGGGTTTTCGGACATGGGTTCGATTCCCATCACTTCCACCACAGAGAAGAGGATCGGTGCAAAGCGCCGATCCTCTTCTCTGTGGTGGAACTTTTTGCAGATATCGAACCCACTCCGCCGCGGAAAACGAAGGGCGTACTGCCATCGAAAGACGGCGGAATGAATGTGCGACAGTACTCCGAAAGGCGACGCACTGTCTGAACCGCACATTTCGGTTCAGATTCCCATCACTTCCACCATATGAAGAACATAATATAGATATTCTTCGCAAAAACCGGGTTTTTACCCGGTTTTTTGCCCCTTTTTGGCACTTTGGCTCGGTGACAAAAAAATCACGAAACGCAGATATTTTCAGGATTTTGGTGGGGCGCGAACTCATGTCATCGAATTTTTGACCCAACAGGCAAAGAAAAATTGAATCACAAACAGGCGAATGAGAAATTTTTTCGCGTCCAAACAACGCGGCGGATGAAAGGCTCTCATTCGCCTTTTTTGTTTCTCAAAATAAAAAAAGAAAGGGGAAATTTGAAAAAGATGGACGAAACAGAAGTGTACCGCTACTCGCTGTCCTTTGCGGCGGGAAGTCGGGAAAATGATTTATGGGTGAATAGCTACCGTGCGAATCTTGCGTGCGCGGAATTCATCCGAA
>URHR01000140.1 GCA_900547725.1 uncultured Eubacteriales bacterium
AGGGAGAGAGCCCCATCTTTCAAGAGGGGGCTCTCTCCCTCCAAGGTCTTCCCCCCTACCGCTCCGAAATTACCTCATCCAAAGCGTCGCGGTAACCGAGAGAGTAAATGTATTGCTTGCCGAGCTTTGAGGTGTCGCAAAGAAGAATGCGAACCCGCGCGCGCTCGAGCATCACGCGGCGCAGGTTGTTCTCTTCAATCGACGTGTCGGTCATCTCCCCCTCGTCGGATAAGCCGCGACAGGAGAAAAAGACCACGTCCGCATGCATCCCGCGAATGCAAGCCTCGGCGTGCGTTCCGACATAACTGTAGGAGCGCGTAATCATCTGTCCGCCCGTGCTGATAACCCGCACGCCGCGCTCCGCCAAAGCCAGCGCCGTCCGCGCGCCGCTCGTCACCACCAGAACGTCCTCCGTCTCCGAGAGCGGTCCAACCATATGGAACGCCGATGACGAACCGTCCAGAAATACCACGTCCCCTTTGTGCAGGAACGCCGCCGCGCGCCGCGCCATGATCTCCTTCGCCCGCTCCTGCTCGCTTTCCCGCACCTCGTAGGGAATCTCGCGGTCGGGCGCGCCGCCGATCACCGCACCGCCGTGCACCCGCTTGAGATACCCCTGCGCCTCAAGCGCCGCAAGATCCCGCCGCACCGTCGCCTCGCTCGCGTATAACCGCTTTGTGAGCGCCGCCACCGTCGCGCTCTTCTCGCGCTTCAGAATTTCCAATAACTCCGCCTGCCGCTCTACCGTCAGCATCCCGCACCTCCGTGACCGTTTCTGATTGTTTGTGACCAAATCTACTCCGTTTAATGATTGGTTGTCATTTTTTCCGCCACCGCTTGAAAGTTTTTGATTGATATGGTATGATTGTATCATAAAATTCCCGAAAAATCAAGAGGAGGCTGAAAATTTATGAAAACAACAGCGGTACGCCTTTACGGCGCGCGCGATCTGCGCGTGGAAACCTTTGATCTGCCCGAACCCGGCGACGGCGAGATCCTGATGCGCGTGGTTGCGGATTCGCTCTGCGCTTCCACCTATAAAGCGGTCATTCAGGGCACGGCACACAAACGTGTTCCGCCGGATATTGCGGAGCATCCCGTTATCATCGGACATGAGATGTGCGGCGATATCGTGGCGGTCGGCAGCAAGCTGACGGATAAGTGGAAGGTCGGGCAGCGGGTGGTCATTCAGCCCGCGCTGAAGTTGGAGAACAACTACGACCCCGGCTACTCCTACCGTTGGATCGGCGGCGACACGCTTTACGCTGTCGTCCCCGAAGTGGTTCTGGAGCGCGGCTGTCTGCTTCCCTACGCGGGCGACAGCTACTACAAGGGCGCGCTGGTCGAGCCGATCGGCTGCGTTCTGCGGGCGTTCAAGGGAATGTACCACACCGACTACACCAACTACCACCGCACCGACGGCGCGAAGCGCGGCGGCAGACTCGCAATCCTCGGCGGCGCAGGACCGATGGGTCTGGCGGCGGTTGAACTGGCGATTCACTACGCGGGGTGCGCGCAGGTGGTTGTCACCGACCTGAATCAGGATCGTTTGGACTACGCGGCAGGCAAGTGCAGTCCCGAAGCGGCGAAGGAGGCGGGTTGCGAGTTGGTCTACTGCAACACCTCGGGCGTTGCCGACCCCGTCAGGATGCTTCTGGAACTTTCCGACGGCGGCTTTGACGACGTGATGGTCATGGTTCCCGTTGCGGGGCTTCTGACCATGGCGGAGAAGATCACGCGCTTTGACGGTTGCATCAACTTCTTTGCAGGTCCTGCCGTTCACGATCTCCCGGGCAGTCTGAACCTCTACCGCGTGCATTACGACGGCATTCATCTGGTCGGCACAGCGGGAAGCATTCCCGAAGATACGGTGGAAACCATCGACCTGATCGAGCGCGGCGTGATCAACCCGGGCGTGATGGTATCTCACATTCTCGGTATGGCGGCTGTTCCCGACACGATTTACGCAATGGAACACGCAAACGGCGCGAAAAAGGTCTGCTACAACGCGCTTGACCTTCCTTTGGTCGCGCTCTCCGATTTCGCCGAGCTCGGCAAGACCGATCCCCTCTACGCGCGTCTGGACGAGTTGGTCAAGTCCCACGGCAACGTCTGGTGTCCCGAAGCCGAAGCCTACCTTCTTGCTCACGCAGAGCGGATTTCCGAGTAAGGGAGAGAAAGACCCTCGGGGCGTTGCCCCGAGGTCTTTCTTTTCCCCCCACTCGAAAGCCCGCTTTTTTTTGAGAAAGATATTGACTTTGGGGGGCGGGGATGGTATAATAGAAAACAGAAATGTCCCATCCGGCGGCAACAAAAAAGCAGAAAGGTGACAAAGAACACCATGAAAAAAATTGATCAATCCATCCGTACCCTTTTCATATTCGCATTGGTCTGGTCGATCCTGATGGTTGTGGGCGTGCCGCTGATCATATTCGGCGCTTCCAAACCCGACTGGCTTCCGATCCCCACATTCTTCTTTATACTCGGCATTATCTTTTCGGGCGGCGGCTTTTACGGCGTTCCGCTCCTGTGGGTCGCCTACGGCAACAAGCGGGATCTGCGGGGCTACGTTTATGCGGTTGAGGTTCTGGAGCTGCGGGACGTGAAGGGACTTGCTTCTCACCTGCGGCGTCCCGAAGAGGAAGTCCGCGTCAAGCTGGACATCTGCCTGACGAAAGGCTACCTTCCCACGCTCATCCGCGACGGCGACCGTCTGGTTGAGCCGACCCCGCGCAAAAAGCCGGAAGAAGCGATCCACGATGTGGTCTGCCCCTGCTGCAACGCACACTTTACCTACCGCGGCGACCGCGGCGTCTGCCCCTATTGCGGGGTTGCCTACCAACCGAAGAGCGGCAATTGAATAACGGCGGACAGCTCCCCTGACAGTGCCGTCCGCCGTTTTTATATTACAAAAAAACTTCTCTTTTCCCGCCGTGTTGACAAAGGGACGCAAAAACGGTATAATAAGGGCATAACGGATGGCGGCGATAGATGTTACTTGTCAACTTATGAGCGGATGCCTTACTCGTGTGCCGAGATTCCGCCTGCTGGCGCCCCTTCGGGGTTCGACTCCGCGGCAGTTCTTCATTTTATCGCTTGAATCCCGATAGCTGTGCCGCTCCGCTCAGAATGACATGGTGGGGGATTTTTTAATGTAAATGGTACAATATTATTCCGTTAAAGTAACATTACAACGAATAGGATACATCTTACAGAACGCCACACCCCGTGTCATTCTGAGCGGAGCGGCACAACGGTGCATGGGAGAACGAAAAAACCAACCATTGCCGCGGAGTCGAACCCCGCAGGGGCGCCAGCAGGCGGAATCTCGGCGCTCGTGTAGAGTATTGTATAGCCATTAATAAGTAACATTTTCCAGAACCGGAACGACACATGGGTCGTTCCCTACAACATCTCATTCCTTCACGGATTCCGCACCTTGCAGGGGCGCAATCCGAAGGGAGCGCCCCGCAAATCAACCCGCTCTCCATTACTTAACTAACCTGAACCATTTCTATCCGGTAGCGGAGAGAAGCGACAGCTGTCCAA
>URHR01000141.1 GCA_900547725.1 uncultured Eubacteriales bacterium
GGGGTTCGGGGCAGAGCCCCGAGGGCTTCCCCACCCAAGGAAAGGAGATCCCCATGTTCAGAATACTGATCGCAGAGGACGACAGAGAGCTGAGACAGCTGTTCGCGCACGTCCTGTCAAGGAACGGGTATACCGTTGTCGGCGTGTCGAACGGCGAGAAAGCATTGGCGGCAATGGAGAACAGCTTTTACGACCTTATCATCTCGGACATTATGATGCCGAAAATGGACGGATACGAACTGGTTCGATCCATCCGCGACGCAGGCATGACAACGCCGATCATGATGATTACCGCAAAGGACGCGTTCGACGATATGCGGCAGGGCTTCCTCTCGGGGAGCGATGACTTTATGGTCAAACCCGTCAACGTCAACGAAATGCTCCTGCGCGTGTCGGCGCTTTTGCGGCGGGCGCAGATGATCAGCGAGAGGAAACAGACCATCGGCACAACCGTGCTCGAGTGCGACTCCCTCACCGTCACCTGCGGCGGAGAAAGCATGATCCTGCCGCAGAAGGAATTCATGATCCTGTATAAAATGGTCTCCTTCCCCGGGCGGATTTTCACGCGCCAGCAGTTCATGGACGATATCTGGGGCTTCGATTCCGAAACCGATACCCACACGGTCGACGTCCATATCGGCCGACTGCGCGAGCGCTTCCGCAATAACCCTGACTTCCGCATCGAGACCATCCGCGGGGTCGGGTATAAGGTGGTCAAAACATGAAAAAGAACGAACGGCAGAATGGGCAGAGTAGGCAGAGTAAGCAGAATAAGCAGAACAAAAAAATCGAGCCGCGGCTTGACCTGCAGATTCAGTTCTTTCTGGTCTGCCTGCTGGAGTTCGTTGTGGTGGCGCTGCTTGCCTACCTCATCGGTCTGACCATCGAAAAGCTGCTGGGCGTTACCGTCAACGTCCCGGTTTTCGTTTGGGCGATCGCGGTCAGCATCGTCATCGGCGGCGGAATCAGCGTCTGGATCACCAAGAAGTTTTTCGACCCCGTCGCGCACCTCAAAGCGGCAATGCGCGAGGTTGCGGGCGGAAACTTCAAGGTCAAGGTCGAAACCGACAGCAAACTCAAGGACATCCGCAGTATCTACGCCGACTTCAACGCCATGGTACACGAACTGTCGGCAATCGAAACGCTCCAGACCGACTTCATCTCGGGCGTGTCGCATGAGTTCAAAACCCCCATCGCCGCAATCGAGGGATATACCCAACTGCTGCAGGATCACACGCTGTCCGATGAGGAACGGGACGCCTACGTGGAAAAAATTCTCTATAACACGGGGCGGCTTTCGGGACTGGTTGGGAACATTCTGCTCCTTTCCAAAATCAACAACCGCACGGCAAAGCTGACGAAAAACCGCTATCGGCTTGACGAACAGATCCGACAGACGATCGTTGCCACCGAGAACAAGTGGGGCGCGAAGGACATCGACTTTGACGTGGATCTTGCGGAGGTTCTGTGGTCGGGGCACGAAATGCTGCTCTACCATGTGTGGTCGAACCTGCTGGACAACGCCATCAAGTTCAGCCCGCGCGGCGGTACGATCCGTATGCGCCTGCGGCGCAACGAAGCGGGCGTGGTGTTCACGATCTGCGACGAAGGTCCGGGCATTCCGGCAGGCGAGGCGGAGCGCATTTTCGGTAAGTTCTACCAGAGCGACGCGTCGCACGAGGCGGAGGGGAACGGGCTGGGGCTTGCGCTGGTCAAAAGCATCGTGACGGTTCACGACGGGAGCGTTTCGGTCGAACCGGGAACATCGCTGTTTACGGTTTTCCTGCCCGAGGCAGGGAATACTTGACAAATCCGGGCTTTTGGGATATAATAGAAGCATACGATCCGAATACCACCGCCCGCGCGGGGTGAAGAAGGGATGTGTTTGTTATCAGAACCTTTTTGACATTGGTGCTGTTGTTTTATCTCGGCGGAACGCTCGGGTGGATTCTCGAGCTGTTTTACCGTCGGATCTTTTCGGCAAAAAAGTGGATGAACCCGGGCTTTCTGGTGGGACCCTTCCTGCCGCTTTACGGCTTCGGACTCTGGGTGCTGTACGGGCTTGCGTCGATTGACTTTTCGGCGATTCCGCCCGTGCCGCGCGTGTTCGTGCGCGTCCTGCTCATCGGTGTGGCGATGACGGTTATCGAATACATTGCGGGCAAGATCTTCATTGTGGGGATGCACGTCAAGCTTTGGGACTACAGCCAGAAATGGGGGAACATTGAGGGGGTCATCTGCCCCGAGTTCTCGCTCTACTGGACGCTGCTCGGCGCGTTCTACTGCTATGTGATTCATCCCATCTTCTATCACATTGTCAACTGGTTCTTTGACAATCTGGTGCTGTCGTTCTTCCTCGGCGCGTTTTTCGGGATTCTGATTGTCGACCTGTTCTATTCTTTCCGCATTCTTTCCAAGATCCGCAAATTTGCGGCGGAGAACCATCTGACGGTCAGACTTCAGACGTTGCAGAAGAACATTGCGGGACTTTACGACCGGCGGAAGTTCAAGCATTTTGTATTTACGTTGCGTGAAAATCTGTTAGCGCCCGAGATTCTGCGCGATTCCATGGCGCAGCTGAAAAAGAAGCTGCCGCGGCGGGGAAGCAAGCAGGACGGAGACGCGGCGACCGCAAAAGACGCAAAAGAGAAGGGGGGACGGTAAGCCTTGGATACGCTGGAAGAAATCGTAGCGTACAATCTGACCGAGCTGCGCAAAAATGCGCGGCTGACGCAGGCAGAGCTGGCGGAAAAAATCAACTATTCGGACAAATCGGTCTCCAAATGGGAGCGCGGCGAGGCGCTGCCCGATCTGAAGGTTCTGACCCGTCTTGCGGAGCTGTTCGGGGTTTCGATTGATTATTTTGTGACCAAAGACGCGGGAAAACAGAAGAAGGAATTCGATTTCCCGAAGAGCGAGAAGTTATACCGCATCGGCGTGGAGTTGTTCGCGGCGTGCGCGGTCTGGCTTGCGGCAACGGCTGTTTTCTTCTCAACGGCGATTTACTCGCGCGGGGTCTGGATGGCGTTTGTGTGGGCTGTTCCGCTCTCGATGCTGGTGCTTGCGCTGTTCAGTCAGAAATGGAATTTTGCGGTCTGCGTGATTGTTTTCCGTTCGGTCTTTTGTTGGACGCTCCTTGCGGCGATCTATCTTCAGCTTCTGGTTTACCACTCCTACAACGTCTGGATGATCTTCTTTATCGGAATCCCCCTTCAGGCGGCAATCATTCTCTGGTCTCTGATCCGCCACAGTCGGGGGTAGGGGAGAAAGGAAGACCTTGGAGGCGCAGGGAGACCCCTTTCGGAGGGGTTCTCCCTACCCTCCAAACCTCCCTCATCTTCCCCGAACTTCCCCCATGTCCCCGCCGCTTACGAAGTGAAATTTGTTTCGTATTTCAAGAGCGGCGGGGATATGGGGGAAGTTCTCGGTGAGAGAGGGAGGCTTGGAGGGAGAGAGCCCCCTCTCCGAAAGAGGGGGGTCTCTCCCTCCAAGGTCTTCCCCCTTATTCAGCAAA
>URHR01000142.1 GCA_900547725.1 uncultured Eubacteriales bacterium
CTGTCTGTCTGTCTGTCTGTCTGTCTGTCTGTCAAGGCATTGTACATGACCTGTCTCCTTCTTGTCAAGTGATTTCTTGTAAACTTTTCCTTTTGCGACGTTATTATACCACGTTGTTTGTGTCTTGTCAAGCCTTTTTTATTAAAATTTACATTTTTTTCTGCGCTCGGTTTCCTACCGTGCCACGGGTGGAAAACCGGGTAAAAGTTTTTTCTTTATTTCAGGAAAAACCATCCCAAAACGGCAAATTTGTGCTATAATATAGGTAGACGGGATCGCGCGGCATCGCAGACTCCCGATTCCCCCGAGTGGAGGATGTTTTATGAAAACAAGACATCGGATTCTGACCGTTCTGCTCACCGCCCTGTTGGTTATTCTGCTCCCGGTTTCGCTGATTTTCGGCACATCGGGCTCTGAACCGCCGTTCACGGGCGCGGCGCTTACATACCACAATCAACTGAAAGAAAAGGGATTCCCCGCCGACTACGCCGTGGCGCTGACCCGTCTGCACCTGCTCTACCCCGCATGGGAGTTCGAGCCGTTGGCAGTCGCGCGCTCGTGGAAGGAGACGGTTACGCTCCAGACACGGGATGCAAAAACCAATCTCATCAACAGCGACGGCAGATTCAGCAAATACCGTCACAAGACCAACGCCAATCTCTATGATTCGGGGTTTTATCAGGCCTCCAAAGAGGCAGTCTCCTATTTTCTTGACCCCCGCAATTTTCTTACCGAAGCCGACATTTTCCAGTTCTACGATCAGCAGACCGCTTCTGCCACAAGCCGTGCCGCTCTCGAAACCGTTCTTGCGGGCACTTTTATGGAGCGCGCAAAGTTGGAGAGCGGGCAAACCTACGCAGACGCGCTGATGCAGATCGGCAAAGAAGTTGGCATTGACCCCGTTTTTCTTGCGGTTCGACTCCGTCAGGAACAGGGCGACGGGAAGTCCCCCCTTCTGGGCGGGAAATGCGGCTCGCTTCTGCAGGAATACTACGCCAATCAGACTGCGACCACCGAAAGCGGCAAGCCCATCAAGCCTCCCGCCCCGGGAACGCTTGACGGGGATCTGACCGCACTGGATGGCTACTACAATCTGTTCAATATCAAGGCAAGCGGCGACGGCGTATTTGCCATCTACAAAAATGCGTTGGAATATGCCCAATCAAAGGGGTGGGACACCCGGGAGAAAGCCCTGCGCGGCGGCGCGGAGTTCCTGAAAAACGATTATGTCAAGCGCGGGCAATCAACCGTTTATCTGCAGAAATTCGACGTTTGCACAACCGACAGCCTGCACCAATATATGCAGAACGTGGGCGGCGCGTTGAGCGAGGGGCGCTCGCTCTACCGCTCCTTTGCTGAAAACAATCTGACCGACATCGGCTGCGTGTTCCGCATTCCCGTCTTTTCGGGGATGCCGGCGCTCACGTCGCCCGATCCTGCGGATGGCAAATGCACGACCTATGCGACCGCCGCAAGCCTTTACGGCTACCAAACGTCCCTCACCTTCCCGACAAGCAAAACCGCCGACCGCGACGCGCTGTTCGGCGATGTGCGCGTGATGCACAACGGCACGCTGACGGTTTCGGGCGGCTTGACAGGCGGTTACGGCGTGACGACCTATGAATATGCGTGGGACGGTGGCGACTGGCTTCCGCTCGCCGCTTCGGGTGGCTTTACACTGACGGTTTCGTCCGAATCGCTCCCCGCGTGGGGTGAGCATTTGCTCTCGATCCGCGCGCGGCACGCCTATGACAAAACGCGCGTTGCAACGCACACGCTTTGCGCCGCGCTGAATGTGGAAGTGATTCCGCCGCCGTCGGTTACGCTGACCCTGCGTTCGGGCAATGCCGAGCAGGTCAAACTGCGCTACGAAGGCGACATCTACACGTTCCCGACCTGCACCGACCCCGATTTCATCGGCTATGCGGGTTCGGACGGCACGCTGTACCCCTCAGGCTACGCGCTGACGCTGACTCACAGTGTGACCTACACCGCTGTATTCCTTCCCTTTTCCTTTTCGGAAGGTGCGGCGCTCTATATCGGAGCGCCCTACGGTTCTGCGACCCGTTTGCGCTTTGAGATCCCGCTTCCCGCAGGCTCGCTTGACGCGCTTCCCGCCGAAGTTTCAACGCTCACGGCAACGCTGTTCCGCGACAGCGTCGGAACTGCCTGCTCCGTCACGCGCGTTCGCGACAGCGACGGTAAAACCACGGCGCTTCAATTTTTCTCGCCCGATCTTTCAAACGCCGCCGAGGTGCGGGACAGCTTCTCGGTCACCCTTTCGCTCGCGCTCCATTTTTCCGACGGCACAGAGCGAACGCTGACCGCAAAATCGTCGCAACGGACGGCGGTAAAAGTTGCGGTCGCCGCGCTTGCCGACGAGACCGCAGCTTACCCGCCTGAGGTTGTTTCTTTCCTGCAAAAACTGATATCCTGACGCTTCTCAAAGGAGGTCTTTCATGAAAACGCTTGGCTACTACAACGGCACGGTTGACGAGCTGGAACAAATGCGCGTTCCGATGCTTGACCGCGCCTGCTACTTCGGTGACGGTGTTTACGATGTGACATTCACCCGCAATCACCATCCGTTTGAACTGGACGAACACATTGAACGCTTATTTCAGAGCGCCGCGCAGGTTCGCATTGTTCCCCCGCTTGGGCACGGCGAACTGGCAGGCTTGGTACGCGATCTGATTGCGCGGGTGGATGACGGCGAGCAATGGGTTTATATGCAATTCAGCCGCGGGACGGGATTTCGCGCTCACGCGTTCCCGGACGACACGATTCCGACGAATCTCTGGATCATGCTCCGCCCGATGAAAATCCGCGATCTGCATTTGCCGATGCGTTGCATCACCTACCCCGACACGCGCTTTTCGCACTGCAATGTGAAATCGCTCAATCTATTGCCGAACGTTCTTGCCTCCGAGGCGGCACGCGCGGCGGGTGTGGACGAGTGCGTTCTGGTACGCGACGGGGTTGTGACCGAGTGTGCGCATTCCAATCTTTCGATACTGAAAGACGGTGTTCTGATCACGCACCCTGCCGACTGTCATATTTATGCGGGAACAGCGCGGAATCATCTTCTTCGCGAATGCCGCGCGCACGGAATTCCGGTTGAGGAACGCGAATACGCCCCTGCGGACTTATGGACTGCCGACGAGGTTCTGGTTTGCTCTGCGTCGGTTCTCTGTGTTCCCGTAACAGAGCTTGACGGCAAGCCCCTCGGCGGCAAAGCCCCGCACACGGTTCGTCTGCTTCAGGACGCGCTTCTGGCGGATTTTATGGCGAAAACGGAGTGATAAGGCCTTGGGAAAGACCTTGGGACTCTGTCCCAAACCCTGCTTAGGAAACTTCTTGAAAGAAGT
>URHR01000143.1 GCA_900547725.1 uncultured Eubacteriales bacterium
CGCGTCCCCCGCGTCCCCCGCGTCCCCCGCGTTTCTCGCATCCCTCGCGCCCCTCGCGTCCCCAAGAAGGGGTGTAGGCGGCGGAGGCGGAGGAGAGGGACTGCGCGTAACCGCGGAAACCGAGACGGTTCGCCGTGTCACGAACCGATTCGTATTCGAAGGTCGTCAGACGGCGGTGTAAGGACTTTTCGCAATCGGGGGCGGCGAAATCGGGTGTGTATTGGCTCATCAGAGAGAGCAGGAAGCGCGAAGAGCCGAACTCTGCCGCGAGCGCCTCCAGAAGCGCGATCGAGTCCGCGCGATGCCCCGGGAGTACCAGATGGCGCACCATCACCCCGCGCGTCAGAATACCCGACGCGTCGAAAACGGGATTCCCGACCTGCCGGAGCATCTCGGCAAGCGCGGCGTACGCAACGGGGAAGTAATCGGGCGCACCCGAAAGCTGACCCGAGAGCGCGGAGGAAAAATACTTGCAGTCGGGCAGGTAAACGTCCACGAGCCCCTCGAGATGCCGCAGGGATTCGACCGCTTCGTAGCCGCCGCTGTTCCAGACCACGGGGATGCCGAGACGGGGTTTCAGCGCGCGGAGCAGGGGAATCAGCTCGCGCGTGTAGTGTGTGGGGGTTACAAGATCCAGACAGGCAGCGCCCGCGTCGCGCAGGGCAAGAATCCGCTCCGAAAGCGTATCGGAGTCAAGCGTTTCGCCGCGCACATCGCCGTGGCTGATGTCGCGGTTCTGGCAGTACACGCACCGCAGGTTGCAACCGCAGAAAAAGACCGTCCCCGCGCCGTGCGCGCCGCAAAGGCAGGGCTCTTCAAAGGGGTGCAGGGAGACCCGCGCAACGCGGAACGCGGAGGGAACGCCGCAGAACCCGACGTGCCCGTCGTCCGCACGCGTCGCGCCGCACCTGCGGGGGCATTGGAAACAAGCAGAAACCGACATTTTTCGACCTCCCATGTAGGATATCTGTGCGTATTATAGCATTTTTGCGCCCGACTTGCAAGTTTTTTTGCGAAAAAACCTTTACAAGTTGTGCCGGGAGTGGTAAAATAATAAAGATACCGAAATGCAGGGGGGAAGCGGAATGGACGGAACGGAAGCAATTGAAACAATGGCAAAGCGCGTGATCGACGAATTTGCGGTGCGCGGGCTGACCGTCGCAACGGCGGAATCCTGCACGGGCGGACTGATTGCCAAAACGCTGACCGACATTGCGGGCAGTTCGGCGGTTTTTGCGGGCGCGTGCGTGACCTACACGAACGAGGTCAAGGAGCGCCTGCTTGGCGTTGACCCCGCGACAATCGCGCGGGAGACCGAGGTCAGCCATGCCTGCGCGGGCGAAATGGCGGCGTGCGTGCGGCAGAAACTCGGCGTGGACGTCGGCGTTTCCACAACCGGCTATGCAGGCCCGGGCGGAGGAACTGTGCGCGACCCCGTGGGAACGGTTTATATCGGTTGGAGCACTGCGCGGGAGAGCGGAACGGAACGGTTCTGCGCGCCTGCGGGCGCTGACCGGAGCGGGGTGCGGGAAGCCGCGACCCTGCGGGCGCTGGAAATTCTGTTGTCGTTGGGAGAGGGCTGAAATGGGACGTGTGACCGCAAAGTTGGGCGAACTTTACCGCCGCGCAAGCTACCGCCTGCACGCGAGAAGTCTGCCCGTGCAGGAGGAAATGGAACGGTTCGGCGCGAACGGCGAGGACATCATCTACCGTATTCTGCGGGAGAATTTTTCCTGCGTGATCCGCAACGTCATCGTGCCGCATAAGGACAAGTATCTGGAAAAGGACTTTCTGGTGATGGAGCGCGGCGTGCCCGTGGTCATCGAGGTCAAGAACTGGAAGGGAAAGGTCGGCATTGACGCGCAGACGGGCGACTTTTTCCAGCTCAAGGCGAACGGAACGCGCAAGGTTCTCAAAAGCCCGGTGGGAACGACGGCGCAGTACGTGCGCTGTATGAAAGAGTTTTACGGGATGGCGCGGACGGTGGTCGGCATGGTGGTTTTTGCCGAGCCGGACTGCGAGTTGGATCTGCCCGAGGCAAGCGAGGGGATTCTGCTGGTTTCCGCCGCCAAAATGGTGGCAACGATCAAGGCGCAGGTGCGGCAGTATGCAAAAGAGCCGGAGCGTCTGCCGCCCGAGCGGATTCTGCGCTGCACCCGTTTCTACAGCGGTGAGAGAGAGTTCTGCAAAGGGCTGATTGCCGACGAGAAAATCGCCTGCTACGACCCGAGCGGCGCGCCGGTTCTGCTGAATCCCGATTACATCAAAGGAATTCACGTGTCGCACAGGCCGTTTCTGCTGCGCGACAAGCTGACGGTTCTGTACACCAACGGCGCAGGCGGAACGTATTACAACCGCGACACGACGGTGACGGTCTGCCGCCTGGACGGAAATTCCAAAGAGATCGCGCTTTGCCGCGTTCGTTATATTCTGTTCTGACCCTCAAGCACGTTTCATGAAATCCCGACTCCTGTACAAAAAAGATGAAAATACCCTATGAATCAACACGAACTGCACAATTATCTGCCGTTTAACACGCAATACCGGAACAAATACGAGGACAGCTGTCCGCTCTTTTACGGCGAACTTGCCGTTGCGGACAGCGATTTCCGCATCCTTACGGCGCGCGGTCCGTCGCTATGCGAGGGAAGCCGGTTCGCTCTGACCGACGCGAACAAGCGTTTCCTGTTCAAAACGCTGACCGAGTCGCGGCGGGTGGTTCTTCGCCGCCGGTCGCAGATCGTTCTGGTATCGGGCGAGCTGTTACCGGCAGGCTTCTATATTCTTCTGCTTCCCGAAGGCGAGCGGAACGCGGTGGCGGGCGCGATGTCCTATCTCGCCGGAATGCGGGACATGATACTGTCCGCGGCGGCGCGCAAAGCGGCGGAAAAGTCCGTCGGCGACGAGGGCTTTTCGGCGGCGGAGGACGAGATGGCGCTGCTGGACGGTGTTCTGCGCCCGGAGTCCGGGCTGTCTTTGGCGGAACTCTGCGAGCGGATCGCGTTTTACGCGGGATGTCACATCCGGTTTGACGACTCATTGCGGCGTGTTTCGCTTCCGGAGTTACGTTCCGAGCGGATTCGTCTGACGGCGTTCCTGCTCTGTATCTTCCTGATCTTACGGAAGGTAGATCCCGACGGCGCGGATCTGGCGTTTGACTGCGGCGGCGGTTTCTCCTGCCGCGTTCTGCTTCGGAGCACGCTCCCCGTATCCGGTGACCTGTTGTCCGCTCTGGAAGCCGTTCTCCGTCACCCCTCCTTCGCTCCCTTTCGGCTGGAGTGGGGAGTGAAGTGAGGAAGACCTTGGAGGGGTGAGGAAAAGACCTTGGAGGGAGAGGGACGCCTCTTGAAAGAGGCGTCCCTCT
>URHR01000144.1 GCA_900547725.1 uncultured Eubacteriales bacterium
CTCTCTCCCTCCAAACCTCCCTCTCTCACCGAGAACTTCCCCCAAGAGCACCCGCTTTTGCATGGCGAAAAAATCTTTTTCGCTTTGCATGGCGCGGGTGTTCTTGGGGGAAGTTTTTTGTTAGATCAGGAGGTGCAGATCGGTTACAAAGTGCGGCTGTCGCGCCCGATTGATGGATGGAAAGCGTTCGGCGATGATGTCGTACACGAGCGCATCCCACACAAAAAAGAGCGCGATAGCCGCACTCTGCAACAAATTCATACCTTCCCAAACGACAAAAACTTCCCCCATGTCCCCGCCGTTTTCAAAAAGCGAAACAAATCTTCGCTTCCAAAATGGCGGGGACATGGGGGAAGTTCTCGGGAGGTCAGGGAGGTTTGGAGGGTAGGACCCCCTCTCCGAAAGAGGGGGTCCTGCGCCTCCAAGGTCTTCTCCTTACCTCCAGCCGTCAGCATTCCCTCTACGGCGCTTGACGTAGCGGACGATTGCAACAACCGCGTAAACGATCAGGATGATGCAGAGAAGCAACGCAAGGATAGCAGAGGTGTTCAGGGACTTGCCGAAAACGTCCTTCGCGTCCGCAATCACGATCGACATGGAAATATCCGTGGAATCCGTGAAATTCTTCAGCGCGGCGTCAATGATCTCGGTGTTGATCTGAAGGTCCGAATTGCTTCGATTGTACACCTTTCCCGCCTCATGCTTTTCTGCTTTTTGTGTGCGGTAGACCGTTTCAAGATTCTGATTCCTGACAGAAGTCTCCATCATTTCGGTCATCTGTGCAAGGTTGGAGCCGAGCGAGTAGCGGTAATCGCTTGTTGTGACGGACGACTGCATCGCATAGCCGAGCGCGGTGTTCTCTTTACCGAACAGGTTGCTTACCTGTGATTTGAGATTGTCACCGACCCATCCGATGCTGTAATAGGTTTGGTTGCCCTCATTCGTTAGAAACACAACCACCACATTGTCCTCGTAAGTCGCACTGCTCGGGTCATAAATCGTTGCATACTGTCGATTGGCGTAGTCCTGCATTTTGGTTTCGCTGTATACAACATTTCCGCCGCGGAACAGCGTTGTCAGTCCGCCGCCGATGACTCCGATCATCATGACAATTGCAAGCACCATGCAAATAATCGGGGTAAAGAGCGCGCCGAGACATCCGCCGCCCCAGAACGGCATGAAAAAGAATCCGCGCCGTGGCGGTCTGTATCCTCCGCCAAATCCGCCGCGAAAACCGCCGCCTCCGCCGAAGCCTCCGCCAAATCCGCCGCCATGTCCACCACCACCGGGTCCGGGCATAATATTGTTCCTCCTTTAGGCTCTTTTATTTTTTTTGTAATTAGATTATATCACACAATCGCGTGACTGTCAATAGCTTTCACAAATCTTTTTTGATTTTTTCACCGTTCAGCCATGCGCCGGTCAACGTCTCGCCACGGTAGACCAGTTTGAGCGAGAAGAACGGCGCGCCCGAATCGAGAAGCGCGAGGAAAATGCGGTCACCCTCCCACATCGGGAGCGAGCGGAAGTCACATTTGCGCATCCATTGCAGGTCGCCCTCGTCGCAGACCGTTTCCGTGCCTTCCCAACGGTTGGCGGTGAACAGGTGCATATATTCGCAGGGGTAGCGGTTGGAGACAAAGGTCACAATGCCGCGATAGCGGTAGTGCGTGAGGGTCAGCCCGGTTTCCTCGCGAACTTCGCGCAAAAGGCAGTCCTCGGGGCTTTCGCCGTCCTCGAATTTCCCGCCAACGCCGATCCACTTGTCGTGATTCTCGTCGTTTTCCTTTTTGGTTCGGTGCAGGAGCAGGTAGCGGTCGCCGTCCTCCAGATAGCAAAGTGTGGTTTGCAGGCTCATGCCGTTACCTCCTGACATACAGATTCAGATCCCACGCGGGCAGACCCGAAAAACGGCGCAGGAAAAAGCGTCCGTAGCCGCCGAAGCGCTCGTGTAGGAAGAGGGGAAGGGTGAAAAGATCCTCACTGCGGTGATAGACCGACACCAGAAGCGTTGGCAGATCGCGCGCAATGTGCATGGAAAGCCCTTCGATTGCTTCCCGTTCCGCGCCCTCCACATCGAATTTGACATAGTCGACCCGCGCGTCTCCGAGCACCTCGTCCATCGGGATTCCGTCAACGGGGCGCGCTTTTTTGACTGTCTCGCCGACTGCAGAGCCGCGGTTTCCCGCCGCGCCGAAGGCGAGCGTTTCCCGTCTGTTCCATGCCGCCGCGTGGAGCGGGACAACGGTTGTCCGCGTTTCCTGCTCCGCATAGACGGCGAGTTTCCGAAAGGTTCGCGCATCCGGTTCGACTGCGTAAACGGTTTCGGGGTTTGCGCCCGCGTTCAGAAGCTCCCGCACGGTATCGCCCGTATACGCGCCAAGGTCAAGCGCCGTGCGGATTTCCTCGGGGCGAATCGATTCGCGCATGGTTTCTGCGGGGTCGCTGACTGCCCGGAAGAGGAATTCGGCGCGCCCTGTCAGTTTGGCGGCGACGGTCAGGTCGAAAATGCGGCGGGACTCTTCGTCGCAAAGGAGGTCGCGGGCGCGGAGCAGGTCGTTGCGGTGCGCGCGGGCGAAGTCCGCGTCAAAGAGGAAACTGCCCGCAACGGGGACGTCGGGGACGTACAACTCGGTTTCCGCCGACACGTCGCGGATCAGGTTCAGCACCTCGGGACGGGAGGAAGCGAAAGCGAGGAGGACGACGGTGTTCTCCCTGCCGAAGCGGTCGAGGATATCGCGGCGGCTTTCCACGGTCATGCCGCGGAACTGTTTTCCCGTGCGGAAGCCGTCGCTTGCGAACACGCCTTGCACGGGGATGCTTTTTTCCTCACAGACGTCGAGAATTTTATCCGCGCCGTTGCCCATGCCGTAGAGGACGATCTTCTTTTCGGTTCGGCGGAGTTTCTCCCAGAGCAGGTCGTTTCCGCTCTCGAGAAGTTCTTCCCAGAGGGTCATCACGCCATGCTTTCGGGGAGCTTTTTCCCGCCGAGCAGGTGGAAATGGAGATGTTTGACCGACTGGCAGCCGTCCTCGCCGCAATTGGTGATAACGCGGTAGCCGTTGGTCAGCCCCTCTGCTTTTGCAATTTTGGGAATGACCTCAAAGATATGTGCGACGTACCGACTGTTTTCCTCCGTGACCTCATCGGCTGATTGGATATGGCATTTCGGCACGATGAGGACGTGGGTAGGCGCCATGGGGTGAATGTCGCGGAACGCATAGACCATATCGTCCTCGTAGACTTTTTTCGAGGGAATCTCCCCCTTGATAATTGAGCAGAACAGGCAATCCATTTTTATTTCCTCCTTTTTAGGACCTTGGGACTCTGTCCCAAACCCTGCTTAGGAA
>URHR01000145.1 GCA_900547725.1 uncultured Eubacteriales bacterium
TCCCTTCCCCCTCCGAACCTCCCTCTTCCCGCGAGAACTTCCCCGCAGACCCCCGCCGCAAGGCTTGGCGAAAATGCGATTCGCTTGGCTCTTCGGCGGGGGCTCTGCGGGGAAGTTTTTTTGCCGTGGAGGGTGGTTGGTTTTCGGAGAAATGGTGAAACGCAGCTTTAACAATCGTTTTTGATTGCCTGTTGTTGCCGATGAGGGGTTATTGTCGGAACAGGAGCGGATTTTTTTTGCATAAAAGGGCAAATTTTTTTTGCAAAAACTATTGGAATCCTTTCGTCAATATGTTATAATATAATTAATCATATCCGCGCGGTGCGCAGAAGGCGTTGCGGGATCGATCGGCGGGAGGTCGGATAGGATGGTTGCTCAGTTCTGGGGGAGAGTCGAAGCCTTTTTTGGCGAGCATGTTGCGGGCGCGTTTGCGAAAATGGGGGTACGGGATGTCGTTGACATTCTGCTTCTGACGGCGCTCCTGTTTATTCTTTACCGCTACGGCAGGACACGTCGCGCGGGGCGCGTGCTGGTGGGCTTGGCGGTGGTGGTTCTGTTCGGCGTGGCGGTCACGCTGACGAAGCTGACGGCGCTCGGCTACATTGTGCGCCTGTTTGCTTCGGCGTTCTCCTTTTGCTTTGTCCTTATTTTCCAACCCGAGATCCGGACGGGATTGGAAAAGCTCGGAAACTCCCGCGTTGCAGCACCGCTTTCCGATTCGCTCCCGCGCCGCAAGTATCCCGCCGCAAAAGAGGTTGCCGCCGAGACGGTGGACGCGGTTTGCAGGATGTCGAACAGCTGCACGGGCGCGCTGATCGTATTCGAGGGATTGACCAAGCTCGGAAACTACACCGAGAGCGGAAAGATTGTGGACGCGCGCGTGACATCCCACCTGCTACGGAATATTTTCTACGATAAAGCGCCGCTGCATGACGGCGCGGTCATCATCCGCGATATGCGCATTTATGCCGCAAGCTGTGTGCTCCCGTCCACGGCGAGCGATATGGATTTTGGCAGCATGGGAACGCGGCATCGCGCGGCGGTCGGCGTGTCCGAGGTCAGCGACGCGTTGGTGATTGTGGTTTCGGAGCAGACCGGTATTGTGTCGGTTGCGCAGGATGGGAAGCTGTTGCGCGGTGTGGATCGCAAGACGCTGACCGATATTCTCATGACCTATCTCGCGGGCAGTCGGTATCTGCGCGTCAAGCGGCTTGAGGAGCGGGCGGAGCAGATCAAAAACGCGTCTGCGCCGACAGCGGCGGCATCCGAGCCGAAACCGGCAGAGCCGTCGGCACAAGAGCCGGACAGCTCGCCCGAGGACGGGCGGGAGCGGAAGAAGGGGGAGGGATCGGAGTCATGAAAAAGAAGAACGTGATCGGTCACATGACCGCCCCGAAGGAGGGGAAGATCCACTTTCTGAAACGGATTCAGCTGCTTCCGTTGCTGCTGTGCCTGTTGGCGGCGATTATCATCTGGCTGTTTGTGGTCAATCTGGATAACCACGACGCGCCGGAACTGTTTTCCCCCGAATCCCGGCAGACCGAAGAAGGAACAGGCGAATGAGCGCAATGGGGGCAATCGGGGCAATTGGGGCAATCGGGGCAGAGAAGAATTCCGCCTGCCGCTATCTCGCGGACGGATTTTCCATCCGTCCGGGGGAAGGGCAGGAGGAACTGTTCGGACAGGCAAAGAAGCGGATGAAGCGCGCGGGAGTGGATACCCGATCGCTTCATTTTCGGCTTTTTAAGCGGTCGGTCGACGCGCGGCGGCGGGACGACATCCGTCTGATCTGCACGGTTCTGGTGGAGTCGGACGAGCCGCTTTCCGCGCGCGTATGCGCGCGTGCGGGACTGAAGCAGTTGGCGGACGGCAAGCCCGTGCTTCACGTCGGCACTGAGCCGATGGAAAGACCGCCGCTTGTGGTCGGCATGGGGCCTGCGGGGCTGTTCGCGGCGCTCCTGTTGGCGCAAAACGGTTACCGCCCCGTGATCATCGATCGCGGCGACGCGGTGTCGGAGCGGGTGGCGAAGGTGGAGCTGTTCCGCACAAGCGGAGAGTTGGACGGGGAATCGAACGTGCAGTTCGGCGCGGGCGGCGCGGGAACATTTTCGGACGGAAAGCTGGTCACGCGGATTCACGACCCGCGGTGTCGGTTTGTTCTGGAGACCTTTCACCGTTTCGGCGCGCCCGACGAGATTCTGACGCTTGCGAAACCGCACATCGGAACGGATATTCTGCGCACGGTTGTTGCGCGGATGCTTGCGGAAATCGAGCGTCTGGGCGGCGAGGTTCGCTACCGTTGCCGCGCGGAGAGTCTGCGGGAGAATGCGGACGGCAGCGTGACGGTGCGGACTCCGCAGGGTGAGGAAGCGTTTTCGGCGGTGGTTCTGGCGGTCGGTCACAGTGCGCGGGACACCTATGAGGAACTGATTGCGGGCGGCTTTGCGGTGGAAGCGAAGCCGATTTCGGTCGGCGTTCGGGCGGAGCATTTGCAGGCGGACATCGACCGCGCGCTGTACGGCGATTTTGCGGGGCATCCGGACTTGGGACACGCCGAGTATGCGCTCTCGGACACGCGGCGCGCGCGGGGCGTTTACACGTTCTGTATGTGCCCGGGCGGCGAAGTGGTTGCGGCGGCTTCGGAGGACGGCGGTCTGGTTGTCAACGGTATGAGCAATCACGCGCGGGACGGGAAGAACGCGAACGCGGCGGTTCTGGTATCGGTCGGGTGCGGGGACTGGTACGCGCCGATGATGACAATCGGCGATTTCCTCGGCGGCGGGTGCGGGAGTTTCCCTGCGGACGTACAGCCGACCTATCGCGGCGGCAAGGTACGACCTGCTGATTTTGGGGAGATTTTCCCGCCGTACATTCTGGAGTCCCTGCGTTATGCGCTTCACAGCTTTGCGGGCAGGATTCCGGGCTACGACAAGGGCACGGCGGTTCTGACTGCGGCGGAGACGCGGACATCCGCTCCCGTTCGGATTCTTCGGGATGCGGATCGTCTTAGTGCGCTCGGTCACGATCGCATTTATCCCTGCGGCGAGGGGGCGGGCTACGCGGGCGGCATCACAAGCGCCGCCGTCGACGGCATCCGCGTCGCCGAGTCCCTGATCTCTCGGTTTCGCCCGGGGGAGTAGGGGGGGAAGACCTTGGAGGCGCAGGGAGGACTCTTTCGGAGAGTCCTCCCTACCCTCCAAACCTCCCTGACCCTCCCCGAACTTCCCTGCACGGCAACCGCC
>URHR01000146.1 GCA_900547725.1 uncultured Eubacteriales bacterium
GGGAGGTTTGGAGGGAGAAGAAACCCCATCCGAAAGGGGGTTCCTTCTCCCTCCAAGGTCTTTCCCCTTCTCCTCTACCCACGCACCACTTCAAACGCCATCGCGCGGGAAATGGGGGTCGTAGGGGTCAGAATGCTGAGCGCGACGAGCGCGCGGGCGGCGGAGTACGCGTCAAGCCCCTGTAAACCCGTCGCGCGGGAAAGCGTTGCAACCGTCAGAGGAGACGGAAGCGACGGGGGCAGGAGCGCGGCAAAATCCCCGGGAGACGTGAAGAGCAGATCGTCCACAAGCCCCGTCGGAATCCGCTCCAAGCGCGTTGCGCCGTGCTTGCGATCCCGCGAACGCCCGTCCAATAACCTGAAATCCTCCACTTCCAGAAGCAGAAGCCGGAACGACAGCCGCCCCGTGCCCACATGGGAAAGCAGAGGAATCAGCGGGTACAGCGCAGGCAGAAGCAGAAGAGGATTCCGCTTCCCCGCCACGCGGCGCGACTTGCCAAGCTCCCCCGTTTCGGGATTCATCCATGTCAGCCGTCGCACCGCAGGCAACGGGTGTACCACCGTGACCGTCAGCGCAGGATCTGCAAGGTAGCGCTCCAGTTTCTTTTTCATCGGCGCAAAAGAGCCGGTCTGTACCTCGTAAATCGCGTTTCCCACGCGCACGTCCGAAACAAACCGTGTTCCCGCCAGCTTCACCTCATGCTCGCCGGGATCTTCGGTCAGATATCGCTTGATAATCTGATGCTGCCACTTCTCGCCAAGCAGCCCGATGCCGTCCCGCAAATCCTCGCGGCGCTCCCGCATTGCGCCCAGATAGATACGCTCAAACCGCGCCTGCTTTGCGGGCAGGTCGAGCAGATCGGGGAGCAGAAGCGCCGCGCTCGCCGCGTTCGCGATGTTTACCTTGTTATCGGTAGTAGACATAGTAAACAATAATCGTCCGTTCCGCGCCGCCGCTCTCCTTGTCGGGGGCGGTCAGAACCACGCCGTCGCGCGAGAGCAGTTCCCACGCGCGCAACGCGTCCACGTCGCAACGGAACAGCACCTCCGAGGACGCGAACACAATGAACTCCCCGTTTCGGATATCCACGCTTCCGCCGCGCCCGATCACCTCGTCCACACCGTTCCTTTTTTCGGTCACGTAACGGATGGCGTGCCCCGCAATCGTGTTTGCCATCTGCCGCCGATAGCGCAGACTGTCGGGGTTCTTTTTACCCCCAAACATTCGGGCAAAGAATTTTTTGCACATCGCCGCGACCTCCCGTCAGAAAATTCCGCGCGTCCAGATACGCCATTTTCGCCGCCTCCATGCGCGCCTGCGACGGGTTCTGCTCCCGGATGCCGCGCAGCATGATGTTCTTCGGCGTTTCCTCGGGGTCGATCAGTTCGGGGGCAGAGACGCGGTAGCCGTGCGCCTCGAGGTACTTCAGCCGCAGGGCGTCGGTTGCCGCGTCGCACCGCTTCTGGCGGAGCATGGAGTGCTCCGTGATGAAGGACAGCGCCGCGCAGTCGATATGGTGGTTCAGTTCATGATGACAGCAAGGCGTGGAGAGGATAACCTTTGCCCGCCACGCCACCGCGCGCTCCAGTACGAAATCGGTTGCGATGTCGCAGGCGTGGAGCGAAACAACCAGATCAACCGCGCCGCCCGCGCTGTAGCGGCTGACGTCGCCGCAGAGGAATTCCAGCCCGTCCCACCCGAGCCTTTTTGCGACTCCGGAGCAGTAGGCGATCACGTCGGGCTTGAGATCCACGCCGGTCATGCGAACCTCGCGCCCGAGGATGTTTGCAAAGTAATGGTAGGTTGCAAAGGAGAGGTAGCTTTTGCCGCAACAGAGGTCGCAGATGCGCAAAGGACCTTTCGCGGGAAGGTCGCCGAGGCAATCGCGCACCAGTTCGAGAAAGCGGTTGATCTGGCGGAACTTCGCCTGCCGCTTGTCGCGCACTCTGCCGCGCTCGTCGCAGATGTCGAGCAGCCGCAGAAACGGCTCGTCCCCCTGCAGGATGTACTGCTTGTCCCGGTCGTTCTCAAGGACTGTTTCGCCGTCTATTTGCACCGCGTCAAGCAGTTTTCGCAGTTTTTCGCCGCCGAGGACGGTGGTCGTCCCGCGCTTGCCCCGCCGCATTTCGCTCTCGCCGACGGCGGTCAGCAGGTTGATCTGTGCGTAGCCTGCGAGCAGGTCGGTCAGCCCTTCCGACCTCTCAAGCGGCAGGTTTTCGTGCAGTGCTTTATTGTCCGCGCGGAATTTCTCGGCTTGGAGGCAGTCCCGCCCGCCGATGCGCCGAAGGGTCAGTTCGGCGCGTCTGTCCGCCGCGTCGCACGGTTTGGAGAGGATTGCTTTTTTGAGCTGCCGTTTCTTCGCTGCAAGCAGGATCAGGTCTGCGAACCCGCGCAAGGCTTCTGTTGTTTCTGCCATGTCAGTCCTCCTTGTTTTTATTCCACGGGAATTTCAGTTGCGGCTCTTTGCGATTCCAGATGCGTTGCATACTGTCCCAATGTCTCGCCACGACGAACAGGGTGGTGAGGACTGCGCAGGCAAGGCACAGTCCCGCCTGTGCGCCCGAGAAGCCGCGCAGGATGAGCGGGTAAAAGACCCCGGTCATAATCACGCCGAGTGACAGAAAGCGCGTTCCGATGATGACGATGAGGAAGATCAGCAACAGGAGCAGGAACACGATGGGAAATCCCGTGGTAAGGATACTGACCGCAAGGATCATGCCCGCCATGACTTCCGCTCCCCTGCCGCCCCGGAAGCGGTTGAAGCATGGGAACATTGCGCCGAGCAGGGCGAACAGTCCGCTGATTGCAAGTCCGTTCATCTCCCAGATGAAGAGGCCGAGCAATGAAGCGGCAAAGCCTTTTGCAAAGTTGAGCGCGGCGGTCACGATCCCCGCCCGTTTCCCGTATGCGCCTGCGATATCGGTTGCTTCCGCGTTTCCGTGTCCCGCTCGTTTGATATCCTCGCGGAAGCCGACTCTTGCAACCAGGACGGCGGGGTTCAGGCTTCCGAGCAGATACCCGACCGCGATACACAGGAGGACGCCTCCTGCGTACAGCAGTCCCATTGCCGCCGATCCCTCCGCGGGCATGAGTTTCCCGCGGATCAGCTCGACCAAGTTAAATAGCATTTTTTTGATTCCTTTCTGGGGGGGGGAGGGAAGACCTCGGGGCTCTGTCCCGAAGACCTTGGGGCTTTGCCCCAAGCCCCACTTAAAAACTTCTTGAAAGAAGTTTTT
>URHR01000147.1 GCA_900547725.1 uncultured Eubacteriales bacterium
GCTTTGCGTAGCAAAGTGTGCTTTTCTCTTTGCGCCTACATGGTCAAAGAAAAAGTGTGAAAGAAATTTGTGCCTCTTAAAGACGATGCCCCTTTCGTCTACAGCCTGAATATTTGCCTGCTTCGGCACACGGAAACCGAAGCGGCGGAAACGGAACCCGAGCCGCCCTCTGTGAGATTCCGTCAGTAAAGTGGGTTGCGCGGCTTGCGGGAGGGAAACCGGAAATTGCGGTCGGGAAGATCCTGCTCGCTGTAGGCGGCAAAACGGCTCATCAGCGCATAGCGCAGCGCCTCGGGAGCGTGCGTGACCGCGTGCGGCTCATCCGACGCGTCCTCGGGGCGGGACGCGTCGCAAAGAAGCGCAGGGAGCGAATCGCAGAGCGTGCGGCAGTCGCGCGAAATGCGAAGGCGCGGTCCGTCCGGCGTGACCTGCAAATACTCGCGCAGCACCCGCCATCCGGGAATCCGTCGGTTGTCGGCAGGCTGCATCGGGGGGATGCCCCGAACCGCCTGCATGATCTCAAAGCCGCTCCGTCCGGTGTCCTGTCGGCGGTTCCAGAGGTCGGGTGACGCAACCAGATATTCAACCCGATAACCTCGGCAAAGCTGTGCGACCTCCTCTGCCGCCGCCCCAAGAACCAAACCGGAACGGCAATATTCCCGCACGACCCAGACCCGCCCCTGCCGGTCAGCGCCCAGAAGGAGCGCCGCCAACATATCAAAGCCGTAGTCCAGAGCCGCAAAGTACCGCAACTCCCCGGGAATTTCATCCGACTCCGCCACATGGATCTCGGGACGGAATTCGGGAAGAAACTGTCCCTCAAACACATCCCAACGCCCAAGCAGCCACGCGTCGCGCAACTTCCCGGGCAGGGACTCCAACTGACGGACATAGTCCGGATCAGCCGCGGTCAGAACGGGATTGTCGTAAACCTGAGCAGGGATAAAGCGGTAGTCGGACGGATCTTCATCGGGGCGGAACGCGCGGTCGATGAACAGCCGCTTGACCCACGCGTGCCCCACGCCTCCGGGATTGCAGGTCAGATACATCCGTCTCGGAACATTCCCAACGCCACGCAGACAGGCCTTAAAGATTGAAAACTGATATTCGTTCAGCTGCGTTGCCTCGTCAATGGCGATAATGTCATATTCCTGACCCTGATAGCGCAGGACGTCCCGATTGGAAGAGCAGTAGCCGAGTGAGATGCTGCTCCCGTTCGGAAAGTCCAATCGCTTGTCGGATTCCCGGTATTGTATCAGTCCCGCGTATTCCCGCAGGAGCGGGTCGACGTGGTTTGCCTTCAGTTCCGCATAGGAACGCCGAACCAAAAGGCAGCGGATGGTCGGATAGCGCAGACAGAGCGCCACCAGCTTGCGCCGCAAAGCCCAGGATTTGCCGCCGCCCCGCGCTCCGCCGTAAGCGGTGTAACGGGCACGGGAAGCAAAGAAGAGCTTCTGCTTGGCGTTCGGTTTGCCCCTGATATGGAGGACCGATGCCGGTGTCTGCCGCTTCATGCGCCGTCCTCGGAAATGTCGTGGTCGAAGATCAGACGAATCTCGCCCGCATCCGCACTGCTGACCGCCTCCGATTTCTCCCCGTACCCAAGCCGATGTTTGAGATAAGCCGATACCACGGTGGGGGAGAGCATGGGGGAGCGGTTCAGCGCCGCGTCCTCAAGCGCGGCGGAAAGGTAATCCGCCGTCGCGGGGTCGGTCGTGCGGAGCGCCTCGAATTCGTCGATCCCACAGCCGAGATAGCTGCAAAAGCCCGCGAGATTCGGGAACGATCCGCCCGAATGCTTCGGATCGGCGTCGGGCGGCGGACGGCACTCCGCAAGATAGTCTTCCAACAGTTTTCCGAGTTTCTTTTTTCGAACCGCGTCTGTCAGCACGATCCGCTTTTTACAGGTCATACAATCTACATCACCTCGCTTTCTTCCGTGTGCCCATATTCTACCGCAAAAATCCGTGCCACACCCTGTCATCCCGTGTCATGCCGTGCCGGGGTGAAAAAAGACCTTTTCGGAGGAATAAAAAGGAAGAAATTTTCCGGCAAGCCTTCCTGCGCCGAAAAAATTGGAAAATCTATTGACAATCGAGCAATTGCATGATATAATCATATTACAAAGATAATGGGGAAACCCATGAGAAGGAGGATACAGATATGCCGGGACCGGGTGGCGGACCAAGAGGCAGCGGATCGGATGGACCCTTCGGTCGCGGACCGGGCGGACCGGACGGGAATTTTGGCGGTCCGTGGATGGGATGGAAGCCAAGACCGCCCTATGGCAGACCGCCTTTTGGGGGCAGACCGCCCCGCAGACCGTACTATGGCGGATGCTTCTCATGGGGATGCGGCTGTTGCCTGCCGATCATCGGTGTTGTGGCGCTTGCAATCCTCGGCGCAGTCCTGCTCGCGTTTCTGCTATAAAAAACATCCGCACATCGCTTTGGCGATGTGCGGATGTTTTTGCGGAAAAAGCTTGACAAAACGCGAAAAATGCGGTACAATAAGGTCGACAAAAACAGGAGGTCTGAAAAATGAGAAAGAAAATGGAAAAGGGACTGAAAAAAATGAAGCAGAAGGGCGACGGCTTTTTTGCGGATTTCAAAAAGTTTATCACAAAGGGCAATGTGCTGGATCTTGCTGTTGCGGTGGTGATGGCAACCGCGTTCAACGCGATTGTAACGGGGTTGGTGAAGTACATCATCACGCCTCTGATTACCTACGCAACGAGCGGTGTGAGCATCAACGAATGGGAATGGGTCATCCGCGAGGCTTCAACCAACGCCGCAGGCGTGGAGATTCCGAAAATTTCGGTGCAGTACGGCTTATTCCTGCAGGCGATTCTGGATTTTCTGATTATTGCGTTCTGCATTTTCCTTGCGCTCCGCATCATCCGCAACGCTGAGCGGAAGCTGAATGCAAAGAAGATTGCCGAAGCCGAGGCAGAGGCGGCGAAGAAGAAAGCCGAAGAGGATGCCAAGGCGGCGGAAGCGAAGGCGGCAGAGGAAGCAAAGGCGGCTATCGAGGCGGAGTTCTATGCCAACGTGCGCGAGCAGGCGGCTCTGCTCCGCGAAATCCGTGACGCGATGGGGAAGAGATAAGAAAGGTCAAGACCTCGGGGCTTTGCCCCAAACCCTACTTAAAAACTTCTTGAAAGAAGTTTTTAAGAATTTCAAGAACTTTAAGCAAGGGG
>URHR01000148.1 GCA_900547725.1 uncultured Eubacteriales bacterium
TTCAAGAAATACAATATCAATCCTTTGTTGGGACACGGTCAAGAGGAACGGTTCGCAGTGTGGGGAGAAGCTCATTGAAGGCCGGTAGGCGGTGTTTGGAAACCATTGCCTTGCGGGCCTTCTTTTTTGCGATGGAAGAAATGTTTTTTGAAGTGTGGATGTTGTCCGCATGGGGCGGCGGAACCGGGGAGTGATAGAATCCGGCGGGCGTTTGACAGGTGTTCCGAAACCGTGCATGATTATCCTACGATCCCGCGCCTGCGGGCTTTTTCTTGTCTTCCCCGCTTATGCCATCCTTTTTGGAGGATTTTTATGTCGAACACGTTTGACGTCATCATCGTGGGCGGCGGCCCTGCCGGGCTGTTCGCGGCTTGGTGGCTGGCCGACCATTCGGATTTGTCGGTGTGCATTGTGGAGCGCGGCAACATGGTCAAGAAGCGCGGCTGTCCGCTCGGCAAGGCCAAGAAATGCATGAAGTGCGACCCCTGCCATATCCTTTCGGGGATGGGCGGAGGCGGGCTGTTCTCGGACGGCAACGTTCACTCGCACATTGACCACCTCAAGGCAATGGTGACCGAGGCAAAGAAGGAAGGCGTGACGCGCGTCCGCATCCACATTCTTCTGGACGGCCGCGATGTCGGCGAGACTTCCGCGCTCGATTATATCAATCCGTTCGAGGCGTTTCTGGACGGTCTGCGCGACGCGGACTTCGACGTGATGATCGCCTCCGGCGGCGGACGGATGCAGATCACGATGGATCGTTACGAAGCAAACTGGCACATGGTGGAAGAGGGTTGGAAGACCCATGTTCTCGGCATCGGCAGACAGTTCGCATCGGCGGCGGAAGCGGTCACAACCTATCGGAACGAGCTGCACGTCATCGACCAGGATCTCCCCGCTTTCGTGATTGCAAAGGACGGCAAGCCCGTCGGCACAATCGAGGACGGCGACAGCGTGATCTTCTACAACTTCCGCGGAGACCGTTCGATCGAGATTTCCAAGAGTTTTGACGCACCCGAAGGACAGTTTGACAAGTTCGACCGCGTGAGAGTTCCGAAGGTGATGTACGCAGGTATGCTGGAATACGACGGCGACCTGCACATTCCGAAGAACTATCTGGTCTCCCCGCCCGAAATCACCAACACCATGGGCGAGTATCTTGCCGACACGGGCATTCCGGTTCTGGCAATTTCCGAAACGCAGAAGTACGGTCACGTCACCTATTTCTGGAACGGTAACCGTTCGGGCAAATTCAACGACAAACTGGAGACCTATATTGAAGTTCCTTCGGACGTCGTTCCGTTTGAACAGCGCCCGTGGATGAAGTGCGCAGAGATTACCGACAAACTGATTGAAGCGCTCCGCTCCGGCAAATACAAGTTCCTGCGCGTCAACTATCCCAACGGCGACATGGTTGGACACACGGGTTCTCTTGCGGCAACCCGTTGCTCGATGGAAGCGCTGGATCTTCAGATCGGCAGACTGTTGCCCGTGATTGACGAACTGGGCGGCGTTGCGATCATCACCGCAGACCACGGCAATGCCGACGAGATGTTTGAAATGGACAAAAAGACGGGGCTTCCCAAGGTGGACAAGAACGGCAAGATGAAAGCCAAGACCAGTCACACGCTCAACCCTGTTCCCTGCATCTTCTACGACAACACACCCGCAAAAGAGCACTATCGCGTGAAAACCGAGGGACAGTTCGGTCTTTCGGACGTTGCCGCGACGGTGGTCAACCTGCTCGGCTATGAGAAGCCCGCAATGTGGGACGACTCCATCATTGAGGTCAAATAAATATGCCTTATCTGACGGAACTGCACGCGCACACCTCCGAGGTCAGCCGCTGCGCCCATGTGGACGCGGCGGGCGTGGTGGATCGCTATCTGAGTGAGGGATACACTTCCCTGGTCATTTCCAATCACTTCAACAACTTCACGCTTGACCGTACGGGATCTGACTGGAAGACGCGAGTGGAATACTATCTGAACGGTTGGCGGTGCGCGGTGAAGCACGCGGGCGAGCGGATGCACGTTTTGCTCGGCGCGGAGATCCGGTTTCCCGAGAATCTCAACGACTATCTGATTTTCGGACTGACAGAGGAATATCTGCTCTCGCACCCCTATCTTTACGAACTGAACCTGCGTGATTTCTCCGAACTGGCGCACGCGGACGGTCTGCTTGTGATTCAGGCGCACCCGTTCCGAAACGGCATGACGGTGATGCCGCCTGAATTATTGGACGGCTACGAGGTATTCAACGGCACGGTCGGACACCACTCCCGCAACCCGATTGCCCGTGCGTGGTGTCGGATGCAGGGAAAGATTCCGACTGCGGGAAGTGACTTTCACAATCCGGATTCCGTTGCGGACGCAGGCATTCTGACCGACGAGCCGATTACCGACATGAACCGCCTTTGTGCGGTTCTGCGGAGCGGCGACTACACGCTCCACTGCTCAGGTCCTCTTTCCGGACAGGAGGGACTGACCGATTTTCCCGCGAAGTCGCTTTGACGAAGGAGGTCGACATGGCAAACGATCTGGAAGAAGTCCGCGCGCTTTGCGCGGCGTGTCATGCGTGTCCTTTGGGCGACACGCGGACGAACCCGGTTTTCGGCGTCGGAAATCCAAACGCGGATCTGATGTTTGTGGGCGAAGCGCCGGGCGAGCAGGAGGATCTGAGCGGCACGCCGTTTGTGGGGCGTGCGGGTCAGTTATTGGATCGCTATCTGGAAGCGGTTGGAATCAGCCGCGATCAGGTTTACATCGCCAACATTCTGAAGTGCCGTCCTCCGCAGAACCGCGATCCGAAGCCCGAAGAAGAGGACGCCTGCATTGGGTATTTACGCGAGCAGGTTCGTCTGATTCGTCCGAAGATCATTGTGTGTCTCGGTCGGATTGCGGCGATGCGGTTAATCAAACCGGACTATCGGATCACGGCAGAGCACGGGACATGGGTTGAAAAGGGCGGTTTCGCGATGACTGCTGTTTTCCATCCTGCGGCGATTCTCCGCGACCCGCGCAAGCGTGAGGATATGCTGGAGGACATGAAGAGCATTCGCCGTCGGTTAGACGGAGTGGAATAAAAAGGAAGACCTTGGGGCTTTGCCCCAAACCCCACTTAGGGGACTTCTTGAGGAGAAGTCCCCTAAGAACCTTCAAGACCTTTAACGCA
>URHR01000149.1 GCA_900547725.1 uncultured Eubacteriales bacterium
GCTTGGGACAGAGTCCCAAGGTCTTAGGTTTGGGACAGAGTCCCAAGGTCTTAAATCCCCCCCGACTTTTCCACACCTGTTTTCAACAGCCTGTGGAAAAAGTGCAAGTCCAAAGCGGCGGGAGGAGAAAAAAGCGCGAAACGGTGCGCATAAACGAAGAAAAAGAGAGAAAATGGGCTGTGGAAAAACGCAGATGCGGGAAACGCGAGCCTGTGGAAAAGTCGGATAACGAAACGGGAAAGGAGTCTCGGAGCATGGAAAACGAAAAGAAACCCGCCGGGCAGGACGGGGAAGAATGTGAAAGGCCGGAGGTGTCCCCTGCGGTCATCAGGCGACTGCCGCGCTATTTCCGGTATCTGCGGATGCTGATCCGGCAGGGGCGGATGCGCATCAGCTCCGGAGAATTCTCCCGTATGATGCACCTCACCGCGTCGCAGATCCGACAGGATCTGAACTGCTTCGGCGGCTTTGGTCAGCAGGGGTACGGCTACAACGTCGATTATCTCTATGCAAAAATCTGCGAACTGCTCGGTGTGGAAGCGGGACTGCACGCAATCGTCATCGGCGCGGGCGACATGGGGCGCGCGCTGGTTCACTCCCCTGTCTTTGAAAAGCGCGGCATCCGCGTTCTGGCGCTATTCGACCTCAAGCCCGACCTGATCGGGCGGGACATCAGCGGCGTGCGCATCTACGACGCGGCGCATCTGGAGGACTTCTGCCACCGTAACCACGTCGATTTCGCGGTACTGACCCTGCCGAAGGATCAGGCGCCTGCGGTTGCAAAACGACTGACCGATTGCGGCGTTTACGGCTTCTGGAACTTCACGGGGCGCGAACTGGAATCGGAAAATCCCAACGTCGTGGTGGAAAACGTCCATTTGGGGGATTCCCTCATGGCGCTCTCCTATCGTCTCTGCCGCAAGCACATGAACGACGAAAAAACAAATGGGATTCAAACGCCCGATAAAGGATAGAATACATATGGAATGGAAATGGAATTACGGGCAGGGCGTTCTGGTTCTGCCGTCAACAGTCCCGGAAGCCGACGCAACGCCCGAGCAGTTGCGGGTACTACTGTGGCTCGCGTCCGATCCCACGCTGTTTGCCAAGCCCGCACAACTGGCACGGCTGGCGGGCGCGGATCGCGAAGAAATCGGCGATATTCTGGACTTCTGGCAGTCGGTCGGCGTTCTCTCCAATGGCAAAGAAGCGCAGGAGAGTAAAAAAGCGCAACGGAAGCCGACCGATAAGCCCGCAAAATCCGCGACCGATACAAAAAAAACAACGTCTGCTACAGAAGCAAAACCTGCGGCGGAAGCAAAGCCCGCGTTGGAAGCGAAGCCCGCGGCGGAAGCGAAGCCCGCCTTTCTCGCCCGCGCGGACGAGCTGCCGAACTACTCCACGGCGGAGCTTTCCGATCTGTTGGAAAAGAGCCAGTCCCTGCGGATGCTCGTCAACGAGGCGCAAAACATCTGGGGCAAGGTGTTCAACCCCTACGAGGCACAACTGTTGGTCGGGCTTTCGGACTACCTCCGCCTTGACGACGAGTACATCCTGCTCCTGCTGGCGCACAGCAAGCGGATCGGCAAGAAGTCCCTGCGCGAGGTCGAGCGCTACGCGCTCCGTCTGGTCGATGACGGCGTGACCAATGTAGCCGCACTGGAGAAATTTGTAAAGTGTGCCGAGATGTGGCGCACCATAGAGGGTAAAATCCGCACGATGTTTGATCTCGGAAACCGCGCTTTCACCGCTAAAGAGGAAAAAATGTTAAGCAACTGGACTTCCTACGGCTACGGCGAGGACATCATCCGCCGCGCATATGAAATTACGGTCAACGCAACCAACAAGCCGTCCCTCCCCTATGCCAATTCCATTCTGGAGCGTTGGCACAGCGAGGGTCTGGACACAGCCGCGCAGATTGACGCCAAGTTGGACGCCGAGCGCGAAAAGAAGGGTCAGGCGGTCATGACGGGCAGCTTTGACACCGACGATTTCTTTGAAGCCGCGCTGAAGCGCAGTTATTCCACTACGGACGCCTCAACAGAGAAATCCCACACGGAGGACAAACATGGGCTATAATCAGGAAAATTTCCGCCGCATCCGCGCGGAGTACGAAACAAAGGCGATGAAAGCCGAGGAAGCCGCCGACGAGCGGCGCGAAGAACTTTACCGCGTGATCCCGGGGCTGCGCGACCTTGACCGCACGCTCTCGGGCTTCGGTCTGCGCCTGATGAAGCAGGCAATGGAGGGCGGCGACACGCAGGCAGGCGTTGCCTCCCTGCAAGCCGAAAACGAGCGGATTCAGGCGGCGCGCCGCGATCTGCTCGCCCGCTACGGCTACCCCGCCGACTACTGTTCCCCGCGTTACGAGTGCCCCAAGTGCCGCGACAGCGGCTACATCGGCATTCGGATGTGCACCTGTATGCGTAAAAAGCTGACCGAGGCGGGCATGATGTCCTCGGGGCTTGGGATGCTGATGAAAACGCAATCGTTTGAGAATTTTTCGCTCGACTACTACAAAAACGACCCTGCGGCATACGCGAAGATGCGGGAGAACCTGCAGATCATCCGCACCTATGCGGAAACGTTCGGCGCTGCCGAGCAGGAAAGGGGAAAAATGCCGCGCAATATGCTGTTCCTCGGGTACACGGGGCTTGGCAAGACGCATCTTTCCACTGCGGTTGCGAAGTCGGTGATTGAGCAGGGCTACGATGTATTCTACAACAGCGCCGTTGGGATGCTCGCCGATTTTGAAACGCAACGCTTTGGAAACAGCGCGGTCTTGGGCGATGCGGACAACACCTCCCGTTACACGACCTGCGATCTGTTGATTCTCGACGATCTGGGCACTGAATTGGTCAACCAATTCACGCTTTCGGTTCTTTACACGGTCATCAACACCCGCATGAATCTTGCGAAGGCGACCATCATCAGCACGAATCTGACCGCCGCCGAGTTACGCGACAAGTACAGCGATCGCATCAGCTCCCGCCTTTTCGGCGAGTTCCGCCCGATTCTCTTTGTCGGGACGGATATCCGCAAGCTGAAGATGCGGTGAGAAGACCTTGGACTTTGCCCAAACCCACAAGGGGCTTCTTGAAAGAAGCCCCTTGACCGCAAGAACT
>URHR01000150.1 GCA_900547725.1 uncultured Eubacteriales bacterium
CTTAGGAAACTTCTTTCAAGAAGTTTCCTAAGTGGGTTTGGGCAAAGCCCAAGGTTTTTCCTCTTTCTCTACAGATCTGTTAAACGGTAAACTCCCCTCGCTCCTGCCGCAGAAATCGGGCAAGCCCGCCTCAAAATATGCCTCGGAAGCCTTCGGGTTCGGCGGGAGAACGGCAGGGTCAACGCGGTAAACATATTGCGCGTCGGTCACCGTTATTTGGATCGGAAAATGGCGCTCAACGCGGATCAGCGCGACGCGGCGCGCATCCTCGGGAATATCCACGCCGTGCAGAATCCCGCCGTCCTCCCCCGCAACCGCGCAGAGAACGTGACGGTCGCAAAACTCTGTCGGCTCAGTTCCCAGAACAAACCACCCGCCCGCCATACGACTGCCGCGCGGATCGCAAAGACAGCTGTCCGTGCAAACCTTGCCCGAATCGCGACAGTAGGTCAGCCGTACCACATCGGCGGGAATCTCAAACTCGGTTCGTCCCCCCGTCACCGCAAGAATCCGCCGCATCACAGTGTTCCATGTCCCCGTGCAGAGGTTGCGCCCCTCCACAGGCTCGGGGTACTCGTAACCACACCAGACACCACAAACCAAATCGGGCGTGTAGCCCACAAATAAGCGGTCGCGGTCATCCTGCGTTGTCCCCGTTTTCCCCGCGCATTCGGTCAGCCGACCGAGCGTGATCGCCGATGAAGTCCCGTCCCGCACAACGCCCTCAAGCAACTTGGTCATTACCGCCGCGTTTCCCGCCGACAGTACCCGCTCGCCCGAATCAGGGCAGGACAGGAGCACCGTCCCGTCTGCGTCGATCACACGGTAATAGGAGCGCGGACGATGGTAAACGCCCGCGTCGGCAAAGACCGTGTAGGCGGCGGTCAGCTCCCGCAGGGTCACGCCGTAATGCAATTGTCCCAGACCGAGCGCCGCCACGTCGCAGTCGCTCTCCCCCGCGCGGTCGATCAGGCTTTCCAGATGGAACTTCTCCTTTGCCCAGTTGTAGGAATCCCGCAGCCCTACGTCCTCCAACACCCGCAGGGCAACCGTGTTGGTCGAGTGCGCAACGGCGTAGGGAATGTCGGTCAGCCCGCGATAGAAATTCGTCGCGTTCTTCGGCCACGGCGTTTCGCCGTCCTTGCCGAAGTTCACGGGCACGTCGTCGTAGACCGAACTCCACGTGATCTTTCCCTCCGCCAACGCGGGCGCGTAGACCGACAGCGGCTTGATCGCCGAGCCGGGCGGACGGCGGGTCAGCGTTGCGAAATTCTGAATGCGGTTGGCAGTCTTTTCACCCACCGCGCCCGCAACGGCAAGGATGTCCCCCGTCCGCGCGTCGATCACAATCAGCGCCGACTGTGCGCGCGTTCCATCCTTATTCTGCGGCGTGCGAACCTCACTGCGATAGTAATCCTCCACAATCTTCTGCACGTCGGGGTTCATCGCGGTCTCAATGCGCACCCCGCCGCCGAGAATTTTTGCCGACGCCGCCGCGCGGCTGATGTCCTCCTTGGCGGCAAGATCGGCGATCACATCCTCCAACACCATATCGGTGTACCACGAATAAACCGTTCCCGAGCCCTTCTCTTCCCGGTCTGCAAGCCCGAGCGACTCTGCCTGCGCGGCAGCGCAGTCCGTCTCCGAAAGGTAGCCCTGCGCGCACATTTCGGAAAGGATCAGATTCCGCCGCGCAAGCGTATGCTCGGGGTGCGTCAGGGGGTTATAATAGGTGGGATTGTTTGTGATGGCGGCAACCGTCGCGCACTCGGCGGTGGTCAGCTCGGCGGGCTTTTTGTGATAGTAAAGCTCCGCCGCCTGCCCGACCCCTGTACAGCCGTTTGCAAACGGGATGATGTTGACGTACAGCTCCATAATCTCGCTCTTATCCAGTTTCCGCTCCATATCCCGCGCGTACAGGATCTCCTGCAGTTTGCGGCGCAGGGTCACCTCGCTGTCCCCCGTCAGATTCTTTACGGTCTGTTGGGTAATGGTGGACGCGCCGAAGCGGTTCTTTCCGCCTTTCAGGCAGGACAGGCACGCCGCCGCGGTGCGAATCCAGTCCACGCCGCGGTGCTCCTCAAACCGCTTGTCCTCGATCGCGACGAACGCATGAATCAGCGCCTCGGGCAGGTCGGCATACGGAACATAACCGCCCTCCCGCGCCTGCGGGACACCCTCGGTAAGAACCTCCGCCGTTCCCGTGCGGTTGGCGCGGTCGGTAAAGCGGTAGGCGGTCAGCACGGGCGGCGCGCCGACCGTTGGCATCTCCAACAGTGCGGCGGGCATGGTCAGGTCAAAATTGGCGCGCACGAACAGTCCGCCCGCGATGACTGCGGCGGTCAGGAGAAGCAGAAAAGCCGTACAAAGGCGCAGGAGAACCTGTCCCGCGCGCCGTTTTGTTCTTTTTCCGTTTTTGCGCTTCATTCCGCATCACCTCCGCTTTTATTGTTTCCGCTTTCGGTGAATATATCACACCTTGTGCGGAAATGCTATGATTACCACATTTTCGGAGGAAAAAGGAAAATGAATCGTGCAAGAATCATTTTAATACTTTGCGTTTCACTGCTTTGCGTTTGTCTGGTATTTGCAATCACGGCGCTGACCGCTTTACGCAACGCAGTTGCGGAGACGGGGCAGGTTCGTCGCGAGGCGCAGTCGATGCTCTCGGATTTTGACGTTGCACTCCGCGAAGCGCAGGATGCGGCGGCAGGCACAACGACGCCCGATGACGCGCAACAGGTTGGCGTTCTTTACGACCGCTTCTGTGTATGCGAGAGCGGCGGGCAGGTGGCAATCTACACCGAGTCGGGCGAGTTGGTTCGTCTGACCGGCATTTCGGTTGCCGCTCTCCCGAAGTCCGACCGCGACGCGCTCCGCGATGGCATTCGCTTCACCTCGTGGAAAGAGGTTCTGGCGCTTTTACAGGACTGGGGGGGATGAAGACCTCGGGACTCTGTCCCGAACCCTGCTTAAAAACTTCTTGAAAGAAGTTTTTAAGAATTTCAAGAACTT
>URHR01000151.1 GCA_900547725.1 uncultured Eubacteriales bacterium
GGTGGCGGTTGCAAAGCAACCGCCAGTAGCGAAGCGTTACTTCTTCCTTAAGAAGCCCCCTAAGTGGGGTTCGGGGCAAAGCCCCGAGGTCTTCCATTCGGCATCCTTTCCGGCGCGTCGCAGATCACTTCGTCCACGTCGTCGAGGGAGCAGAGGACGAACTGGCGGGAGATGCCGATTTTGGAGGAATCGCAAAGGAAGATGCGTTTCTGCGCGCGGGTCAGCATAACCCGCCGCAGGGAGGTTTCTTCCTCGGAAACGTCGTTGATTTCTCCGGCTTCGGAGACGCCCTGACCCGAGAAAAAGAGCAGGTCAGCGTGAATCGTGCGCAGAAACTGCTCCGCCGCAGGGCCGCAGAAATTGTGGTTCTCCTGTCGGAAACTGCCGCCCGTGCAGAACAGGCGGAAGGACTTCGGAACGGATTCCTCAAAAATGCGCTGGTTGTTCGTAATGATGCACAGGTCGCGGCGGTCGCCGAGATAGCGGATCATGCGCCGCACCGTCGAAGAAGAGTCGAGAAGCAGCGTGTCCCCGTCGTGCACGCGGGTTGCCGCCTCCTTCGCAATGCGTTCCTTGGCGGCACTGTTCTCGGACTCCCGAACGCTGACGGGAATCACGCTTCCGCGATGCGACGTGAGCATGACCCCGCCCCACAAATGGGTTACCAATCCGCGTGCCTCCAGTTCGCGTACATCGCGCCGTACCGAGGACTCGCTGAAAAACAACGCCGCGGAAATTTCCCGCACCGTCATCGATGCCCGCCCGCTCAAAAGGCGGAGAATGCTCTGTTGCCGCTCCAGTTGGCTCATGACCGTACCTCCGGGGTGAAATTGTAAGACCGCTATCATTATACCACAGATCGCGCCGGATTGCAAGCGGATTTGGCGGAATCTGAAGGAATCCGGCGTAAAATGCAACCGAAGGTGGTTTATTGACCTGAATGGTGGCGTTTTCTTGACAAATTGCCGCGGCGGTGCTATAATAGAAGCGCTTGAAAAGGAGGCGATTCGATGAAACTGGCATATCAGAATCCCATACCGGTTGCCGCGCATCGCGGAAACGCCGCTTATTTCCCGGAGAACACCATGGCGTCCTTCCGCTCGGCTGCGGAACTGAAACCGGACATGATCGAAACCGACGTTCATATGACGCGCGACGGAGAACTGATCCTGATGCACGACCACACCGTTGACCGTACCACAAACGGCACGGGTCTGATCCGCGAAAAGACGTTGGCGGAAATGCGGGCGCTTGACGCGGGAAGCTGGAAGGATGAAACATTCAGGGGCGAGAAAGTTCCCACCTTCCGCGAATTTCTGGAATACTTCCGCGCCTATCCCGATATGCTCTTCAATATTGAACTGAAGGATTACCCCGCAGACAGCGGCGATTTTGCCTATGAATCCGCCAAAAAGACCATTGCCATGATGGACGAATACGGCATCACCGAGCGCAGCGTGGTCAACACATGGAGCGGGGAGCTGAACGAGTGGTTGGACGCAACCTACGAAAAGCGCGTCCGCGTCCACGGCTATTCGCCGCAGGAGCGCATGGGTGAGCGGCAGAAGCGCTTTGTTTACGACTATGCCTACTGCGTCTGCCTCTTCGGTGTACACGAAAAGCCCGTGGTGTCGGAAAAATTCTTTGCACTGGCTAAAACATACGGCGTTGAACCGTGGGTCTACTTCAAACAGGATACCCCCGAGTTGGTCGACGAGGCGTTGGCGGCGGGCGCAATGCTCTTTACTTCCAATGATCCCGCATGGCTGATGAACTATCTCAAAACCAAAAATCTGCACCGTTGACGGTGAAAACAGCATAAAAAAAGGAGAAAAACAATGGCAGTCGTAACAATTATCGGAGCGGGCATGATGGGGTCTGCACTGGCGTTCCCCGCACGGGAGAACGGAAACGAGGTTCGTCTGGTCGGAACGCATCTGGATCGCGAAATCATTGACGCGTGCCGTGCCACCGGCAGACATCCGAAGTTCAAAACCGACTTTCCCGCAGGCGTAAAGTATTATCAGATCGAGGAAATGGAGACCGCCATCGCGGGCGCAGACATGATTATCGGCGGCGTGTCCAGTTTCGGTGTGGACTGGTTCGGAGATTTCGTCCTGCCAAAAGTGCCGGATTCGATCCCCGTCCTGAGCGTGACGAAGGGGCTGATGGACACCGAAGAGGGGAAACTGCTCTGCTATCCCGAGGTCTGGCAAAAGAAACTGGATGCCATCGGAAGCCATGTGGAGCTGAATGCCATCGGCGGTCCTTGCACAAGCTACGAGTTGGTTGCGCATGACCAGACCGAGGTCGCCTTCTGCGGCAAGAACATGAAAACGCTCGAAAAGCTGAAGAAGATTATGGCTACCGACTACTACCACATCAGCCTTTCCACCGACGTGGTCGGAATCGAGTCGGCAGTCGCGCTGAAGAACGGCTACGCGCTCGGCATCGCGCTGACCATCGGTCTGAACCAGAAGGCGTTCGGACTGGACAGCGAACTGCACTTCAACTCGCAGGCGGCGGTGTTCGGTCAGGCGACCAAGGAAATGGCAAAGCTGCTGACCTATCAGGGCGCGGGCACGCTTGAAAACCTTTGCGTCGGCGCGGGCGACCTGTATGTCACGGTCTATGGCGGCCGTACCCGTCTGGTCGGCATTCTGCTCGGTCGCGGACTTAACATCGACGAAGCGAAAGCCGAGCTGAACGGCGTTACACTGGAGTCCCTTGTCGTTGCGGTTCGCGTGGCAAGAGCCGTGCGCGTTGCGGCAAAGAAGGGAACGCTCAATCTCGCGGATTTCCCGCTCCTGATGTGCGTTGACTCCATCATCACCGACAAACAGCCCGTCAACATCCCGTGGGAGAAATTCACCTTCACACGCGAGTAATCAGTGCTTTGTCCGAACAAGACCTCGGGCTTTGCCCGAACCCACTTAGGAAACTTCTTGAAAGAAGTTTCCT
>URHR01000152.1 GCA_900547725.1 uncultured Eubacteriales bacterium
CTGTCTGTCTGTCTGTCTGTCTGTCTGTCTGTCTGTCAAGGCATTGTACATGACCCGAGCCCTCCTGTCAAGCATGATTTTGTAAACCTTTTCGGAAATGTCAAATTGCTATTTGCACAAAGCAACCGATCATTTTTGCTCTTTCTATGGTCATTATATCATATTCTCGTAATTCTGTCAATCATCGGCGCAAAGATTGATAAATGATCGGCATCGCAACTGTTTTTGCTCATTTCATCCGATTTTCACGAGCGTTTCCGATCATCCATCATCCAAGCCTCTTTCGGAGAGTTACGAAAGCAGCGGCGCTACGAAATCCCCCAACCGCCGATAGTCGTCCACGCAGACAAAGCCGAAGTCCGACCGATAAACCGAGGCGTCATTTCCGCCCTCGCCGTAATCGTCCCCGACAAAAACCACTTCGCTGTGCGCATAGCCGTTCTCTCGGCAGTAGCGATCCAGCGCGTTGTATTTGTCATACGGAATCGGCGCCATATCAAAGGAGGAAGAGCCGCCGATGAACACGTTGAACTCCGGGAAAAGGCGGCAGACTTCCCCGTAAACCGCCCGCCGACGGGAACGGTCGGGGTCAAAATTCAGCTTGACTTCCTGCGCCGCCCCCGTTCCGCAAATCGGGAATGTCACGCATCCGGACGGGTGGAATTTCACGCCGTCGCCCACGTAATCCGTGTAGCCGAACCTGCGCCGCAACTGCGTGATCCGCTCCGCGACCGACGCACGGTCGCACGGCACGCGATCGTTCCGAAGCAGAATGCTTTTTCCCGTTGCGGCGTCGTACCGACTGTACTGCATTCCGTAGTTGCCGATGATGTCAATCGGGTATTCCCGCATCTGCGAAAAAATCCGCCCGCACTCCCCCGCTCCAACCATCAGCAGGCGATACCGCTTTCCCATACGGTCAAGAATCCGCCTGTTTTCTTCCGTCAGCGGCGTTTTGTGTTGCGTCAGAGTTCCGTCCAGATCAAAAGCAATCAGTTTCGTCATATTTCTCTCCTGTTTTCCGCGAATCCCCTTGACAAGCGGGATTCCACCTGCTATAATTATAGCAGAATGATCGAGATGTGTCAATTATCGGCGCTGATATTGAAAAACGATCACGTTCGATCATATTTCCAGACAGGAGGAAGCTTTAAAATGCACAAATCCGAAAGGCAGGATGAGATTCTCGCCATTCTGAAAAAGAACAAATACGCCAGCGTGCAGGATCTCGGCGTTGCGCTTTACGCCAGTCAGCCAACCATCCGGCGCGACCTTGCCAGTCTGGAAGCGGCAGGCTATGTCATGCGGAGTCACGGCGGCGTGATCCTGCGGGACGAACGGATCGACACGCCCGTGGCGTTCCGCTCCTCCACCAAAACGCATCAGAAAATGCAGATCAGCCATGCCGCCGCAAACCTGATCGGCGACAGCCGGACGATCTTCATCGACGCCTCCACAACCGCTTCCTATATCGCAGGGGATATTCAGACCTCCGAGAAACTGATGGTTGTTACCAACAGTCTCCGTGTGGCGGAGGAACTGGCGGACGGCGCGCCCGAGGTGTGGTGTACCGGAGGGCGGCTTCTGCGCACCTCGTTGGCATTTGTGGGGAATCAGTCGATCCGTTGCGTTTCCGATTTCTGCGTGGACATCGCCTTCTTCTCGTCCTCGGCGCTCGGCGCGGACGGGGTGATTCAGGACTACTCCCCGGAGGAAACCGAAATCCGCCGGACGGTTCTGCGATCCGCCGCCAAAAAGGTCTTTCTTTGCGACAGTTCCAAATTCGGTCAGACCTCCCCTTTCCGCGTCTGCGCCATCACGGAGGTGGACTGCGTCATCACCGACGCACCGCTCCCCGAAGGAATCGGGGCGACAACTGCATTTACACGGACAGAAACGAACGGCGTGTATCTGTATCAGAGGATCGGAAACGATCCGAACGCACCCAAGACCTGAACGCCCGATTCCCGCCCCGGACTTTCACAACCGCCGCTTCCGCAAAAAAAAGGCTTCCGCAATCGGAAGCCTTTTCTCATGATTTGGATTATTTGTGGTAGTGCGTGCGCAGGAAATTCTCGACGATGCAGGACAGCTTTTCGTAGCCCGCGTCGTTGGGGTGCAGACCGTCCGGCATATAGCGCTCACGCAGAACGGGGATCACGGGGTTCAGTCCCGACCCGGCGTACAGATCCAGAACCGGCAGCGAATACTTCTCCGCCACCTCCCGGATAATCTCCACATATCCCTTCAGCGGAAGCATTTCCGGCTTGTATCCGTCCCCGCGCAAACAATCTTCCCGCAAGCGGTGCGTGGGAGTCATCACAAAAATAAACGCGTTCGGGTAGGTGGACAGCAGGTATGTATAAAGATGATTCAGCGCGCCGTAAAAACTCCACACGTCGGTGTCCTGCGGCTGACCGACCGGTGCAAAGCCGTGACCGTAGTCGTTCGTGCCGCCGAAAACGCCGATGATGTCCGCCGTTTTGTCCATCTCCTCCGCGCGTGCGCAGAAATCAAGATCCGACCGCGCATTCTCGCTCTTGCGAATCTGCCGCGCAATGCGAGTTCCGCCAACACCGTAGCCTATCGTCTCCATTCCCGTGCGGTCACCGAGAACCTTCCAGTAAACCTTATCCGGAGACGACGCACCGCATCCCTCGGTAATCGAATCTCCCAAAAACAAAGCCTTCAAGCCCTTGAGTTCCATTTTTTCAGTCCTTTTCCTTTCCGGATTTTTGTTTTTTTATTATAACATATCCCACCCGCAAATGCAATACCTTTGCAATATTTTTTTCGGTTACCTTCACCCGAAACTACAAACCTCATTTCTAATGGGTTCGCACCTTGCAGGGGCGCAATCCGAAGGGAGCGCCCCGCAAATCAGCCCGCCCTCCGTCCTTCCACTAACCTGAACCATTTCTATCCGGTAGCGGAGAT
>URHR01000153.1 GCA_900547725.1 uncultured Eubacteriales bacterium
AAAGTTCTTGAAAGTTCTTAGGAAACTTCTTTCAAGAAGTTTCCTAAGCAGGGTTTGGGACAGCGTCCCAAGGTCTTGTCTTCCCCCCCTCAGTACCCCTTCTTCCCGTGCAGACAGCGCCAGAACAGCTTCCGTAATAACTCCAAAGGGAAAACGGAGAACGAGATCAGCATGGTAAGAAGCAGCTCGCGCGGGGTCAGCGGCATCGTCCGCAGAACAGCGCCGCCGAGATAAACGAATAGAAGCTGAATGACCAAAACCGCCAACATGATGCCAAGGAAAACGGGATTTTTCTTAAGCCCCGCAAATAATCCCAAACGGTCGGTCCGAGCGTTGAAACAGTTGAATACCGAGGAGAAAATAAACAGCGCAAAGAACGCCGTCAGTAAGCAAAGATTTCCCTCGGTCGCGCGGAATTGCGAGGTAATCAAAGGGTGCTTGAGAAAGAGCAGACAAACCGCAACCGTCGCGCCGCCGAGCAGGGCAATCTCGTTGACCATATAGCGGTTCAGAATGCTCTCGTCCCGCCGCTTGGGCGGCTCGCGCATATACGCCTGCAAGGGCGGCTCTCCCGCAAACGCCAACCCGCCGAGAGTGTCCATAATCAGATTGATCCAGAGCATCTGAACAACCGTCACAGGCGAATCGATCCCGAGAAACGGACAGATCATGGTCACCCCGACCGCCGAAAAATTCATGGTCAGCTGAAGCGTGATGAACTTGCGGATGCTCTTGAACACCGTCCGCCCGTAGAGCACCGCGCGCACAATGGACGAAAGACGGTTGTCGAGAATCACAATGTCCCCCGCATCCTTCGCCACCTGCGTGCCGCTTCCCATCGCAAAGCCGACGTCGGCGCGGCGCAGAGCGGGCGCGTCATTGATGCCGTCCCCCGTCATGCCCGTGACCCTGCCCGATTCCTGCGCAAGGCGAACCAGACGGCTCTTGTCGGTCGGAAGCGCCCGCGCCACCACCGCGAGGCGCGGAAGCAGTTCCTTCAATTGCAGATCGGACATCCCCGCCATCTCGTCGGCGGTCAGGATCACATCGTAAGCCCCGCCGAGAATGCCGCACCGCACGGCGATCGCCTGCGCCGTTTCGCGGCTGTCCCCTGTCACCATGACCACCTGAATCCCCGCACCGTGCAGGTCACGCACCGCGCCCGGCGCGTCCGCGCGGATAGGGTCGGAAAGTTCCAGAACGCCAACCAACAGGAAATCGCCGCGCACCCCGTCAGCCAACAGCGGAGCGGGCGTTCCGTCCGTTGAAACCGCAATCGCCAGTCCCCTGCCGCTTCCTTCGTTCATGCGCTTCAGTTCCGCTTCCACGGAGCGGCGGGAAAAGCGCGGCGCAATCCCTCCGTCGGGAGTCATCGCACCGCGCACGAACGGCAGAATCCGCTCGGGCGCGCCGAGCAGAACCGTCACGGGCTTCCCGCTCACGCGCCACGACACCGCCGACAGCTTTCGCGCGCTGTCAAACGGCAGAGTTGAGGTCAGCGTACTGCCGGGCGGGATCGCCTCCCCCGCCGCAAAGGCGAGCAGCGCCCGCTCGGTCGCGCTTCCCCCGACGGGGCGATTCTCCGCGTCGAGCGTTGCCCCGCCCCCGCGCAGACCGAGCGCGAGCAGGTCGGGGACAGCAGAACCGCACCGACGGCGGAGCGCGGAAAGGTCGGAAAAACTCTCCCCGCCCGCGAACAGGAGCGATACGACCGACATTTTTCCCTCGGTGAGCGTTCCCGTTTTGTCGGTAAACAGCAGGTTCATGCTTCCCGCCGCTTCAATCCCGACGGGTTTGCGCACCAGAACCTGATCGCGCACCATCTTCCGCACATTCGCCGACAGAACCACCGCAATCATCATGGGAAGCCCCTCCGGAACAGCCACGACGATAACGGTCAACCCGAGCGTGAAGGCGTGAAACAGGCTCTTCAGGACGTAATTCAGGTCGGTCAGTTTCAGGCGGATGACCTCCGCGCGCATTCCGCTGTCGATCAGAAAGACATGGAAGAGGTACGACAGCGCCACCAACACCGCCGCGATATACCCGAGGACGCTGATCTGCTTTGCCAGTTTGCCGAGCCGCAGTTTCAGCGGGCTGTCCCGCTGTTCCAGCTGAACCTCGCGGCTGATCTGCCCGAGAAAGGTTTTATCTCCCACCGCCGTGACCAGCATTTCCCCGCCGCCCGCGGTCAGGTTACAGCCCCGGAACATGGCATACGGCGAGGACGGCGACAGCTCGGCGCTCTTCTCCTCGCGCCAATTATTGCCGTCCCACGCGCATTTCTCCACCTCGCGGCTCTCCCCGGTCATGGCGGACTGGTCCACTCTCGCCGCGCCGTGCCGCAAAACGCCGTCCGCGGGGATCATTTCCCCCGCCGACAGCAGGACAATATCCCCGCAGACGACCTCGGAAATCGGGATCTCAAGCACGCCGACCGCACGCCGGACGCGGCAGGTTGCGCGGTCTCCCTCCTCCGAAAGTCTTGCAAACGCCCGCTCCGATGAGCGTTCCGAGAGTGTGGAAATGAGGGTGGCAAGAAAGACCGCCAGTCCGATTCCCGCCGTTTCGACCCAATCTGCGCTATGAACCAGCAGAATCAGGTTCACCGCAAGCGCCGCGAGCAGGATGCGGATGACGGGGTCGTTCAGGTTAGACAAAAACTGCCGCCAGAACGGTTTTGCTTTCCGTTTGGTCAGTCGGTTTTCTCCGTACTTCTCTCTTGCAACGCGGACTTCCTCGTCCGTCAGTCCTCTTTCCTCTTCTCTTTTTCCTTTTACATCCCTTTCTGCAAGCTGTCTTGCCATTCCCTCACCCCCGCGCCTTGTTCTGCATCATTATATGCGGGGATTTGGGAAATAAGACTGGGGTGGTAAGACCTTGGGACTCTGTCCCAAACCCTGCTTAGGAAACTTCTTGAAAGAAG
>URHR01000154.1 GCA_900547725.1 uncultured Eubacteriales bacterium
CCCTTGGATGAAATTCTTGAGGGTACTTAGGGGACTTCTTCTAAGAAGTCCCCTAAGTAGGGTTTGGGGCAACGCCCCAAGGTCTTCCTACCTCTTTTTCGCAGAATTGCGCGGAATGGTATTGCAATTTTTGGGGGAATAGAGTATAATATAAAGTGGAAGATGCTTGGGAAGGGGGGAGAGGATGGAAGCGGATCGGTTCACGGAAAACGGAATACCGGCGCAGGAGAATTGCCCGCTTGCGCCGCTGTCCTCCTTCCGCATCGGCGGGACGGCGAGACTGGCGCTGTTCCCGCAAACAAAAGCGCAACTGCTGACCTGCCTTGACCTCGCAAGACGGGAGAATATCCCGTTTGAGATTGTGGGAAACGGCTCCAACCTGCTTTTTCCCGACGGCGTTTATACCGGACTGATGATCTTTACCCGCAACCTCCGCGCGGCGGAACTGACGGGGGATACCGTCACCGCCGAAGCGGGCGTTCCGCTTCCCGCGCTGGCGGTTGAGGCACTGCGGGCGGGGCTTTCGGGGCTGGAATTTGCGCAGGGCATCCCCGGGACGGTTGGCGGCGGCGTGTTCATGAACGCGGGCGCGTTCGGCGGCTGTATGGCGGACGTGACAGCATGGTCCGAGTGGTACGACTGCGAATCGGGGGAGACGGGGCGCTTTGAGGGGGACAGCCAACGGTTCGGAATCCGTACCAGTATCTACGAGCGGGAAAAGCGCTATATCCTGCTTGGTGCGGGGCTGAAACTGCGGGCGGACGACCCGAACGCAATCCGCGCCCGCATGGAGGACTTCCGCGACAGGCGGCGACGGACGCAGCCGATCGAACTGCCGAGCGCGGGGAGTATTTTCCGCCATCCCCCCGGCGCGTATGCGGGCAGGCTGATTGAGGACTGCGGACTGAAAGGAACGCGGATCGGCGGCGCGGAGGTGTCTGCAAAACACGCGGGTTTTATCGTCAACATGGGCGGTGCGACCGCCGGGGACGTTGCCGATCTGATTGCTCTGATCCGCGAGCGGGTCGAGCGGCAGACGGGTTACCGACTGGAATGTGAGATCCGCACCGTCGGATTCCGATGAAAAAGAAAAAACAAGGCACACGGAACATAAAGGAGAAACCATGGAAGTCAAACTCATCAATTACACAACGAATCCCGTCGCCGCAATCGAGGAAGCGGCAACCACCTGCTACGACAGTCAGCCGACCGACGGCAGAATCATGCGCCACTGCTATAAGAGTGGGCATCACAGCGTGTTGGAATTCGCCGATTTCACCTTCCGCATCAAGGGCGTGAGCCGCGCGCTGACCCACCAGTTGGTTCGTCACCGCATGGCGAGCTTTGCACAGCGGAGTCAGCGCTACTGCGTGGAGGACGGCTTTGAGTACGTCACGCCCGCAAGCGTGAAGAAAGACCCGCAGACGGCGGCGCTCTACCGCGAGACGGTGGAAACGATTCAGAGCGCTTACCTCCGACTGGTGGAGGCAGGCATTCCCGCCGAGGACGCGCGGATGCTGTTGCCGAACGCCTGCTGCAGTGAAATCTGCGTCAAGATGAACCTGCGGGAGCTGATCCACTTCTCCAACGAGCGCCTTTGCGCCTGCGCGCAGTGGGAAATCCGCGCGCTTGCACGGGAGATGGTGAAGGCGGTTCTGGAGGTCGCGCCCGAGTTGAAGGCGTTTCTGGTGCCGAAATGTGAGGCGCACGCGCCCTACTGCTTCTGCACCGAATCGAAGTCGCGCTCCTGCGGCAGACACCCGCTGATCGGGGAGGTCTGCCGTAAGGAGGAGAGTACGGAAAAATGAGCTTTGCCGGCGAGGTGCGGGACGAGCTGTACGAAGGAGCCCCGAAAAAGTCCTGCTGTCGGCGGGCGCTTGCGGCGGGGTTGCTGCTCGGCGCGGAGACGAAAGACAAGACCGTTACCGTGCGCTTCCCGTCGGAAGTGTGTGCCGATTATGCGGAGGAAGTTTTCCGCACGCAGTTCGGGCGGGGCTTGACCTTTGCACGCCGACCGCTTCCGCGCGGAAGCCGCCTGTCGGTCTTTTCCTCTCCCGCCGCCGCAAAGCTGTTGCACGCCATGCGTGAGCCGGATGCGGCGGAGCGCCTGACGGGAGGCTGCGAGAACTGTCCCTCGGCGTTTCTGCACGGGGCATTCCTGTCGGCGGGGACGGTCAACGATCCGCACAAGTCCATTCATCTGGAGTTCTTCCTGCGCGTTCCCGCGTATCTGCCGCTCGTTACGGCGGTTTTGGAGGGATGCGGTTACCCGCCGCGGGTCGTTGCGCGCGGGAACGGGACGGGGCTTTACTACAAGGACGGATCTTCGGTTGAGGATCTGCTCACGCTTTGCGGCGCGGGGCGGGTTGCAATGGAGCTGATGAACGTCCGTTTTGAGCGCCAGTTGCGCGGCGAGGAAAACCGTGCGACAAACTGTCTGACGAAAAACATCTCAAAAACCGTGACGGCGGCGATGCGGCAGGTGGACGCCATCCGCGCCCTGCGCCGAAGCGGTCGCCTTTCGGGGCTTCCCGCAGGGGTACAGGAGACTGCCGCTCTGCGCGAGGAGAACCCCGAAGTTTCCCTCGAGGAACTTTGCGCACTCCACAACCCGCCGATCACGAAGTCCGGCTTGAACCACCGCCTCAAGCGCCTTCTGGAGGAGGCGGAGGGATGCAAAGGATGCGGAGGATGCGGGGGACGCGGGGGACGCGATGGGGAAACTTCTTGAAAGAAGTTTCCCCAAGCCCCTTCAAGAACTGTCAACGCATTGACAGGGAGAGTGCGAACATAGTGCCTCTGAATGTATATCGATAGTGCAAACATAGTGCCACCGGCGTTCGGGGATTTGCGATATAATGCCCTACACGAGTGCCGAGATTCCGCCTGCCGGCGCCCCTTCGGGGTTCGACTCCGCGG
>URHR01000155.1 GCA_900547725.1 uncultured Eubacteriales bacterium
TTCCCCTTGGGGGGAAGCTGTCGCGACAGCGACTGATGAGGGGGGATCAATCTGCACGATCAATCAATAAAATATATCAAAACCGATTCTTATTCTCGATAATCCGTTCCGTTTCCGCGCAAAGCGACACGACAGACACGGTTTGCGCGGAAAAATGCGGGAATCCCGCATGGCGGGCAAAGACCGCAAGCTTCGGTTCTTCCTCGGAAGGGGAGAGCGCAACGGCGGGGATTCCGACCGCGTCCGCGAAGATCAGCGCGTGCAGGCGCATGGAGACCAACAGCGCCGCGCCGCCGAGCAGCGCGGGGAGATCCGACGGCTCGTCCGGGAGAAAGAGCCTCCCGCCGCAGTCCGAAAGGCGAAAGACCTCCCGCGTGGCACGCAGGTCGTGCGCAGGGTCGAGGACGGGGAAAATCGGAATCAGTCCGTGCTCTCCCGCGATCCGATGCACCGCGGCGGCGAGAACCCGGAGCGGTTCGCGGCGGGCAGGGGAGGTCGGGCGGACGGCAACGCAGAAAAAGCTTGTCCCCGGCGGAATCCCGAGCCTTGCGAGGATTGCCGCGCGCCGCGTGTCGGGCGGGGGAGGGAGGAAACGCGCGGGGTCTTCCGTAAGCTCCAAGCGAGCGCGCTCGAACCCGTGCAGGACGAGAAACCGCAGGGATTCGCTGTCCCGCAGGGTCAGGACTTGGCAGGGGCGCAGGGCGCGCAGAACCGCACGTTCCGAGCGCGGGGAGAGCAGCGGTCCGATTCCCGCCGCGAGCGTGCCGGTCTTGCACCCGAGCAGGCGCGCCGCCCGCAGGAGGAACAGGTAATAGGCGAGCGAGCGCCGCCCGGTGCGATCCTGCAGCAGCGACCCGCCGCCGAGCAGAAAGACATCCGCGCGGATCATGGCAAGCAGAACCGACGGAAGCCATCGCCGCGAAACGCAGGGGATGCCGAAGCGCCGCGTATCGCGGACGGGAGCGCCGGTCAGGGCGGTCAGCCGTACCTCGGGATGTTCCTCCCGCAGGCGGACGGTCAGCCCCTGCAGAATGGCGTCGTCGCCGAGGTTGCCGCATCCCGCATAGCCGCCGACGAGCAGGCGGATCGGCTTTTTCGCGCTGACGGGCGGCAGGAGCGAACGGTAGAGCGCCTCGGTTTCGTCGGTCATGCGGGCGGCGGAAAAGGACTTTTCCACCGTATCGCGCAGGGACGGCGGGGGAGAGGCGAGCAGTCTTGCAAGATCATCGGCAAGCAGGCGGGCTGTAACGGGTTCTGCGCCGCGACAGCAGAAATTCGAAAGCGCGGGGGTCGGGTCGCCCGCCCGCAGAATGCCGCCGTAGCCCTCATTCCCCGCGAGCAGGACGGCGCACCCGCAGGCGGCGGCTTCCAGCGCGACCCGCGACACGCCGACGGTCACGCGGTGCGCGCGATAAAGCGCCGCCATGTCGTCAACCGCTCCGACCGCGCGCATAACCTCCCGCCCCGCGCGGCGGTTGACCCTGTTCGCACGTTCCCGCACGTGTTCAACCATCCGCCCGCCGCCCGCGACCGTTACGGAGAGGTCGGGAAACTGCCCGAGCAGAGCGGGGATGACCTCGGGCAGCAGTTCGGCAACGCGGGCGCAGTCGGGGTCAAGGCGGCTGACAAAGAGCACGCTGTGCGGAGGAGGGGGAAGGTCGGGAGAGGGAGGGGAGAAGCGGTCGGCGTCAACGCCGTTTGGGATGACGTGAATGCACTCCGCGGGGGCGCAGGCGTGCGAAAGAAGCCCCTCACGCAGATCCTCGCTGACCGCGATTACGGCGGCGTTTCTGCACATACGGTCTGTTGCAATGCCGAATTTCGCGGCGTGAACCGTCACGACCCGGGCGGCGCGGTTGATGTGCAGGCAACCGTGCAGGCACGAGAGAAGAACCCCCATCGTGCGCGTGTGCGCGTGGAGGATGTCGTACTGCCCGCGGCGGGCTTCGTTTGCAATGGCGGGGAGTGCGGCGAGCAGGCGGAACGGGTTTCTGCCCGCAAAGCGGCGGCGGATCTGTTTCACGCCTGCGGCTTCGAGGCGGTCTGCGATTCTTCCGCCTGCCGAAAGGACGGTCACGTCGTGTCCGCGCGCGGTGAGCGCCAGTGCAAGCGTTTCGATGTGGGTTTCCGCGCCGCCCGCTTCCATTTTGTCGGTCAACATCAGAATTTTCATGCGGGGAGTTTGCCCCAAAAACTGCCGCATGATACTTTTTTTCGCAATTCTGTTGCAACGGCAACGGAAATTTTGCGCGCGGTTTGCTATAATAAGAATATCGGAGGTGGTTTTATGAAGATCACGCTGAATCCGGACGCGGAAGTGGTTCGGACGGTTAAGGAAGGCTTGGCGCGGACGGGCGGTTACTGTCCCTGTCGGTTAGCGCGAACCGAGGAGAACAAGTGTATGTGCCGCGAATTCCGCGAGCAGATCAAAGATCCGGATTTTGAGGGCTACTGTCACTGTATGTTATATTACAAATCAAAGGACTGACGGGGAGTCGGTCGGAAGGGGGACAAAACGATGGAAGTAAAGCTGACGAAGGACAATTTTGAGGCGGAGGTCACGAACTCGCTCAAGCCGGTGTTGGTGGATTTTTGGGCGGAGTGGTGCGGACCTTGCCGGATGCTTGCGCCGGTACTCGAAGAGGTTGCCGAGGCGCGCGGGGCGGACTTGGCGGTTGGAAAGGTGAATGTGGATGAAGAGCCGGAGTTGGCGGCTCGGTTTGGCATTATCAGCATTCCGACCCTGATTCTCTTTGACGGCGGCGAGCCCGTCAAAAAGACAATCGGCTACCTCTCGCGCCCGGAGTTGGAAGAGTTTCTGGGGTGAGGTAGGGGAAGACCTTGGAGGGGAAGGGGAAGACCTTGGAGGGAGAGAGCCCCCTCTTGAAAGACGGGGCTCTCTCCCTCCA
>URHR01000156.1 GCA_900547725.1 uncultured Eubacteriales bacterium
AGGAAACTTCTTTCAAGAAGTTTCCTAAGTGGGTTCGGGCAAAGCCCGAGGTCTTATGATTTGGGACAGAGTCCCAAGGTCTTGAGGTTTGGGACAGAGTCCCAAGGTCTTATAAATATGAAACGATTTACAAAAAACGATAGCGGGTTCACCTGCGCGCATTGCGGGCGGGAGGTGGAAGCGCTGGGATATACATCCCGAAACCATTGCCCGTTCTGCCTGTGGTCGCTCCACGTGGACGTGAACCCGGGGGACAGGGCGAACGCGTGCGGCGGACAGATGGAACCGATACGGGTCGAGCCGGACGCAAGAAAAGGGTATATCATCGTCCATCGGTGCACCAAATGCGGGGAGATCAAACGAAACCGTGCGGCGCACGAGGCGAAGAACCAACCCGATGATATCAGACTGCTGATCCGCCTGACGGCGGGAAAATCATAAACACAGAGAAACGAGAAATAAGGAGGGAGTACCGTGACCTATCTGTTTTTGGCAAACGGCTTTGAAGAGATCGAGGCGCTGTGCCCGCTCGACCTGTTGCGGCGCGCAGGCGTGCAGGTAACAACCGTCGGCGTAGGCGGCGGGGAGTGGATAACGGGCGCGCACGGAATCGAGATCCGCCCCGATATCCCCGATACCATGTACCGCGACGCGAAACCCGAAATGGTCATTCTGCCCGGCGGAATGCCCGGGGCGAAGAACCTTGACGAGTCGGCAACGGTCAAACAGGCGCTGCGCGCGGCAGACCGTAACGGGGGCTACCTCGCCGCAATCTGCGCCGCGCCGATGGTTCTCGGTCACGGCGGCTACCTGCGCGGGAAAACGGCGGTCTGCTTCCCGGGATTCGAGAGCGAGCTGACGGGTGCAACAGTCGGAAATACGCGCGTTGCGCGGGACGGCAGAGTGGTAACCGCCATCGGCATGGGCGCGGCGTTGGAATTCGGACTGGAGCTGGTCGCCTGCCTCTGCGGCGAGGAAAAGGCACGGGAACTCGCCGGGACGGTGCTTGCAAAGTAAGGTTACGATGGAAGAAACAGTCAGCAAGAAAAAACTGCGGGATGCCTGCCGCTATGCGCGCGCCAAACTGCCGCCCGAAGAGAAAAAGGCGCGGGATGAGGCAATCTGCTCGCTGATTGCGCAGTCCCCGGAGTTCCGACGGGCAAAAAAGGTGTTCCTGTACGTCCCGATGGCGGGGGAGATTGACCTGATCCCGTTGGCAAAACGTTGCCGGCGGGAGGGCAAGACCATCGCGTTTCCCGTGACCGAAGTCGGGAGCGACCGCCTGACCTTCCGCACTCTGCGGCAGGGGGATAAACTGGCGGCGGGGGCTTACGGAATCCCGGAGCCGCCCGCCGACGCGCCGATCTGCATGGCGGATCGGCACACGCTCTGCATCCTCCCCGGGCTGTGCTACGACAGAAGCGGCAACCGACTGGGACAGGGAAAGGGGTGCTACGACCGCTTTCTCGCGTCCTTTGCGGGGACTGCAATGGGCGTGGTCTGGGAAGAACTGCTGTTTGAGACGATTCCGACCGAGGCGCACGACCTGCCGGTCAAGGCGTTGGTCACCGAGCGGGAAATCCTGCGCTTCGGGGAAAAGGAACGGAAATTCGGCGTGCCCGCGCCGCTTGTGCGGGGGGTCAAACGCGCGGGGCGGAAACTGAAGGCGACCGCCGACCGCCTGCATATCACCGAATACGCGCAAAAGGGCGCGAAGCAGGCGAAGGACACAGCGGTTGGACTCTGGCGGCGCTTCTTCCGCAAGGGAGACGCGGACGAAGCGGCAAAAGCCGCGCCTGCGGCAGAACCGAAGCCCAAAACGGGATGGCGCGCGGTGGCAAGACCGATCCCGCCGATTCTGGTGGCGGTGACCTTTTTGTTGGTGCGGCTGTCGCGTATCGCGCAGGACAACCTTTCGCGGCGGGGGAGCGAATACATCGGCGTGATCCTGTTGCAGGTGTTGATTTTCCTGATTCCTGCGGTGGTGTATATCCGTTTGCGGGACGAAAAATTCCCCGACCGCATCCGATTCAAAAAACTGCAGCCGAAACACGCGTGGTTTCTTGTTTGCCTGTTGGTTATGATGGTAACGGGAAGCCTGCTCATCAGCATTCTGACGGGCGGAATTTCGTCGCTGACGGGCAATTTCACGTTGTACAATACCTTCCCGGCGCGGTCTGGCGGGAGCGCGTGGGAGACCGTCTATCTTCTGCTTGCGTTCGGCGTGCTTCCCGCGTTCTGCGAGGAACTGGTTTACCGCTCCGTTCTGTGCGCGGAATATGAGCAGGTCGGCACGGGGACGGCGATTTTTGTCAGCACACTGTTCTTTGCCATGTTGCATTTCTCATTCCGGCTGTTTCCGGTTTACCTGTGGCTCGGCTTCCTGTTGGCGGGAGCGATGTACGCCACGCGGTCGGTACTTGCGCCGATGCTGTTGCACCTGATTTACAATCTGTTCTGCCTGTTCGGGCAACCGTATCTTTCGGCGTTCTATGTGAACGCGGGGAGCGGGGAGCTGTTCATCTTCTGCCTGATGGTTCTGCTCCTGCTCTTCTCGGCATTTGCGGCGGGCGAGGCGCGGAAGATTTTCCATCGCTATGCAAAGCGCGAGGATTCCAGGCTGGACAAAATTCCGCCGCTGAAAGAGACGGCAAAGCTGACTGCCATGTCGCTTGCCACTCCCGCCGCCGCGCTCTGCCTGATTCTGTGGATTGTGTTTTCGTAAGAGTTAAGGGAAGATGCGCACCGTTTCCTTAAAAAGCAAAAATTCCTTGAACGCTTTTTCTTTGACCATGTAGGCGCAAAGAAAAAAGCTTTGCAAAAAGAAAGC
>URHR01000157.1 GCA_900547725.1 uncultured Eubacteriales bacterium
TGAAAGTTTTTGAGGATTTTTAAGGGACTTTTTTTAAAAAGTCCCTTAAATGGGGCTTGGGGCAAAGCCCCAAGGTCTTAAGCCTTTCCGACAGAGCCGAAGAGCTCCATTTTTTCCTTGACGGTTGCCTTGATGGCTTCCACGCCGGGGGCGAGAAGCTTTCTGGGGTCAAAGCCCTTGCCTGCGAGATCCTTGCCCGCCTCGATATATTCGCGGGTAGCCGCAGCAAAGGAGAGCTGGCACTCGGTGTTCACGTTGATCTTGGAAACGCCGAGAGAGATCGCCTTCTTGATCTGGTCTGCGGGAATGCCTGTTCCGCCGTGCAGAACCAGCGGCATTGCGCCAACCTTTTCGGAGACAGCCGCAAGTGTCTCAAAGGACAGACCGGGCCAGTTTGCGGGGTACTTGCCGTGAATGTTGCCGATACCCGCCGCAAGCATCGTTACGCCGAGATCCGCAATCATCTTGCACTCGTTCGGATCTGCGCACTCACCCATGCCGACCACGCCGTCCTCTTCGCCGCCGATTGCGCCGACCTCTGCCTCCAGAGACAGCCCCAGCTGGTTTGCAACGTGAACCAGTTCGCGGGTCTTTTCCACGTTCTCCGCGATCGGGTAATGCGAGCCGTCGAACATGATCGACGAGAAGCCCGCCTTGATGCACTTGTAGCAGCCCTCATAAGTGCCGTGATCCAGATGCAGGGCAACCGGAACTGTGATCTTCAGTTCCCCGATCATCGCCTTCACCATGTCGGCAACCGTTTTGAAGCCGCACATATACTTTCCCGCGCCCTCGGAAACGCCGAGGATAACGGGAGAATTCAGCTCCTGCGCGGTGAGCAGGATGGCTTTTGTCCACTCCAGATTGTTGATGTTGAACTGACCGACGGCATAGTGACCCGCCTTGGCTTTTTCCAGCATTTCTTTTGCAGATACGAGCATCGTTTCAAACCTCCGTGATTTTACTTTTTTAACGAATACATTATATACCATTCCCGCGAAAAAATCAAGCCGTTTTGCGAAAATACGTGCTTTTTTTCTTATTTTTCTTCGCTTGCCGCGCTTTTCAGCCCCTTGCGGTCGATTTTTCCGTTCGGCGTCAGCGGCAAAGCCGCCAGAGCGCGGCAGACTGCGGGCAGCATATAGCGCGGCAGATACGCGCGCAGGGTTCGCGTCAGCGCGGCGCTCTCCGCGTTCCCCGTGTAGTACAGCACAATGCGCTTGTGCTCGTCGTCATAAACGCAACAGCACTGCCGCACGCCCTCCGCCTTTCCTGCGGCGGCTTCGATTTCGCCGAGTTCGATCCGATGTCCCTGATGCTTGATCTGCGCGTCGGCGCGGGTGTGGAACACCAGTTCCCCGTAGCGGTTATAGCTTGCGAGGTCGCCCGTGCGGTACACAGTCTCGGGGTAGCGCGACTGCGTGGGGTTCTGCACGAACGCGGCGGCGGTGCGCTCGGGGTCGTTATAGTAGCCGAGCGTAACGCAGGTTCCGCGCAGATAGATTTCCCCCGTCTCCCCCGCGCCCACGGGATGACCGTTTCCGTCGAGCAACAGCACGCCCGTATTGCGGAAGGGTCGACCGATCGGAATCGGCTCGCCCTCTTCCAATTCGCGATCCGCCCGCCAATAGCAGGACATTCCTGTGGCTTCGGTAGGACCGTAGAGGTTGAAAAAGGTAGCCTGCGGGAGCGCCTTCCTCCACAGCCCGTACTGCTTGGGCGGAAAGACCTCGCTGCCGAACGCGACGGTGTGCAGGTACTTGGGCGGGTTCTTTTCGAGCACGCCAAACGAGGAAATCATAGTCAGCGCCGAGACGACCCAGCAAACCGTATTGATGCGGTGCTCGTTGAGGAAGTCGCACAGCTTCATGGGGAACAGAAAGAGCGTTTTGGGGACGAAATAGGCGGTTGCGCCGAATTTGATGACGGGCATCAGCTCCTTGAGCGGTGCGTCAAAGAACAGCGGGGTCTGGTTGGCGAACACGCAGGTTTCGTCAAAGCCGAGCGCGTCCGAGAGGGCTTCGGTATAGTCGATGACCGAGCGGTGGCAGGCAACCACGCCTTTGGGCGTTCCGGTTGAGCCGGAGGTAAACACGACGTAGATGGGGTCGGTATCGAGTTGTGCGCGGCGGACAGCCGCAAGCGCGGCTTCGTCCTCGGCTTCCTCCGCCAGATCCGCATAGCGGTATCGTTTCCCCTGCCAATTCAGTCCTGCGGCGATGGTTTCGCCTTTTTCGTCGGCAATCAGGTATTCCGCGCCGACGGTTTCAAGGATGCTTTCCATGCGGTGTGCGGGCATGGCGGGGTCGAGCGGGACGTAGAACGCCCCTGCGTAGACGACGCCCCAGAAGGCGGCGGGGACAGTTGGGTGCTTCTCCATGAGGACGGCGATAGGCTTTCCACCGCCCGCTCCGTTTCGCAGCAGGGCGCTCCCGATGCGTTTTGCTCTGCTCAGGAGTGCTTCGAACGTGATGCTATCGTTGCCGTCCGAGAACGCGATCTTCCCGGGCACGCGCGCGGCTGTGTGTTCCAGATATTCCAGAATGTTGGTTTGCATATTTGTTTACCTCATAAGACCTCGGGGTGCTGTAAGACCTCGGGACTCTGTCCCGAACCCTGCTTAGGAAACTTCTTGAAAGAAGTTTCCTAAGGACTTTCAAAAACTTTAAGCAAGGGGATTTTTGATCCTCTTTTTTGTTGTACAGATTCTGAT
>URHR01000158.1 GCA_900547725.1 uncultured Eubacteriales bacterium
GAGGGAGAGAGCCCCGTCTTTCAAGAGGGGGCTCTCTCCCTCCAAGGTCTTTCCTCACCTCACCGCATAATCCGATACCGAGGAACGGGCGGAGCGGAGAAGGGCAGTTTGGGAAGCGGAGAGAAGAAGCCGCATCCGGTAGGCGGAAAGGTAGAATTGAGCCTGTACCAACGGGCTTTCCGTGTTCGGCTTGGATGAGGAAGAAGCGGTTTCCCCGGTCGCGGACGTGTCGGTCTCCGGCTCGGGGCTGATGTCCGCCTCCGCGCGCAGATCCAACGTCAGGAAAGGCACTTGCTGCCTGAGCGCGTAGAGAATGTCCCACCCCGTGTCGCCCGTAGCAACCGACAGCGGAACTGCCACCGAGAAAATCGCGTCCTGCCCGAGCGCCCGCCGCAGGGCGGTCAGATACGCGTGCGACGCGTCGAAACTGTCACCGTCTAAGCGCAGATCGGTCAGAAGCAACTCCGCGCCGCCCATTGAAAGAAACTCCCGCAGAACCGCGGCGTCGGTCGCGGCGGCGGCGTATATCACCGCGTCGTCCGCATTTTTGGGGAGCGTAACGCTCCAGATGCCGATCAGATGCGGGACTTCCTCCGCAAGATTTTCCATGCGGCTTTTGACACCCGTCAATGCGTTTTGGGCGGTTTCAAGCCCCAGATAGGAGATCACGGGCGAGGTGTAAAGCGGCTTTCCGTCCTCGTCGTTGAGGGGAATCGCGACCGCCTGCGGCGGCTCGTCACCGAGCGTGCGGAGCGAAGTTCCGAGACGGAACGCCTCCGCCTGCACAAGCGGCGCGCGGCGAACCTGCGGCGCTTCGGTTGTTTCTGCGGTTTTTGTTTCTCCTTCGGTCAGCTTCCGGTAGGCGTCATCGTCAAGACAGCTGTTCAGAATATTTCCCGCAACGATTGCGGCAACAAGCGCGACTGCCGCAACGATCCCGACGATTGCCCCCATCGGCATCTTTCCCCTGCGCCACGCGCGGCGGTTATATCGTCTCATGGTATGCGCTCCTTTGCAACTTTATGACTTTGGATGAACCTTTGCGGCGGTGTTTTACGCGTCCCCGACGATGGTCGTTGCCCACGTGCCGCGACGGACGAGCAGAAGCCCGATGGTGCACTTCGAGAGGTCGATCAGCTGACAGAAGAGATAGACAGCCGTGATGGGGAGGGAGGTAAAGTGAACCAGACAGAACGCGAGCGGAACGCTGATCATCCACGCGTAGACCGAGTCAAACAGGAAAGTGACAACCGTTTTGCCGCCCGAGCGGAGCGTGAAATAGGAAGCGTTCGTAAACGCGTGAATCGGCGCTGCCAGTGCCGCAACCCGCATGAACGACCGCGCCAGCTCCTTGACTGCCGGGGTGGTATTGTAAATATTCGGGAAGAAGAACGAGCAGGCGAAAATGACCGCCGTTGTGGCGAATCCGGTCAGAAGGGAAAGCGTCATCAGGCGCGGCGCGTCCTCTCTCGCCTTGTCGCGTCCCGAAGCGCCGAGGGTCTGCCCCAGCACGATTGCAATCGCAGTTCCGAGCGACATATACAGCACCGACGCGGTGTCAAAAAACGCGTTGGAGATGCTCAGCGCGGGGACAACGTCCGTGCCCCATGCCGAATAGCACTGCATGAGCATTGCCTGCGCCATTGCCCAGAACGTTTCGTTGAGCAGCAGCGGCGTTCCCGTGAAGAAAATTCTGCGCGCCAGTCCGCCCGATATGCGGAACGAGCGGTACAGCCCTTTTGCAAACCGGCATTTTTTCGTATGGGTATGCGTCCAGATCATGACGAGCGCCAGTTCGGTAAACCGCGCGATGACGGTTGCGAGCGCCGCGCCGCGCACGCCCATTACGGGTGCGCCGAATTTGCCGAAGATCAGGACGTAGTTCAGCGTACCGTTAACGGCAACGCCGACGATTCCCGCGACCATTGGCGGCGTGGCGTGTCCGCACTCGCGCAACGTGCACGAATAGACCTGTGTAAGCGCGGTTGGGAGCATTCCGACCATCACAACGGCGAGGTACTGCCTTGCATAGTGCATGACGAGCGCGGGGGCGTTTCCCTCTCCCTCCGCGCGCAGGTAAAGCTGCATAAGGTTCTCTCCGCAGGTAAGAAAGAGGGTGACTGCGGCGGCGCAGAGAATCAGCGCGCTGTACAGTTTATAGCGGAAGGTTTGTCGGATTCCTTCGTTATCCCCCTTGCCGTAAAACTGCGCGGTGAAGAGCCCCGCGCCCGAGACTGCGCCGAAGATGCACAGGAAGTAGACGAACATGAGCTGATTGACAATGGTAACGCCCGACATCTGCTCTGTTCCGACCTGCCCGACCATGACGTTATCCAGCAGGCTGATGAAATTACTGATCGCGTTCTGGACTGCAATCGGGATTGTGACCGCCAGAACGGTGCGATAAAATGCTTTGTTTCCGAAAAATTTACTCATGGATACCTCTTTGAACGTTAAGACCCTGGGACACTGTCCTAAGCCATAAGACCCTGGGACTCTGTCCCGAACCCTGCTTAGAAAACTTTTGAGAAAGTTTTCTAAGAACTTTCAAAACTTTAAC
>URHR01000159.1 GCA_900547725.1 uncultured Eubacteriales bacterium
TGAGGGAGGTTTGGAGGGAGAAGGGACCCCCTCCGAAAGGGGGTCCCTTCTCCCTCCAAGGTCTTCTTCACCCTATCCGTCCCTCCTCCAAAAGAAGCCGTAAAACTTTAACGGAGCGGACGGAGAGGAAGACGAAGAGGACGGCGAAGGCGAGCGGGAAAAGAGTGGCGATCAGAGGCGTGTCGGCAGGGTTGCGGAGATAAACGGAAGCTCCGTTTACCAGTGCCGTGACCTCGGGCGTGCCGTCTGCCGCGTGGTCGGAGGTCGCGCCCATCGCAAGATCGTAATCCTCGCGCGGCGCAAGTGTAAAGACCTTGTCCGACTTCAAAACCGTGTCGGGAGAGCCTTTCACCGTGATGACCAACCCCTCAACCGTGATCGGCTCGTCGGAGGTGTTGCGCAACCGCCCGCGAACCGAGATCTGCCAGATGTTCTCGTCCGCACTCACGCGCGCCGACGTCGCCGTGATTTCCTCGCGTACCGCCAATCCCGCGCGCTCGGGGATCAGCGACAGAACCGTCAGAAGTGCCGAAAACAGCGCCGCAGCAACGAAAACGACCACCAACACAATCTGTAAGGCAGTCCGCTTTTTCAGATTCATTGGTTGTTTCATCCCTGCACACTCCTTGCTTCTTTGATCGGAACGCCCGCCGAGAAAACCTGACGGATGTTCAGCGCGTCGTCAACCAGAAGCAGGTCGGCGCGCTTTCCGACCTCCAGACTGCCCACGCGATCCGCAATTCCCGTTGCGGTTGCGGGGTTCAGCGTTGCGCACTTTACCGCGTCCTCCAACGGTGCGCCGGTCATGCGCATGAGGTTCTTCACGCCCTGCCACAGATCAAGCGTACTGCCAGCCAACGCGCCCGTGAGCGTCTCCGCGCGCCCGTTCCGCACAATCACCGGTTCGCCCGCAATGGCGTATTCGCCGTCGGGACATCCCGTGGCTTCCATCGAGTCGGTAATCAGAATGAAGCGGTCAGGACCTTTGAAACGGTAAGTCATGCGCACCATGTCGGGGCAGATGTGCATACCGTCCACAATCAGTTCGACCCACAGGTCGGTGGTCAGCGCCACGCAGACCGCGCCGCCCTCACGGTGGTGCAAGGGAGGCATGGCGTTGTAAAGGTGCGTGAAGCAGTCCACGCCGTGCGAGACTGCGGTTCGCGTTTCCTCCGCAGTGGCGTTGGTGTGCCCCAATCCGAGCGTTGCGCCGTAAGCCTTTGCGCAGGCGGCAAACCCGCCGTCCGCGTCCAGTTCGTAAGCCGCCGTAATGTGGCAGGGGACATGGATCGCGTTCAGGCAGTCCTCCAGATCGCGCGGGTCGAGCGGGACGAGCAGGGCAGGATTGTGCGCGCCGCGCTTGACGGGGTTGAGGTATCTGCCCTCCAGATGGATGCCGTCGTAGCCGCAGGCTTCGATGTCGGCGATGGCGCGAATCCAGTCCTGCTTCTCCGCCGAAGCGAGCGTTGCAAACACAGTGGTCACGCCGTGCTCGGCGTAGGAGTGCTTCATGCGTTCCATCTGCTCCCGCGTGGCGGTGGTGAAGTCATAGCCCGCGCGCCCGTGGGTGTGCATATCCACAAGCCCGGGCAGGACGGTCAGCCCTTGGGCGGAGAGGTGGGGAGTATCCTTGGGAAGTTCGCCGACTTCGCCGACGGCGAGAATGGTATCGTCTTCAATCAGAATGGGGCAATCCTGCACGAATGTGTTTCCGGACAGGACTCTCCCGTGTTCAAGCAACAGTTTCATATTCAGTTCCTCGCTTTCTGTTTCCATTATATCGGATTTGGCAGAAAAGTCAAGGGGTTTGGCGAAAAAAGCGTTGACAATCGGATTTTTCCATGCTATAATTATAATGTAGACACAGATTGTAAAAAAATAAAAGGAGACTGCAGGATGTTGTTTGGAGTCAAAAGCCGCGCGGCGGACGCAATGGACCGACTTCTTGCCGATTATCCCGTTTTGAATCTCAAAAAGAAAAAACGCCCTCTCCGCTACCGTTCCGACGGAAAAGGCGTGGTCGCCAAAGGATACCTGCGGCAGACTTTTTCCGACGGTCGCTATCGCATGGACATCCCGACGGAGTTTCGCTGGGAGCCGAACCGCGTGACGCTGTTGCTTGATCTTTGCCCGCGCGATTTCGCGCGTTCCATGAGCCTGCCGCGCACGATGCTGTCCGCCGGCGCGCGGATTGCCTACAATGTCAAGGCGCGCAACACGCAGATTCTGGACGGTTCTCCCGACAACGGTTATGCCGGTCGCGGCTTTCTTCTGGAGGGGAGTCTCCGCTGCGACAGCCGGCAGGTTGGCGCTGCGCTCGGCGAACTTCTGGAAGAGGTCACCGTTCGCCGCCGCGAGGAACTCTCCGATTTCTGCGTGCTGACGTTGGGGTGAGGGGAAGGATGGGAAAGACCTTGGAGAAAAGGAAGACCTTGGAGGCGCAGGAAACCCTCTTTCGTAGAGGGTTTCCTACCCTCCAAA
>URHR01000160.1 GCA_900547725.1 uncultured Eubacteriales bacterium
GAGGGAGAGAGCCCCGTCTTTCAAGAGGGGGCTCTCTCCCTCCAAGGTCTTTCCTTACCCCTTCAGCTCTCCCACATAGTACTTCTTCTTGCCGCGACGGATCACGAGATAGCGACCGTCGATGCAGAGAGAGGATGTGATTTCGAGGGCGGGATTTTTCACCACGTCGCCGTTGAGGGAAAGCGCACCGTTCGAGAGGAACTCGCGCGCCTCGCGCTTGGAGGTGCAGATGCCGGAGGAGACCAGAACGTCAACCAGAGCGCCGCCGGTCGTTTCAAAGTGCGGAACATTCTTCAACCCCGCAAGCAGATCGTGCGGCGGAATGTCCTTGATTTCGCCCGCAAAGAGATGCTCGCTGATCTTCACGGCTTCCTCGTAAGCGCCCGCGCCGTGCAGATCGGTCAGAATCGCCTGCGCCAAAGCCTTTTGCGCAATCCGCTTTTCCGGCTCGGCATTGTGGCGCGCTTCGATGTCCTCAATCTCCTCGCGCGAGAGGAATGTCAGGCGCTTGAGGTAGTCAATCACCTTGCTGTCCTCGGAGTTGATGAGGAACTGGTAGAGTTCGTAAGAGCTGGTCTTGTTCTTGTCGAGCCAGACCGCGTTGCCCTCACTCTTGCCGAACTTGTTGCCGTGCGAATCGGTGACAAGCGGCATGGTCAGCGCGTAAACTTCGTCGCCGGTTGTTTTGCGGATCAGCTCAATGCCCGTGGTGATGTTGCCCCACTGATCCGAACCCGCAACCTGCAGGTCGACCCCGCGGTGCTCGTGCAGGTACTTGAAATCCAAGCCCTGAATCAGCATATAGGAGAATTCCGCATAGGAAATGCCGCTTTCCATCTGCCGCTTCACATGATCCTTGCTGAGCATATAGCCGACGTTGATGTGCTTGCCGTAATCGCGGAAGAAATCAATAATGGTGATGTCCTTCACCCAGTCGTAGTTGTTGACCACTTCGTAGGGGAAGATTTTCTGAAGCTGCGCCTTGAGCGCGTCAAAGTTTTTCATAACCGTTTCGCGGTCGGAAAGCTTGCGCTCCACCGTTCCGCGCGGGTCGCCGATCAGCCCCGTCGCCATGCCGACCAGAAGCAGGGGCGTGTGACCCGCCGCCGCAAGCCTGCGGGTAATGAGGAAAGAGGAATAATGCCCGAGATGCAGACTGTCCGCTGTCGGGTCGGTGCCGATATAGAACGTCATACCTCCCGCGTTGAGCTTATCAATCAGATCGGGGCTGGAGATATCCTGTATCAGACCCCGCCATTTCAGGTCCTCGTAAAGTGTCATCGATTTTATCCTTTCTGTTGGTTTGGTACTTCTGTACTTCTACCCTATATTGTACCACAAAATTATGCGTTCGTCAAGCGTTCGGGCGTTTTTTCTTGCCCGCGGCACGCGCCGACCTTGACAAGCCCGGGATTTTGTGGTATACTGTTTGTATCAGAAACAGAACCGAGGGCAAATCATGAAAGCTATCCTGTTTGATTTTGACGGAACGATCGCAAATACCATTCCCGCCATCCGCGAGGGCGTGAACAATACCATGCTCCGCTACGGTTATCCGACTCACTCCGACGCAGAGGTGCTGACATTCATCAACCACGGTCCGCGCGAGCTGATCCGCCAAGCGATTCCCGAAAGCGTAAGAAGCGCGGAGCAGATCGACCGCGTGCTTGCAGACTATAACACCGAATACGGCAAGGTCTATGACCATACCCGCGAAGCCTATGCGGGCATGGCGGAATTGCTCGACCGCCTTCACCGCGAGGGCTACCGCATCGGCGTGCTCTCCAATAAACAGGACGAGTTCGTGAAGAAACTCTCGGAGCAGGTTCTGTTGCCGCATAGCTACGACGCCGCAAGAGGCGTCCGCCCCGGAGAGCCGACCAAACCCGACCCGTTCATGCCAACCGAACTGGCAAAAGCCCTTGATGCACCGCTATCCGAGTGCGTGATGGTCGGGGACAGCGACGTGGATATCGAAACCGCCAAAAACGCAGGCATGGCGCATATCGGAGTCGGCTGGGGCTACCGCGACGAACCCTTCCTCCGCGCCCACGGCGCAACCCGGATCGCACATACTCCCGAGGAAATCGAAACCATCCTGAAAACAATGTGAGTTTGACCGGATCGGAACGACCCGCGTGTCGTTCCGCATCAGTCAGCAACTAACTTGAACCATTTCTATCCGGTAACGGAGAGAGGCGCAAGCCGTGCCAATCCCGCTGGACGGGATTGGTCTCGGAGTAGCCGGAAATAGTAGCACGGAATACGGCTACATCCTAAATCTGCACAACGAAAAGCAAGGAGCGAAAATCCCCTTGGTTAAAGTTCTTGAAATTCTTAAAAACTTCTTTCAAGAAGTTTTTAAGCAGGGCTTGGGACAGAGTTCCAAGGTCTTTCCCTGCCATTTCTATCCGGTAGCGGAGAGAAGCGACAGCTGTCCAAATCCCGCTTGACGG
>URHR01000161.1 GCA_900547725.1 uncultured Eubacteriales bacterium
TCTTGCGGGGAAGTTCGGGGAGGGTCAGGGAGGTTTGGAGGGTAGGGAGACCCCTTTCAAAGGGGTCTCCCTACCCTCCAAGGTCTTTCTTATTTCTCTCAAAAAAAACAGTTGCAAAGAGAGGGGAGATGTGATATAATAGTAGGGAGTGAAAAGAGAAAAAAGGAAAAAGGAGAGGGGGAGCAAGGTGGAACGGATGTATAAGCTGTATTCGTCGCTGCCCGAACTGGAACAGCGGAAAACGTGGGCGGAGATCGACCTCGACGCTCTGCGCAGAAATTACAGATTGCTGCGGGAAATGGCAACGGCGGAGAACCCGTCGGTTCGCATGATCGCGGTTGTCAAAGCGGAAGCCTACGGGCACGGCGCACCCGCCTGCGTTGCCACGCTGTTGGACGAAGGGTGCGACTTTTTCGCCGTCTCCTGCATCGATGAAGCGGTCGCTGTCCGCGCGGTCTGCGACGAGAACCACCGCGAGGCGGATATTCTGATTCTCGGCTATACCCCGCCCGAACTGGCGCTCCAACTGGGGCGCTATGCCATCACCCAAACGCTCCTGTCCGAGGACTATGCCGCGAGACTGGAGCGCGAAGCCGCGGCGGCGGGTGTGACCGTCCGTACCCATGTCGCGCTCGATACCGGCATGAACCGCATCGGCTTTCCCGCCCACAGCGACATGGAAATCACCGCAACCGTGGCGGCAATCGCACGGGTCGCGGGATTTGCGCATCTGTCGGTGGAGGGAATGTTCACCCACTTCGCGCGCGCGGACGAACAAACGGGCGGGGAGGGCGATGCGCTCACGAACCTGCAGTCCGAGCGATATCGTGCGGTTCGCGAGATTCTGGAGCGGCAGGGCGTTGTTATCCCGTTCCATCACGTTTGCAACAGCGCGGCGACCGTTCGGCGCGCGGCGGACAGAATGAACGGCGTCAGACTCGGAATCCTGCTCTACGGGGCGCGCCCGTCCGACTGCATTGAACTGCCGCTGAAACCCGTTATGAAACTGCGGACGGTCATCTCCCACCTGCACAAGCTGTTGCCGGGCGAGACGGTCAGCTACGGCGGAACGTTTTCGGGGCGCACCGAGCGGCTGATCGCAACCATGCCCATCGGCTACGCAGACGGTTTTTTGCGCGCGTATAGTGGAAGCTTTGTCACGGTGGAAACGGCGGACGGTCCAAAGCCCGCGCCGATTGTCGGGCGCATCTGTATGGATCAGACCATGATTGACGTCACCGATACGGGCGCGGCGGTCGGCGATGTGGTTACGCTGTTCGGGAACGACCCGAAGGAACTGTACGCGTATGCGGATCGTGCGGGGACGATTGATTACGAGTGCCTGTGTCTGGTGTCGTCGCGGGTGATCCGCGTGTATCGGTAACAGGTAACAGTTGACAGTTGACAGGCAAGCGATAATGCGGAATTTTTGCGGACGGGAGGCGGCGGAATGTCTCTGAATGTCAGGTACGAAAAGAAAGATAAGGATATTTACTACGGGATCAGCGGACCGTGCAACCGTCTCCAATGCTCCGCGCATCTGCACCGCGAGCTGGAACTGGTGCTCTATCGCGCGGGCGAAACGGTTGCTGCGGCGGATTCCCGCCGCTACAATCTGAAGCCCGGGGATCTGTTTCTGACCTTTCCGAACCAGATTCACAGCTACGAGACGGCGGTGAAGGAGGATTACTCGATTATGATCCTCAAGCCCGACCTGATCCCGGAACTGTCGGACGAGTTGGAACTGTCTGTGCCCGAATCGGCGGTGGTTGCGGGCGGGGCGTTCGATCCGCGCATCAACGCGCTGTTCGACGCGATTGTGGCGATCTGCCGTCAGCCCGAGGAAGCTGTGTCGTATCGGACGGAGAAGCTGCACGGATATCTGCTCGCGCTGTTTGCGGAGATTCTTTCGGGAATGAAGCTGATCGGTGTTCCGCAGGACGATTCCGGGGCGTTGCGGTCGATTATTTTCTACTGCACGCGGCACTATATGGGCGATCTGTCGCTTTCCGTTCTGTCGGACAAGCTGGGGCTGAACCGCTACTACATCTCGCATCTGTTCAGTCAGAAACTGGGGATGCGGTTTAACGACTATGTGAATTCGTTGCGCATTTCCGAGGCTTGCCGGATGCTTCTGAACTCGGACGACTCGGTAACCGACATTTGTTTTCACGTCGGTTTCGGGACGCTCCGAACCTTCAACCGCGCTTTCATCAAGCACACGGGTCGAACGCCTTCCGATTACCGCAAAAGCGCGCTTCCTGCTGTTGCCGTCCCTACGCACGAGGAAAAGCGATGAGAAAGACCTTGGAGGGAGAGAGAACCCTCTTTTGGAGAGGGTTCTCTCTCCCTCCAAACCTCCCTCACTCTCCCAGAACTTCCCCCAAGAGCACCCG
>URHR01000162.1 GCA_900547725.1 uncultured Eubacteriales bacterium
GATTTGTGCGCTTGCGCTCTCTCCGCTACCGGATAGAAATGGTTCAGGTTAGTTGGGGGACGGATGGCGAGTTGGAATGCGGGGGCGCTCCCTTCGGATTGCGCCCCTTTAGAGTGGGAAGTCTATCGATTGGAAAGAAAGGGGTGTTTTGGTTTTTTGGGGCATTTTTGCGAAGCTTGCGGGGGTGAAGGTCTGTAAATTTTCCGCTACCTCTTTACAAAGTCTCGGTTTTGTGCTATAATGAAACGAACAAACCAAAAGGAGGCTTGTATTCATGTTACCGAATCCTTTATTTCTGAACGTGCATATGTACGGCATTATGATTGCCGTCGGAATTCTGTTTGCGTTTCTTGTGCTGTTCCGATATTCCAAAAAGCTCGGACTGCCGGGAAAGCTGACCGACCTTGTTTATTACGACGGTATCGTTTCCATTCTGCTCGGCTTCGGGTTTGCCGCGCTGTTTCAGGCGACCTACAACTATATTGAGCATCCCGAAAACGGATTCCATCTCGGCGAGGGGATTACCTTCCTCGGCGGCATGATCGGCGGAACGGTTGTATATCTGATTATCTGGATGATCTTCCGCAAGAAAGTTCCGGGGAATCTTTACGATATTATGCCCGTGATTCCCTGCATGATCACGGTCGGGCACGCGTTCGGGCGCATCGGGTGCTTCTTTGCGGGCTGTTGCTACGGCAAGCCCACCGACAGCATTTTCGGCGTGCAGTTCCCGGGGGCGTATTTCGAACAGCTTGGCAAGGTGCATCCGACTCAGCTTTACGAAGCGGCGTTCCTGTTTGTCCTGTTCGGCGTGCTGACATGGTTGCTTCTGAAAAAGAAGTTCCAATACACGATGACGGTTTATCTTGCGTCCTACGGCGTGTTCCGTTTCCTCATTGAATTTCTGCGCTATGACGACCGCGGACAGCTCGGCAAGCTCCTGTCGCCTTCGCAGACGATGTCGTTGGTCTTTCTCGGACTTGCCGTGCTGGCGTTCTTCCTGCAAAGAAATTACCTGAAAAACAAGCCCGCCGCAACTGCGGATGCGGTGAACGTGACGGTTACTGCGAACGTATCGGCATCGGAGGACAAAACACAGGACAATGGCGGAGAACAGTAAGGGAAAACGTCTTGTCGGCATATTCCTGTCCATGCTGAAGATCGGCGCGTTTACTTTCGGCGGGGGATATGCGATGGTCGCTCTGCTTGAGAATGAGTTCGTATCCAAAAAAGGGTGGATGAGCAAGGACGAGTTCCTCGACCTTGTGGCGATTGCCGAGTCCACCCCGGGACCGCTCGCGATCAACAGTGCCACCTATATCGGTTATCGCGTTGCGGGAATTGCGGGGGCAGCGCTCGGAACGTTGGCGGTCTGCCTGCCGTCGTTCTTTGTAATTTTTCTGATCTCCCTGTTTTTTGACCGCTTTCTCTCCCTGCGCTATGTCGGCTATGCCTTCTGCGGAATTCGGGTGGCGGTCATTTATCTCATTGCTTCGGCGGGACTGAAAATGCTGAAATCGATGGAAAAGACCCCCATGGCGGTGGCGGTCTGCGCGCTGTCCATGGGCGCGCTGATCGCGCTGACCCTGACGGCGGTCAACTTTTCCTCGGTGTTTCTGATTCTCGCGGGCGGAGCGGTCGGCGTGATCGTGTGGCTTATCGCGCGTGTGAGAGGGCGGGGTGGGAACGCATGATTTATTTGCGGCTGTTTCTGACCTTCCTCGAGATCGGCGCGGTATCGTTCGGCGGCGGGTACGGGATGATCTCCCTGATCCGCGAAAAGGTGTTGGGGTACGGTTGGCTGACCGAGGAAGAATTTCTTTCGTTCATTGCCGTCTCGGAATCCACCCCGGGACCGCTCGCCGTCAATATGGCAACCTTCATCGGCTCGTCGCAGGGCGGCTTCCCCGGCGCTTTGTGCGCAACGCTTGGCGTGGTGTTGCCCTCGTTCTGTATCATCCTGCTGATTGCCGCGCTGATGCGGAATCTGCTGAAGTATGCGGGCGTGAACGCCGCATTGGGGGGCATCCGCCCCGCCGTGGTCGGACTGATCCTCGGAACGGCGCTGACCATGGCGCTCGGAACGCTGTTCGGTTTCTCTGCTGTCGGAGATTCCGTTGCCCCCGATTGGCGTGGACTTGCCATTCTCGGCATTCTGCTCGTCCTCCATGCGCTCTGCCGCCGCTTCCGTCACCGCCCGCCGTCCCCGATCCTCATGATCCTCCTTTCGGCGGGTCTGGGAATTCTGCTGTATGGGGGATGGAGCGGAAGAGGATAAATTTTTGACATAGTGCTTATTGACTGTTTATATTATGCGATCACGAGTGCCGAGATTCCGCCTGCCGGCGCCCCTTCGGGGTTCGACTCCGCGGCA
>URHR01000163.1 GCA_900547725.1 uncultured Eubacteriales bacterium
TTTGGAGGGAGAGGGGCGCCTCTTTCAAGAGGTGCTCCTCTCCCTCCAAGGTCTTTCCTTTCCCCTCCAAGGCCTTCCTCACTCCTCACCTACCACCTCGCAAGTCGCGCGGGGGGAGAGAGCATCGAGAAGAAGCGAGCCGCGGGAGGAGAGACGAACGCGCAGACGCGCGTCACAGCTTTCCCGAATCCGCCACGACATCCGCCCGAGAGACGGCGCGCATAACTCGCCCCCGGCGGAGAGCGGCGAAAGGTCGAATTCCAAAGTCCAAGCTCCCTGCCGCAGAAGCACGTGCCGCGACGTGTAATCCAGAATCCGAACCCCGCGGTAGGTCGCAAAACGGTATTCCCGCCCGCCGAACATCACAACCGCCAGACAGCCTGTGAAGGAGAACCCGAGAAACGGAATGTGCGCGAGCGCCGCCATCACCGAAAGCGGGGAGGGGAAGCCCCCGAAATCGTTGCACTGAAGCCAGAGATAGGAGCGCGGGAACGAGCGCCCGCTGTCCTTCTCGCAGTAGCCCGTCGCGCCGTCGAAATCGTGCGGAACGCCGTCCACAACCATCCGCCCGCTTACACGGTGCGACATACTCACCACCCCGTGGCGGCATTGCATCGGCAGGCGCGCAAACGGTCCCATGATGTCCGAGCGGAGCGGCGTCAGCCCCTCGTAGCGGAGCGCGCCCTCCACCCCGGGGAGAGAGACGCGGATGCCGCGCGGCGAAAAAAGACAGTCCCCCGTCCGCACCGTGTCGCCCGACGCGTAAAAATCGGGCATGGGGAAATTCCGCGTTCCCGAGGAGTCGATCAGCTGAACGAATGCGCCGTCCGCCGCCCTCCCGGGAATCAGCGCCAGCATATAGTCCCCCGCGCGCTGTTTGTAGTACCACCCCTCAAAATAACGGTCAGACATGGGCGTCCCTCATTGCGGGGTTGTCGATCAGATGCCCCGCCGAATCAAAGCGCGACCCGTGGCAGGGGCAGTCCCACGAGTGTTCCGCGCGGTTGTAGCGGAGCGCGCAGCCGAGATGCGGACAGCGGCGGGGGAGGGGGAGCAGGAAATCGCCCAACGTCGCGCCGAGATTGGCAAACAGCTGCGGGTGCAGAAGGCTTCGCGCGGGGTCGAACACCGCCGCGTAGCGGTTCTGCCTGCCCTCTATGGCATCGGCGAGAAGTTGCGCGGCAACGGCGGAGGTCGTCATGCCCCACAGCCCGAAGCCGGTGGCAACAAACACGTCCGGCATGGCGGGGCTGTAGCGCCCGATATAGGGGACGTAATCCAGCGTTACGCAGTCCTGATTCGCCCAACGGCAGACCTCGGTCGCGTCGGGGAAATGCGCGCGGACGAAATCGGTGATCGCCGCAAAGCCCGTGCCCTTTCTGCCCGTGCGGTGACTCCCGCCGCCGACCAGAAGGAGATCGCGGTAGTTGCGGAAATAGAAGCCGCCGCCCGCGTTGCCCGCGTCCTCGGCAGTGCACCCGAGGTCGGGCGCGCCCGCAAACGCGATGACGTAGGAGCGCATCTGGTACTGCCGGACGAAATACAGCCCGCGGCGGTTGACGAACGGGAAGTGGGTGGCAACGACGAGTTTTTTCGCCCGCACGCGCCCGCGGTCGGTGATTGCGGTTGTGCCCTCCAGTTTCCGGACGAAGGCATGGGAATAGTAGCGCAGACTCCGCGCGACTGCATGCAGGAATCTGAGCGGGTGGAACTGCGCCATATCGGGGTAGGTGACGGCGTCAACGGCGGCGAAGGGGAGGTTCGGGGCGGTGGTATAGGCGGCGGGGAAGCCGACCGAATGCAGGAAGTCGACTTCCTGTTTCAGGTCATCCCGACCGGTACGGGAGTACATGACCGACGGGCGGGTTTCGAGGTCGCAGTCGATATCTTTTGCGAGGCGGCGGATATGCGCCAGCCCCTCAAGGTTGGCGTGCAGGTAATTCGCGGCGGCGTTCCTGCCGTAGGTTTTGGCGAGTTTACAATACAACTGGTCATGTTGGGCGGTGAGGACGGCGGTCGTTCCTTTTGTGATGCCTGCTCCCGGCAGAGTTGCGTCGAGCAGGACGCAATCCGCGCCGCGCGCGGCAAGTTCTTGGGCGATGAGGATTCCCGCGATGCCGCCGCCGACAACGCAGACGTCTGCGGTGATATCGGTATCGAGGGGATGTTCCGGCAGTGGTGTCAGGTGGTCTGTCCACAAAAATCGCATAGGCACTCTCCTTTTTCGCCTATTATGCGCACGTGTGGTGATTGCTATGCGAAAATTTTCGGGGGGATAGGAAGACCTTGGAGGGAGGAAGAAGACCTTGGAGGGAGAGAGCCCCCTCTTGAAAGACGGGGCTCTCTCCCTC
>URHR01000164.1 GCA_900547725.1 uncultured Eubacteriales bacterium
TGAGGGAGGTTTGGAGGGAGAAGGGACCCCCTCCGAAAGGGGGTCCCTTCTCCCTTCAAGGTCTTTCTTAATCTTGCGTATTTTCCACCAATAACCTGCACAATTGCCGTGAAAAAATGGAAGAAATGCGGGGTGAAATTCTATTGACATCGGTGGAAAAGCATGGTATAATTAAGGCAAGACCGCACAATTCCGATGACACAATCGCGAGTGAGTGTGCCATTCGCGGATTGCGCGGTATTGCCTGAAATCCAGTAATATCCCCGGAGGTACGGTAAATATGTTTCGGACGGCAAAGCCGATTTATGTAAAAGAACTGAGCGGCGTGATGAACGCCTTTGCGACCTTTGCGGCGCAGGTTGACTCCCTTTCGGGCGCGGAACTGCACATCTGCGCGGCGGATCTTTACCGCGTGGCAGTCAACGGGCGCTTTGTCGCGTCAGGACCGGCAAGAACCGCCAAGGGCTATGCCCGTATGGACTGCATTCCGCTCGACGGACTGGGCAGAAAATCGGGAAACCAGATTATCATTTCTGTTCTCGGTTACGGTTGCCGCTCGCTTTCCACCGTCCTGCAACCCATGTTCCTCTGGGCAGAGGTCGTGCGCGATGGCGAGGTTCTTGCCGCAACGGGGCGGGATTTTGATTGCTTCCTTTCCGATGCAAAAAAACGCAAATGCGCGCGGTATTCGGTGCAACGCCATTTTGTGGAGGAATGGGATCTGCGTAATTCGCTCTACGGGCGCGCAACGCCCGTGGCGGTCATGGAGAATCCGCCCAAGGTGATTCCGCGGGTCGCACCCTATCCGTCCTATGCAGATGTTCCCATGTCCTGCGCGGCATCGGTCGGTCGCTTTGAAGCCGATCCGGGCGCGGAAATCCGGAAGAACTTCTATTCTTTCCAACCCTCCGAGCGTTGGGGACGTTACCCCGAGGAAGAGGTGGAGCGGCATTCCTACGAATGGGTGCAGGGACAGAAGCAGATCCGGGAGGCGGGGCTGACCGCTCTGCCGCTCGGCGTGGCGGAAGGACATTACGCGATTTTTGATTTTTCCCGTATGGAAACCGGCTTTTTGCACCTTTTCGGAACTGCGCAGGACGGAACAGAGGTTGTCGTGGCGTTTTCCGAGGACGCGTCGCCCGACCGCTTCGCATTCACCGATATGCACGCGCACAACGTGGTAGACCTGACCCTTGGCGGGCGGTTCGACTTCCTCACATTTGAACCGTACACGCTGAAATATGCGGCGGTCTTTGTGAAAAAAGGTGACCTTTGGCTCGACGGGTTCGGAATCAAGACCTTTGCGGGCGATTTGACGGGGGTCAAAGTCCCCGACGAAATCACAGATCCCTGCCTGCGCGGAATCTACGCGGGCGCGATGCGGACATTCGCGCACAATGCGGTCGACCTTTATACCGATTGCCCCTCGCGGGAACGTGCAGGGTGGCTCTGCGACAGTTACTTCACGGGTAAGGTGGAGTACTGCCTGCGCGGAACTACGGCGGTCGAGGACGCTTTTCTGGAAAATTTCCGTCTGTTCGAAAATATGGGCGAGTACCCCGATGACGTGCTTCCGATGTGCTATCCTTCCGAGCCGCAGGATGACGGAAAGTTCATTCCGCAGTGGACGATGTGGTACATTCTGGAGGTTGCGGACTACGTGCTGAACCGCGGGCACGGTGACGATCGCGAGAAATTCCGCAAGTCGGTTTACGGGTTGTTGGACTTCTACAGCCGCTATGAGAACGCGGACGGACTGCTCGAAAAGCTCCCGTCGTGGAACTTTGTGGAGTGGAGTCGCGCGAACGGTTGGACGCAGGACGTCAGCTATCCGACCAACTTCCTTTATGCGGAGGTTCTGCGGTGCGCAGAGCGCCTGTTCGGAGACCGTGCGGCGGGCGAAAAGGCGGAAAAAGTTGCGCGGGAGACCGTGCGGCAGTCCTTTGACGGGCGGGTGTTCCTTGACCACGCAGTGCGGAATGACGGCGTGCTGACGCGGTGCGCGGACTGTTCCGAGGCGGGGCAGTACTACGCAATCCTGTTCGGCGGAATCGACATGACCGCGTCCGGGTATGCGGAACTCCGGCATCTGGTTCTGGATGTGTTCGGTGCGGATCGCGCCGTGATGTTGGAGGAGATTGCGCCCATCAACGCTTTCATCGGGGCGTACCTGCGCTTGGAGGCACTGCTGAAGATGGGGGAGAAAGCGGCGGTTCTGCAGAGTCTGACTACCTTCTTCGGCGGCATGGCAGGGGAGACGGGAACGCTGTGGGAGTACCGCGAGCGCCACGGCAGTCGCGACCACGGCTTTGCCTCCTATGCACTGGTTGCCA
>URHR01000165.1 GCA_900547725.1 uncultured Eubacteriales bacterium
GAGAAGGAACCCCCTCCGAAAGGGGGTTCCTTCTCCCTCCAAGGTCTTCCCCTCTCCCTCCAAGGTCTTCCTATCCCCCTCACCCCTCCGAAATCACGCCGCTCAGGTCGGAGACGGAGCAGAGGTTGTAGAAATAAACCTTGCCGAACTTGCTCTTGTCGCAAAGGAGATAGGAGCGAGGGGAACGCTCCAACATCGCGCGGCGGAGATTCACCTCTTCAACCGAAGGATCGGAAACGCGACCGTCCTCCGAAAGCCCGCGACAGGAGAAAAAAACAATGTCCGCATTGATCCCCGAGATGAATTGCTCCGCCTGCGCCCCAACGTAGGAGTAGGAGTTGTTCAGCATCTTCCCGCCTGTGCAGTAGTTGCAAAGTCCCGCCTCCGCAAGCGCCAGAGCCGTCTTTGCTCCGCTCGTCACCACCGTCAGATCCTTTTTCGAAGCCAGAAACGGCACGAGATGGAACGCGCTCGTCGAGCCGTCCAGAAGCACCACCATGCCGTCCTCCACAAGCTCTGCCGCGCGCCGCCCCATCGCCGTTTTCGCCGCGCTCTTTTCGTTCTCGCGGAACACAAACGGAATCAGCGTCTCCGCCCCCTCGGGCAGAACCGCACCGCCGTAAACCTTGTGAATCAGCCCCTTCGCGTCCAGCTCGGTCAAGTCCCGCCGTACCGTCGGCTCGCTCACATACAGAATCGCACTCATCTGCGCCACGCTGATTTTCGGCTCTTGCCGCAACAACTCCAGAATCCGCTCCTGCCGCTCGCTGATGGTCATGTTTTCGCCCTCCCGCATGATGATTTCCCGCCGTTCGGTGATTATTTGTCAACTTTTTCGGCGGGGCTTGATTATTTGCGCATTTTCAGCTATGATTATAGCATAAACCAAGCGCCGCGTCAAGACGTTACGCGGAGAAAAGGAGTTTTTATGTCTGAATTGCAGGAACTGCTGAATCACCCAGAAGGGGTTAAGTGCGCGTGCGGAAAGACCCATAAGGCGGGCTTTTCCCATGTCATCATCGAATCGGGCGCAATCCGCCGCGTTCCCGAGGTCGTGCGCTCCTACGGCGCGAAAAAGGTCTTTCTGTTGGCGGATCATAACACCTACGCCGCCGCAGGCGAGCAGGTGGCAAAGATCCTCTCGGACGCGGGGATTCCCTGCACGGTCTACTGCCTGCCCGGAACGGAGCGGGTCGAGCCGGACGAGCACGCGGTCGGATCGGTTGCAATGCACTTTGACTACGCCTGCGACCTCATTCTCGGCGTCGGCTCGGGCGTTGTCAACGACGTCGGCAAGATCGTTGCGAACCTGACGAACCGCCAGTATGTCATTTTCGGGACTGCGCCGTCGATGGACGGTTACGCCTCCGCAACGTCGTCCACCATCCGCGACAGCCTCAAGGTGTCGCTGGACAGCCGCGTGCCGGATACAGTGATCGGAGACCTTGACATCCTCGCCGCCGCGCCGATGCGGATGATCCTTTCGGGTCTGGGCGATATGCTGGCGAAGTACATCAGCATTGCCGAGTGGCGCATTTCGCACATCATCAACGGCGAGTACTATTGCGAGACGGTTGCGGGCTTGGTCAACGAGGGTCTGCAGGCGTGCATGGACAATCTGGAAGGCATTGCAAAGCGCGACAAGACCGCGATTGCGGCGGTCATGAACGGAATGGTGCTGTCGGGTATTGCCGCGAACTACGCGGGGGTGTCGCGCCCCGCTTCGGGCATGGAGCACTACCTCTCGCACATCTGCGATATGCGCGGGGTGGAGTTCGGTCTGCCGTTTGACCTGCACGGCATTCAGTGCGGCGCGGCGACGGTGATCTGTCTCGGAATTTACGAGAAGCTGCGGACGGTTAAGCCCGACCGCGAAAAGGCGCTTGCCTATGTGGAGAAGTTCTCCTACGCCGACTGGGCGGAGAAACTGCGCGCATGGCTCGGCAAGAGCGGCGAAGTGATGGTTGCGAACGAGGCGCGCGAGAAGAAGTACGACAAGGAACTGCACCGCGCGCGTCTGGAGCGGATCATTGCGCACTGGGACGAGATCGAGGCGGTCATTCACTCCCTGCCGCTGCCTTCGGAAATCGTTCCGAAGCTTCAGGCAATCGGTCTGCCCGTCTCCTTTGCGGAGCTTGGTTTCTCCCCCGAAGAGGAGCGGAACGCGATCCTCTTCAGCAAGGATGTGCGCGACAAGTACATCGGTTCTCGCCTGATGTGGGATCTTGGAATCCTGGACGAGATTGTCAAGTGAGGTAGGGGGAAGACCTTGGAGGGAGAGAGCCCCCTCTTGAAAGATGGGGCTCTCTCCCTCCAAA
>URHR01000166.1 GCA_900547725.1 uncultured Eubacteriales bacterium
GTTAAAGTTTTGAAAGTCCTTAGAAAACTTTTTCAAAAGTTTTCTAAGCAGGGTTCGGGGCAGCGCCCCGAGATATTGAAAAGGAGAAAAAAACATGGTAGTACCCTATTCGCACGAATCAGTCCGCCTTATGGGAAGGTGGAAACAGTATCGGGACTGCGCCGTTACAACGGCGACGGGATCGTATGTCGAGTTTGCATTTACGGGAGACATGGCGGTCGCGAGATTCGATACAAGCATTAACCAAGAACCGCACCTGCACCTGTGGATCAGCATCGACGGCGGGGATATGGTGGAAGCGGCGCTCGACCGCTACATCCGCATCAAAACCCGTACAACAGGACCGCATACTTGCCGGATCATTTACAAGGGGGGCATTGAGCAGACGGGAAGATGGTACGCGCCACTGACGGGAGCCGTCCGCTTCCTCGGCGTGCAGACCGAGCACCCCACCCCCATCGCGCCCGACCCGCGCCCCGTAATGGAGATCATCGGCGACTCCATCACCGAGGGCGTCCTGATCGACACCGACTACTGCGAGGGAACTCACGCGGCATACGAGATTGACCAACTCAACCGCCCGTATCAGGACGACGTCTGCGCAACGTGGGGTTGGCTGACCGCCGAAGCGCTCGGCTACCGCCCGCTCGTCATGGGCTACGGCGCTGTCGGCGCAACCCGCGCGGGTTGCGGCAGAGTCCCCGCCGCACCCGATTCCTACCCCTATTTCTTTGACGGGGAACCGCTGGAGGGACTTCCTGCGGCGGATGTCATCGTCATTAACCACGGCGCGAACGACGGCAGTCACACCCCCGAAGAGTACCGCGCAGGCTATACCCGCCTTTTGGATGAAGTCCGCGCAAGAAGCCCGCAGGCGGAAGTTTTTGCCGTCTCCGCGTTCTGCGGCAGACAGAAGGACACCTTGGAAGCGCTGGTTGCGGACTACAACACGGCGAACAAATGCCGCGTGCATTTCATCAACGCGTCCGAGTGGATTTCGCCCGAGCCGTTGCACCCGCATCGCGACGGGCACAGCGTCGTTGCCGCGCATCTGGCACCGCTGATGCGCGGGATTCTGGCTGAAAAATGAGAGGATTCCGGTGAAAGCGTTCATTTACGCGGGCGGCGCGGTTTTCACGGATCGGATTGACACAGCACCCGCCCCCGCAGACCTGACGATTGCCGCCGACGCGGGTTGGAAAACGGCGCAGAAGTTGGGCGTTACGCCGCGCCTGTTGGTCGGAGACTTCGATTCGCTCGGCACACCGCCGGTTTCTGCGGGAGTCGAGGTTGTCCGCGTTCCCGCCGAGAAGGACGACACCGACACGCAGTTGGCGGTTCGTCTTGCTCTGGAGCGCGGCGCGACCGACATCACGCTGATTGCGGGGTTGAGCGGGCGCGTGGATCACACGCTCTCCACGCTTGCGATTCTGGAGGAGTTGGAGCAGAAGAAGGTTCGCGCGATTCTGACCGACGGGCACAACCGCGTGCGGTTTCTGCGTGCGGGCAGTCTGCTGATTGCCCGGGACGCCCGCTTCCGCTATCTCTCCCTGATTGTTGCGACCGACCGTGCGCGCGGGGTGACGGTCGAGGGTTGCAAGTACCCGCTCCGCAATGCGCTTCTCCGTCGCCGCAACCAATACGCGATCTCCAACGAAATTGTCGGCGTCGCCGCTCTGATCGCTGTCCGCCGCGGTGCGGTCTATGTGATTGAGTCGGGGGAGTAGATTAAGACCTTGGGTCTCTGTCCCAAACCCTGCAAGGGGCTTCTTGAAAGAAGCCCCTTGACCGCAAGAACTTTAACTAAGGGGGATTTTTATATCTCCCTTTTTATTGTGCTGATTCTGATGTAGCCATATTCCGTGCTACGAATTCCGGCTGCTCCCGAGCAAAATCCCGACCAGCGGGATTTTGGCGGCTGTCGCCTCTCTCCCGCTACCGGATAGAAGTGGTAGGGAAGTTAGTTGGTGGATTGGTGGAACGACCCGTGTGTCGTTCCGTTTTAATTGAACGATTCTTACTGACTTATTCATATAGAAAGTATAGAAAGCGGAGATTTATCCCCCCTCATCAGTCGCTGACGCGACAGCTTCCCCCCCAAGGGGAAGCCTTCCATAGGCTCTGCAAACTGTATAAAGAGTGCTTCAACCTTTATCAACTCTTATTTTCAATGGGTTACGCACTCTACAGGGGCGCAATCCGAAGGGAGCGCCCCGCATTCCATCCCACCCTCCGTTCATTCACTAACTTGAACCATTTCTATCCGGTAGCGGAGAGAAGCGACAGCTGTCCAAATCCCGCTCGACGG
>URHR01000167.1 GCA_900547725.1 uncultured Eubacteriales bacterium
AACTTCTTCCAAGAAGTTTCCTAAGCGGGGCTTGGGGCAGAGCCCCAAGGTCTTAGGGTTTGGGGCAGAGCCCCGAGGTCTTCCCTTAATGACACCCGCCGCAGGACGAGCAGTCGTGCGTGCAGGAGGACGGCGCCTCACCCGTGATTTCGTACATGATCGTCTGATTTACACGGTTCATCAGATCGTTCACCACCTGTTGCGTCCTGTTCAGCTCCGCGAAAGCGGGGTGCTCGTTGATCAAGCGGTAAAGAACGTCAATCCGCTCGCGGATCATCGCAAGCAGATGCGTGTCCTGCTCGGACTTCGCCATCTCGCTCTGCATCGCCTTCTGCTGAACCTCGTATTCGGTCAGATAGGACTTGAGCTGCGGGTCTGCGTCGTATGCCGCCTTCGCCGCCTCGAACGCAACCATGCGCGCGTCCGCCTTCAGCGCGCGCCCAAGCTGCGCCGCAAGCTCAAAAACATTCTCCTGTTTGTTTTCTGCTTCTGCCATGTTCGTTTCTCCGTTTCGGTTATTTTAGGCGTCTCTGCGCAATTGCACCATCGGAATTGCGCGGTGACGCCTTTATAATTTCGTGCCGTAAAGCGCGTATGCGTCGGCGCGGTCAATGCGCACGTCAATAAACTTCCCCGCGTCGGCGGGGTCTGCCGCAAAAAAGACAATCTTGTATCCGTCAGTCCGCCCGCTGCAAAGCGCGGGATCGTTCTTGCTCACCCCGTCGCACAGAACCCGCCGCACCTGCCCGACCTCGGCGGCGTTCTTCTCCGCGCCGATCCCGTTCTGGAGCGCCAGAAGGCGGTCGAACCGCTCGCCCTGCACCTCGCGCGGGATCTGGTCGGGCATCTCTGCCGCAGGCGTTCCCTTGCGCGGGGAGTAGATGAACGAATAGAGCATATCAAACCGCACGCGGCGGAGCATTTCGAGCGTCCCCGCAAAGTCCTCCTCGGTCTCGCCCGGGAAACCGACAATGATGTCCGACGTCAGCGTGACGTCCGGGATTTTTTCGCGCAGGTAGTCGACGGTTGCAAGATACTGCGCCGTGTCGTAGTGGCGGTTCATCCGCTTCAGAATGCGGTCGCTCCCCGCCTGCATCGGCAGGTGGAACTGGTGCGCCACGTGGCGCGACGACGCCATGACGTCAATCAGCTTGCGGCTCGCGTCCTTCGGGTGACTGGTCATGAAACGGAGGACGTAGTCCCCCTCGATGCGATCCAGCTCCGCCAGCAGGTCGGCAAAGTCGTAGCCGATTCCCAGATCCTTGCCGTAAGAATTGACGTTCTGCCCGAGCAGGGTAATTTCGCGGTAGCCCTTTGCCACAAGCCCGCGCACCTCGTCGCAGACCGCCTCGGGGGTTCTGCTCCGCTCCCGCCCGCGGACATACGGCACGATGCAGTAGGAGCAGAAATTATTGCACCCGTACATGATCGAAACCCACGCGCGGTAATCGCTCTCGCGCTCGATCGGCAGACCCTCGGCAACGGCGTTCTTTTCCTCTGCAGGGCAGAAACGCCGCTTTCCGCCGCCCAGTCGCCCGGCGACAAACTCGGGGAAGCGGTGGATGGACGCCGTGCCGAACACGATGTCGACATACGGGTAGCTTTTCTTCAGCTGCTCGCAGCGGTGCGCCTGCGCGGTCATGCACCCGCAGACCGCGATGACGAGGTTCGGGTTCTTCTCTTTGAGATGTTTATACTGCCCGACGATGGACAGCGCGCGCTTTTCGGCGTGCTCGCGGATGGCGCAGGTATTGACTGCGATGAGATCCGCGTCGTCGGCTCGGTCGGTAAGATCGTAGCCCATGCGTTTTGCCAGTCCGCGCAGTTTCTCGCTGTCCGCCTCGTTCTGCTGACAGCCGAAGGTGAGGACGAACGCGCGTTTGCGCCTGCCGCTCTCCTGTGCGTCCCTGTCGTTTTGACTTCGTATTTCCCCGATATAGTTCTCCTGCGCCGCCGTTTCCTCAGCGGAGAGGATGCTCCTGTTCTCCATTTTTCCGTTTTCCTCTCAGGAATCTTTCGCTACATCAAATATTATACATCACCCGAGCCGAAAAGTCAAGTCTTTCATTTTTCCACAGGCTCTTTTCTTCTCTTTTTCTCCCGTTTTCTCTCAAAACAGGGCGAAAACCGCCGTCCCGCAAGAGTTTTCCACCGCTTTTCGCTTTTTCCCACACGCTTTTCCACAGCCTGTGGAAAAGTTTTGAGGTGGGAGACCTTGGGCTTTGCCCCAAACCATAAGACCTTGGGGCTCTGCCCAAACCATAAGACCTAAGACCTCGGGACGCTGTCCCGAACCCTGCTTAGAAA
>URHR01000168.1 GCA_900547725.1 uncultured Eubacteriales bacterium
ACGGAAAGTCCCTCCGCCATCATCGTGGAGATGATTTTGGCGGTGAGCGTGGATAAAATGCTGGCTTTCACGCCGCTGCCCAGCCCGTCCGCAAGCACCACCACCGAGGAATTTTCGCCCTCTTCCACCACGTCTACGTGGTCGCCGCAAAGCTGCTCGCCGAAGTGATTCACGCTTTTATATCCCACGTCTACGCATAAATCATTCATCGCTGATAGACTCCTTCAGCTTGGTGAGCGCGATTTTCGTTTCCGCCGCCGTTTCGCCGAGAAGCGAAGCGATTTCCTGCACGATGCGCATCTGTTTATCCACCACTTTATCGGCAACTTCCACCGTCTGGCGGGAGATGCTTTCTTTTTTCTGCCGCTCGGTTTCCTCATCGGTGATATCGCGCATGATGCACACAAGCAGGTGGTACGTGGGATCGTACACCACCGTTTGTTCCACGTACTTTTTGTATTCGGCAAGGTACGTCCTTTCGTTGCGTACGCTGCGCTTCGATTTCAGCACCCGATCGAAAATGCTCGTATCGAGAATACGCACCACGCCCTCGCCCAGAACGTCGGACGCGGAACGGATATTCATGATGCGCCGCGCCGCCGCGTTGATCTGCTGCACTTCGAGATTCTCGTTCAGCACAATCAGTCCGTTCGGCGTGTTATTGACGATATTGTCCGAGAAGCTCTCCGCCTTGTCCTTCAGATACGGCAGACACATGGAGATTTCCGCCTTGCCGTGATAGATGGCAATTGCCTTTTCCCGACAGGTATCATACCCGCAGGAACCGCAGTTCAATTCGTCCTCGGGTTTGGTTTTTCCCATTTTGCGCAGGATCTCGGCGATCTCGTCCTCGCTCGGCGTTCCGTACCGACGTTCGATCGGCTCAAACTGCTTGCGCAGCGTATCGCTTTCGGGCTGAGCGACATTGAAGTCGCGCGACCCCGCATACTGTGCAACCGCCATGTAATCCGCAACCGGGGCGCGGTGGTATTTCTCCATCACAGGACCGCCGACGCAACTGCCGATACACGCTGACATTTCGATGAAACACCTGTGAATCTTCCCGCTTTCGATGTCGCGCAGTGCGGCAATGCAATTCTCTACGCCGTCGATTGCCATGTAGGTATATCCCGGGGCGTTCTGCGCCATCGTTTTGAGGATTCCGCCCGTTGTCGGGAAGAAGCGCGCGCGGCTTTCCTCTGTGTGATCCATATCCGGTTCCAACCGCACATGCGCCGCGTCAAACCATGCGGTGAGTTCCTCGTAAGTCAGAACCGCGTCCACAATGCCGCTGTAATACTCCGCCTCGTCCTTTTTTGCCACGCACGGACCGATGAAAACGGTCTTTGCGTTGGGAACACGCCGCTTGATGTCGCGACAGTGCGCCTGCATCGGGGACAGAACGTCTGCAAGCATTTCCAATTCGCGCGGGAAGTACTTCTGGATCAGCAGATTAACCGAGTGACAGCACGAGGAAATCACGACATCACGGTCGCCCCCGGCAAGAAGCTTTTCGTATTCGGTCTTGACGATGTTTGCTCCGATTGCCGTTTCCTCCGCATCCGCGAAGCCGAGCTTTTTCAGCGCCTTCCGCATCCCTTCAATGCCGATTCCCGCATAGTTGGCGATAAAGGACGGCGCCAGACTGACATAAACGGGGTCGCCGGACTGGATCAGAACCTTAACCTTTTCGGTCTCGTCCACGATCTGCTTGGCATTCTGCGGGCAAACCACAAAGCACTGACCGCAAAGAATGCATTCGTTTCCGATGATATGCGCCTGATTGCCCGAAAAACGGATGGATTTGACCGGGCAGTGGCGGATACATTTATAACAGTTTTTGCAGTTGGATTTTTTCAGCTTTAAAAATTCCGACATAGCGAAAGGTCAGTCCTTTCTTATTTTAATATGTATTCTTCAAAAAATGATTTCGCGGTTTCGGGGGATACCGAGTAAAGCTCGCCGTCCACCGTTACGCAAACGCCCTGCTGGCAGTTGCCCATGCAAAACGTTCCGCCGAGCTCCACCTTGTCCTGCAGCTCATTTTCGGCTATAAGGTGCTGAAATTCCTCAACAACCTGCCTTGAGCCTTTTAGATGACATGAGCTCCCGATACATACTGTTACTTTCATAATCAATCCTCCGTTATTTTTTATTTATTCGTAGTCAACTACGTTTATCCATGAATGTAAAAATTCTCTTTCCTTTTCGTTTCCCTTGACCGTCTGCGATGCGGCAACGATAGGCATCCATTTCTGAACGTACTGACGAGCGGTA
>URHR01000169.1 GCA_900547725.1 uncultured Eubacteriales bacterium
TTGGAGGGAGAAGGGACACCCTCCGAAAGGGGGTCCCTTCTCCCTCCAAGGTCTTCCTAATCTACCGTAAATATCCCTTCATCTCCTCGACCACCTGCTCTTCGTAGGAGAGAACGTCGTTTGCGAGACGGAGGGCCTCGCCACAGATGCCGTTGTTCTGCGCGTCGCGGATCGCGCGCAAAAGCTCACCGACCCCCATCGTCGTCCCCTCAATCAGCATCTGGGCAAGATGCTCCTGCGTCGAGTCCTTGAGCGTGTTCATCAGAATGCCCATCTTCGCGCCCATTTTTGTCATCGTGTTTTCCTCTTCGGGCTTGACCCCCGCCTCGGCGAGTTCCTTCGCCGCGCGGGAGGAAAACGCAGAGTAAACGCTGATCTGAACCGTCAGCATATTCTTGAGTTTCTCCTCGGTCACCTTCGGCATCAGATTGATGATGGAATCCTCCGCCATCCGCACGTTGCGGTATACATCGGATAACAGCGCCGACGCGTCGCGCACTTTCACGCTTCCTGCCATACCAAATCACTCCTTTCACCAATACAGGCACTCTGTAGAATGCCCGCAAAGCGCAAATCTATGCGCGCACTTGACAAACGCACGAAAAAGCGGTATAATAAAAGACGAAATCAAACGCAAACAGCATTCGGAGGAAAACCGAGACCATGAATGAGCAAAACGAACTTTCGGCTCTGCGCGAGGAAACCGTCGCGTCGCGCCTGATTTTTGACGGTCGCGTCGTGCACCTGTACGTCGACCGCGTGCGCCTGCCCGACGGCAAGGAGGCGGAGCGCGAATATATGCGGCACATCGGTGCGGTCTGCGTCCTGCCGCTCGACCATGACGGAAACGTCCGTTGCGTTCGCCAGTACCGCTACCCCCACGCCGAAATCCTGACCGAAATTCCCGCAGGCAAGCTGGACAGCAAAACCGAGGATCACGCCGCCGCGGCGCTCCGCGAGTTGCGTGAGGAAACCGGCTACACCTGCGGAAAACTGACCTTTCTGGGCAACATCTACACCTCCCCCGCGATTCTGGACGAGGTCATCGGATTGTATCTTGCCGAGGATCTGACTCCCGGGGAAACGCATTTTGACGACGACGAGTTTCTCGCACCCGCGGACATTCCGCTCGCCGCTCTGGTTGACGAGGTGATGGCAGGGCGGATTCCCGACGCCAAGACCCAACTTGCCGTCATGCGGGTGGCGGAGCTGCTCCGCCGCAGAAAGGCAGGGCAGGCATGATCCGGCGCAAATTCGGCATGATAACCGTTCGGACGCGGCGGGTCGGCGTTCCGATGCCGCTGTTCCCCGACTTTGACGGCGACAGCGACGAAGACGAAGCGGACGACTGCGACGAGGATTGCTGCGACTGCGGGGACGCGCCGGATGCCACCGACGGCGACGCGGAAGAAGCCGAGGAAATGGAGCTTGCGATGGAAGGCAAGCTGATTGTAACCGGCGAACGCGCGGAGTTGGTCTGGCACGAAAGCGAGCTGACCGGCATGGAAGGGGCGACGACGAAAATCGGCTTTGCGCTCGACTCGCCCGATCTGGTCTCGATGCTGCGCGGCGGGAGCGTCAACACGGCGCTGATCTTTGAAGCGGGACGTCGACACATCTGCATTTACAACACCCCTTTCTCCGCTTTCGAGGTCTGTGTTCAGGCGCTCCGCGTGGACAACCGCGTTCTGACCGACGGCTCGCTTCTTCTTGACTACCTCATCGAAATCCACGGCAACCGCACCGAGCGCTGCCGGATGGAGGTTGCGTTTGCGGAGAGGGAAAGGTAAGACCTTGGAGGGAGAAGGACCCCCCTTTCGGAGGCGAGTTCAACGCGGCAAAGCCGCTATCGGCAGATTTTGCTTTGCAAAATCGCCGCTTCTCCCTCCAAACCTCCCTCAACCTCCCCGAACTTCCCCCATGTCCCCGCCATTTAGAAAGTGGAAATTTGTTTCGCTTTTTAGAATGGCGGGGACATGGGGGAAGTTTTTTGTCGCTTTGGGAGGTGAGGCTTTTTGCAGAGTGCGGCTATCGCACCCGATTGGTAAGTGGAATGTGATTCGTTACGATGCCTTATGCGCAATCTCCGAACATCAGAGGCGCAAAGCCATTCTGCAAGTAA
>URHR01000170.1 GCA_900547725.1 uncultured Eubacteriales bacterium
TTGGAGGGTAGGGAGCCCCTTTCAAGGGGTCTCCCTGCGCCTCCAAGGTCTTCCTTTCCCTTATATATCCAAATTCTCCGCGAACTTCGCGTTTTGCTCGATGAATTGACGGCGGGGGTCAACCTTGTCGCCCATCAGGAGCGAGAACATCTCGTCGCAGGCGATCGCGTCCTCGATCGTCACGCGCAGAATCGTCCGGTAGGCAGGATCCATCGTCGTCTCCCACAGCTGCTCGGGGTCCATCTCACCAAGACCCTTGTAGCGGTCGGCTTCAATGTTCGTCCCGCCCATCTCGGCAATGATTTTGTCGCGCTCCTCGTCCGAGAAGGCATAGCGCTCGTTGCCGTACTTCGCCCCCTTGCGGTAGATCTTGTAAAGCGGCGGCTGTGCAAAGTAAACGTGCCCGTCCTCAATCAGCTTCCGCATATGGCGGAAGAAGAAGGTCAGAAGCAGAATCCGGATGTGAGAACCGTCGACATCGGCATCCGCCATGATGATAATCTTTCCGTACCGCAGCTTCGCGGGGTCGAACTCTTCCCCGATGCCGCAACCGAGCGTCTGAATGATCGGAATCAGCGACTGGTTCGCATACACCTTGTCAAGCCGCGTCTTTTCCACGTTCAGAACCTTGCCGCGCAAAGGCAGAATTGCCTGAAACCGCGAGTTTCTCCCCTGCTTCGCCGAACCGCCTGCGGAGTCTCCCTCCACCAGATACAGCTCGGTGAATTCCGCGTTCTTCTCCTGACAGTCCGCCAGTTTGCCCGGCAGGGAGTTGCCGCCCAGAAGCCCCTTGCGCCGCGTTGCCTCGCGCGCCTTCCGCGCCGCTTCCCGCGCACGGTACGCCGCCAACGCCTTGTCCAGAATCGCGCGTCCCACGTCAGGGTGCTCCTCCAGATACTCCGCCAGCTTCTCGGTTACAAGATTGTAGACAAAAGTCCGCATCTCGCTGTTTCCGAGTTTTCCTTTCGTCTGCCCCTCAAACTGCGCCTCGGTCAGTTTGACCGACACGATTGCCGTCAGACCCTCGCGCACGTCCTCACCCGAGAGGTTCTTGTCCGAATCCTTGAGAATGCCGTACTTTCTGCCGTAGTCGTTGAACACCTTGGTCAGCGCGGTTTTGAAGCCGATTTCATGCGTTCCGCCCTCCACGGTGTTGATATTGTTCGCAAAGGTCAGCACCGCCTCGTTGTAGCTGTCGTTGTACTGCATCGCGACCTCCGCCACGCAGTCCTCCTTCTCGGCGCGCATATAAATGACCTCGGGGTGGATCACCTCGCAGTGCTTCTGCTCGTTGATGTGCTCCACGAAAGACCGGATACCGCCCTCGTACATGAGGTCGTCCTCGCGGTACGTTCCGTCCTCGAGCGGCGCACGCTCGTCGCGCAGGGAGATATTGACCCCCGCGTTCAGAAACGCCTGCTCGCGCAGTCTCTTCAACAGGGTTTCGTAATCGAAGGTGGTCTCCTCGAAAATCTGCGCGTCCGGCTTGAAGCGGACGTACAGACCGTGCTTATCGGTCGGTCCTTCGTCCTTGAACTTCCGCGCCACCACGCCGCGCTCAAAGCGCTCGGTATACCGCTCGCCGTCGTGGCAGTTGTCGATTTCGACCCACTCCGACAGCGCGTTCACAACCGACGCTCCCACGCCGTGCAGACCGCCCGAGAATTTATACCCGTCTCCTCCGAATTTACCGCCTGCGTGCAGGACGGTATACACGACTTCCAGCGTCGGGATTCCCATTTTCGGGTGAATGCCGCTCGGGATTCCGCGCCCGTCGTCCTGCACCGCGCAGCTGCCGTCCGGCAGGAGGGTGACCTCGATCCGCTTACATCTCCCCGCCAGTGCTTCGTCGATGGAGTTATCGACGATTTCGTACACGAGGTGGTGCAGTCCTCTGATGGAGGTTGACCCGATGTACATACCCGGTCTCTTCCGGACTGCTTCCAGTCCCTCCAAAACCTGAATCTGCGTCTCGTCGTACGCGTGGGGGATGTGCTTCTGCTGATTGTTTTCTTCCATAGCGTTTCCTTTCTGGCAGGGTTGTTTAAGACCTCGGGGCTTTGCCCCGAACCCTACTTAGAAAACTTTTGAAAAAGTTTT